>CBFHHL010000135.1:0-16182 GCA_965655685.1 Luminiphilus sp.
GTCGTTGGGTGCGTTACTTGCTTCATGCACAAACAAAATGCTGTCGTCAGCACAGAAGAGCTTCTCGCCAATGATGGCGAGGTAAACACGTGTCGTGAATTTGTGTTGATCAATCAGCGCAAGCCGATCGACCGCCTTTTGGATAATTCGATCCTCAGGAAGTGTCGCCGCTATCATGATCGGTGTGGGGACGCACAGCGTTTTGTCTTTGGCATTTCTCAGCTTGCTTCGAATAAACCATAGGTCGTCGGCCTTGGGATCGATAGCAACTGCAGCGGCGGTTTGTGTAAAGGTGACCGGTACGAAATACGATTTGCCACTGTTTGCAAGTGTCGCGGTAACAAAACCCACATCCGACAGTGGGTTGAGCACCTTGCGACTAGCTGTTCTAAATCGCGTGCCGCTCCAGTCGTTCGGGGCTTCGGGTTGCGGCTTATTGTCGTAGGTGTCCCAGTAGCTCACGTAAAGGGCCGGGAAGTCTTGCGTATTCCCTCGAATATTGTTCGCAGCGCGCTGCCACAGCGCATCTGCGCGATTGGCTCGAACCGTAATACCGCTGGCGGATATTCTCGCAGTGGCATTAGCCTCACAGGGTGTCTGTTCCTGTTGAGTGGTCTGTCGTGTGTGGGTGTCGTTTGCCACGCGAGGCGTCGCGCTGGCGGGCTCGTCCGGTGATTTGACTCTTACGCTAGGCAGTGAACTGAAGGTTTCGAACGAAGTAGTGGTGTCCTGAAGGCGGAACCACATATTGAAGGCCCACTTCTCACCGGCCTCGACGGGCATACCTGCGTGCAAGCTGTTGGGGTGAGGACCACCAATATCCTCGGTGGTGTTGTGAAAGATCACCATGCGTCCTGGCAGCGACGGTACCGTAATGCCGAGTTTAGGAAACTGCGTGGCACCACCCGCTTCAACTTTGTTTAAGTAGACGAGCGCTGTGACTAAACGCTGGCCGCCCCATTTAGCGGCGCGCTGGCCCTTGGGCACTGATAGGTTAAAGGCGTCGAAATGGGGGCGGTATTCCTGCTCCGGACCGTAGTGAATAACTTGCATCGACTCTGCGTTTTCGAGTGGCAGGCCAACGATGTCAGCAATGCGGCGGCCGATAGACTGCACGACATCGTCCTCGTCGTACTTCAGCCAGTGGTTGGAACCTGTTCGGCCGTCGCTGGGTTTGTAACCCTCGTCGAGTACGACGCCCGCACGTTTGATATGCGGTTTGGCGAGCTCGATCAAATAAGCGCACTCAATCGGCGAGATAACGTTGTTTCTCACACCCACTAAAGGGTCGTCGGAATAGAGCTCGGTGGCCTCGTAGTGGCTTTTTAGATCGATCGTTTTGGTCATGATGCGGCTAACCCTGCCATTGCTCTGTGACAGTTTAAATCTCTCGAGCGATTCGCGTAATCAGCTGACGGATCCAGCGATGTCCGGGGTTGTGTTGCAGCAGAGGACTCCATGCCATTTTTAGCTCCAACGGGGGAATGTCGAAGGGCACAGGTTTGGCAACGACTCTTGGGTTGTCTCGCTTAAGTTCCGTGGCGCGCGTCGGCAGGGTCACAATCAAGTCATTCTGTTCTGCCAAGGTCATCGCTGCTTGATAGTGTCGCGTGAAAACACGGATGCGTCGTTTTTTGCCGAGCTCATCGAGCGCAACATCAACCCAACCCAGACGCTGCACGTCATCAGGGTTTACTCCAACGCCCACGCCCATGCCGGTCTTACTGACCCAAATGTGGTCTGCGGCAAGATAGGTGTCGAGATTGAAGTCTTCTAGAATCGGGTTGTCGGGGCTCAAAAGGCAGGAAAAGGTGTCCTTCCAAAGCGTGATTTGGTGGAAGGACTGTGGCATCTGCACAAACCGGTTGATGACAAGGTCGACCTTGCCACGCTCCACGTCGAGAAAACTCACGTCAGACGGGTTCATGATGTCCAGCGTGACGCCTGGCGCTCTCTCACGAAGTTCTTTGAGCACAGACGGTAGCAACGTCGACTCTGCGTAGTCACTGGCCATGAGTCGCACCACGCGGTTTTCGGTCTCGGGGATGAACTCCTCGGTCGGTTGCAGTGCACGATCGACGTTAGTGAGGATCTCGCGTAGCTGCGGCTCTAACTCTTCGGCCTTAGCCGTCGGTGTCATACCGTCCGAAGTGCGAATAAGAAGCGGGTCGTTGAATACTTCACGTAGGCGCTTCAGCCCGTTACTCATCGCGGGCTGGGACAGCCCTAGGCTGTGCGCTGCTTGCGTGACGTTGCGCTCGCGGAGCAGTGCGTCAAGATAGACAAGAAGGTTTAAATCAACGCGACCCAATCGGCTCATGCGTATACTCTCCCGTGGAAGCTATTATTCACCGTATGAATACTACACCTTCTACGCTTCTGAAGAGAATTTCTTGGTCTGAAAGGGTGAACAGCTACAATAGCGTCAAAATTTGGAGGTCTTATGTACACCGCACCGCTTGATGATATGCAGTTCTTAATCGACGACGTTTGCAAGGCGGGCGATCGGCTTGGCACCTTACCGCGCTTCGATGGCCTTGATGTGGGTGCTGACCTGACGACAGCACTACTTGAGGAAGCGGCGAAGCTTGCATCTGATGTGGTGTCGCCATTGCGGCGCGTCGGCGATATGCAGCCCTCACGCTGTGCAAACGGCGTTGTCACTATACCGCCGGGTTACGGTGAGGCGATACGCGCGCTCGGCGAGGGTGGCTGGGTTGGCATCGCAGCGGAATCGTCGCATGGCGGGCAAGGCTTACCTGAGCTCTACGGTACAGCGGCCTGTGAAATGTGGAACTCGGCAGATATGGCCTTTGCGCTGGAGCCTTTTTTAAGCTCTGGCGCAGCGCTTGCGATTTCTGCACACGCGAGTCCTGAGCTTAAAGATAAGTATCTACCAAACATCAACGCCGGCGTGTGGTCGGGCACCATGAACCTCACAGAGTCGGGTGCGGGTTCGGACTTGGGACCCATGAAGACCCGTGCCGAGCGACACGGTGATCACTACAAAATTTTTGGGCAGAAAATTTACATCACATGGGGCGACCACGACGCGACTGAAAATATCATCCACCTCGTGCTTGCTCGGCTTCCCGACGCACCAGAAGGTAGCAAAGGCATTTCCTTATTTATCGTGCCGAAGTTCTTGGTGAACGATGATGGCAGTCTCGGTGAGCGTAACGACGCCTATCCGGTGTCGGTTGAGCACAAACTTGGCATTCACGGCAGCCCGACTTGCGTCATGGCCTATGGCGATAACGGCGGTGCTATTGGTTACCTCGTCGGCGAGGAAAATAATGGGCTGGCATGTATGTTTACTATGATGAACGAAGCGCGTTTGAAGGTCGGGCTTCAAGGCCTGGGTGCGTCTGAAGGTGCGTATCAAAAAGCGGTCGCCTACGCGCGCGAGCGTGTGCAGGGCGGTGTCCCTATCATCGAGCACGCCGATGTGAAGCGCATGTTGATGACAATGCGTTCGCTCAACGAGGCGATGCGTGCCTTGGCTTATATCGAGTCGTTGACCATGGATTTGTCGCACGGTGCGCCTGCTGAAGAGCGCGGTCAGTGGAAAGCGCGGCTTGATTTAATGATTCCCGTGATCAAGGGCTGGATGACTGAGATCGGGATGGAGGTCACGTCACTGGGTGTTCAGATTCACGGCGGTATGGGTTACGTCGAGGAGACGGGTGCAGCACAGTATCTGCGTGATGTTCGAATTACACCTATTTACGAAGGCACGAACGGCATTCAAGCTGCCGACTTAGTGAATCGTAAGCTGGCTCGTGATGGCGGCGCGACCATGGAAGCGATGCAGGAGCAGATCCGATCGGTGGCTGACGCGCTGGCAGGGTCTAGCGATGATCGTCTCGCAGCGATGGGTACGGCGCTGTCTGACGCGTTGTCTGCGCATGTTATGTCTTCACAAACCATTCTTGAGATGTTCAAAGCGGACAAGAATGCGGCGCTCGCGGCTTCTTTTGATTACATGATGCAGACCGGCTATTTGTTCGGCGGTTGGCATCTCGCTGCAAGCTCACTGGTTGCGATTGAGCTGTTGGCAAAGGACGAAAAAACATTGTTCTGTCAGCGCAAGATAGCGACTACCGAGTTCTATTTGCACCGAATTATGCCGCGCGCGAGTGCACACGCTGATGCAATTTTGTCACCGCTCAGTCAGCTGGACACCTACGCCACTGATTGGCTTTAGTTAAGGCATTGGAGTGATGGCATGTTGAGCACCCCAGATCTCTCAGATCTCAATCCTCGCGCTCAGGTTTTGCCGTTTCAATTTCAAGCCTTTGGGCGCGTGCTCGCGTTCTGTGGTCAGGTGGCGACCATTCGCTGTTTCGAAGATAACTCCATGGTCAAGGAAACGGTGAACGAGTCGGGTGAAGGGCGCGTTTTACTGATCGACGGTGGTGGCTCACTGGCCAAAGCACTGACCGGTGACATTGTGGCAAAAAAGGCCATGGATAACGGTTGGGCGGGAATGGTGATTGTGGGCGCTGCCCGCGATGTCGAAGTGATCAACACCTTTGACTTCGGGGTAAAAGCCTTGGGTGCCTCACCGATCAAGACTGAGAAGCTAGGCGCGGGTGAGCGTGGAGTGACGCTTACTTTCGATGGCGTCGAAGTCCGCGACGGTGATTTTCTAGCCGCTGACGAGAACGGTGTGCTTGTGCTCGATGGGCCGTTTGTGCAGTCATAGCGTCATCACGCGCAAGGCATGGGGTCCCGTCAGCTAGCGTCTTAGAAACGGACGACTCGAATCGCTTGCTTGTGCGTCCTTCCTTGCGTGTCCAATCCCTTGCTTTACGCAATCTTTGAGTAAACGCGCGATGAGTCCCTAATAGCCGGGTTTTAATCACAATGTCCGCAAGAGCGCCTCAAAGTAAGTTGAGGCAAGAGCGCGTCTCAGCAGTTATCAGTCGAGTCGCAATGATAAATCTAAGGGCATGACCACCTTGGTCAATGCGCCAATGGATATGAAATCTACGCCGGTTTCGGCAATACCGCGCAGGGTTGCCTCTGTGACATTACCCGAGGCCTCGAGTTCTGCTGTCCCCGCCGTTATGGCAACCGCTTTTCGCATGCCCTCAAGCGTGAAGTTATCGAGCATGATTCGATCAGCGCCAGCCGCCAGTGCTTGCTCGAGCTCCTCAAGATTCTCGACCTCAACCTCCACCGGTTTGCCGGGTGCGGTTTGGCGAGCCTGATCCACTGCTTGACGGATGCCACCGCAGGCAGCTATGTGATTTTCTTTGATTAGAAAGGCGTCGAATAGACCAATGCGGTGGTTAAAACAGCCGCCGCAAGTGACTGCGTATTTTTGAGCGTTTCGAAAGCCAGGAATGGTTTTCCGTGTATCTAGTAACTTGGTTTGAGTTCCTTCGACAATAGCCGCAAGCGACGCACTGTAGCTTGCAGTCCCAGAGAGCATCTGAAGAAAGTTCAGCGCCGCACGCTCACCGGTTAAGATATTTCTTGCATTGCCTGCCAGCGTAAATAGCACATCGTTGGGTTCGAGTCGGTCACCGTCCACCTTTTTCCAATCAACTTTGACATCTGGGTCTATTGAGGAAAAAACCGCGTCAACGAACTGCGTGCCGCACAGCACGCCCGCCTCGCGTGTAATGACAGTTGCAGTTGCGTGCTCGCGGCTATCCACTAACCCTGCAGTGATGTCACCACTGCCAATGTCTTCGTCAAGCGCGAGTTTTACAATAGGGTTGATGTCGTCTTTCGTCAGCACGCGGCAGTATCCTTTCAGCGAGCCCTGTTATGATGCCGTATTGAAACACAAGCTAGGCGAAGATTTTTACGTGACCGACAATAAACACGGGCAAATTGTTTCTGGGTGGCTGCAAGGGTGCACCCACCTACCGTCGCCGAACTGCGGACCGCGACCTGCCGAAGGGGCAGTAGAGCTCGTAGTGGTACACAACATTTCGCTTCCTCCAGGCGAATTTGGTGGACCGCATATCGAGGAGCTATTCACTAATAGTCTGGATCCGAAGGCGCATGCCTATTTTGCCGAGATCGTTGATTTAAGGGTGTCGGCGCACTTTTTGATTCGTCGCGATGGTGAGGTGATTCAGTTTGTCCCCACGAATAAAAATGCATGGCACGCCGGGGTATCAACTTGGCGTGGGCGCGAAAAATGTAATGATTTTAGTATTGGGATTGAACTGGAGGGTACTGATACCCATGTTTACACTGAAGCGCAGTACAGCGCGCTCAGCCAGTTGATTAGAGCATGCAGGCAGGCTCATCTTAAGATTGAGCCGGACGCTATTGTCGGGCACAGTGACGTTGCCTCTGGAAGAAAAACAGATCCGGGGCCAAGTTTTGATTGGGATCGCTTGAGTAGAGAGCTAGGCGTCGCAGAACTGCCGGGCACGTAGCACCAATCATTGTAAGGGGAGAGAGAAGTTGGATTACCTCGCGTTTTTGACCTTCATCGCAGCGACAGGGCTGTATTGGTTTATGGGCTCCGGTGGCCCATTGCATAAGATGGATATTCAAAGCCGATTCCAGGCGCAGGTCGACGCGGACACCTCTTCAAACACAGTATTGCTTTGGCTCGTTGGTGCACCAACCGCGGCGTTTGCGGTTTCGCTCGCAATTTTGGAAGGCCTGTTTGGGGGGGTGGCAACGCTTTTTGTTGGTGCTGCGGCCTTATTTTTCTCGTTTGGGCGAGAAGACTACCCAACGATTACTCAACGATTCCTCGCACGTGCGCGAGCCGGTGACAACGAAGGTGCGGCTGTGGTCGTTGAGAGTGCTGGAGGCAATGCCGAAGCGGAGGATGAAGACGGTTTTACCGATGTTGCGTCTGTGTTTTTTAGCAAGATGGCGCTACAACGATGGTTCGGCCCTGTTCTCTATTTCTTTCTGCTTGGGCCCTCGGGTGCTGTCGCCTATCGGTTGGCTCATGCAACACAGGAAACAGCCACGCCTATTGCTGAGTCCGTAATGCGCATTATCGAGTGGTTGCCGTCCAGACTCATGGTGCTGAGTTTTGCTGTTTTTGGTGACTTTGATAAAACACTCGGACACATCACGGAGAAGGGTATCTCGCTTGAACCAAGTACCGATGAGTTCTTTGAAGATGCTGCTGATGCCGCCTTGGGTGATGCAAATACTTCTTCTGTCTACGAGCGGCTGACTGGGCTTTTCAGATTGCTTGATCGTAGCTTTTTGCTTTGGCTGGGTGTTCTGGCGTTGCTCGTTCTTGTTTGATTGGGTTGGTCTCATCAACGCGTTTGGTTGAGCCGACTTCTGTTGATCTGGGGCGCGTGCTGCACCCACTGGCTTAAGCCTCGGCCATAGAAGTTATGTTTGCGGGATTGCTACTTAGTCTCTTTTAGCACTACACGAGGCCCTCAATACCGCGCACCCGCGTTCAAGTGGTGTCCATAACAGGTAATTTTCAGCGGTTAAAGTGACGGACGTCTCCGGTTGTTAACGCTCACTTGTTCAAACATTGATAAATGCCTCTAGAGAATGTCTCTCGAGAAAGACCCGCAATTACTCGCTATCGGGTCATTCGGCGCTCAGCGGGGCCGCCGTGTACCTTGCACGATGTCGTAGAAATGCTGCGTCATTTCCTGACGGCTACGAATGTGCGCGTAGTCCTCAGGCGAGTGATGCACGCCCACATCGAGAGAGACGGTCGATCCGAAACGCTTGAGTGCCTCCCTCATATGCATTGCCATTCGGAATGGTTCTGCGATGTTTGAGGCAACATGAAACAGCCGGGTGTTCTGGCCGTGGAAATACACAGGGACAACAGTGGGTTGATACTGCATGACAAGCTTGGCAATAAAGGTTGTCCATGGCGCATCAACCACATCGCCGAAACCAGGTGCATCCGCTGTTGATACCATTCCCGAGGGGAAAAGTATAAGGGGCACACCGTCCGCGAGCGCTTTTCCCGCCAATTGTTTGGATCGCACATTCCGCTTCGTCGCTTCTTTTGTTTCGGTGAAGTCGATGGGGAGGAAATGCGGCACGAGGTCCCGGTCTTGGCAGAGCAAAGAGTTGATCACGACTTGAAAGTCATCGGCATAATCGAGTGCCATATTGCACATAATGAGCCCGTCGATCACGCCAAACGGATGATTGGCAATAAACAGAACAGGTCGGTCTTTGGGTATATCAGCTAACGGGCTGGTGTCGCCATCGAGCGTAATATTGGTGAGCTTAAAGGCTTCGCGGAAGAAAGCTTTGGAGTCAATGTCCATCGACTTGAGTCGCTGATAGTGCGCCTCCATTTCATGGCGACCCAAAAAGCCTTCAAGAACCCGAACGAAGGCACGCGTCATTGGACCGTCCTCCGGCGACTCGTAGGTGAGCCTAGGCTTCTCTACGATGTAGTACTCGAACATCGGATCGACGTCCGGTGTAAATTGAGGGTCGTTGATGGCGGTGTAATCTGTCATTGCCATTTTTGCCTATCCATTTTTATCTTTACTGTTACGCTTCTTTTGGCCTGAGGGACCAGTCGAAGGTTATGACTGTTTTATGAAGTTTTCGTTACGCTCTTATTCCACGAGAGTTCGCTATAAGAGCGCCCCCAGGTTGATTATTCACCATAACTGGAATAACGCAGTACCAATAAATGTCCCCAGTGCGTAACCAATGACGCCTACGAGTACACCCGGCGTCACTTGGTCGTGCCAGCCCTTTGCGGCTGCCATCGCGGGCGCCGTTGTTGCTCCCAAAATGGCAGCGTTACTCGCGGTCAATAATTCGGGGATTGTAAGACCCAGTTTACGGCCCAATGTGAGTAACACAACGAGGTGAACACTCAGTAATATCACCACTAGGACTATTAGCAAAGGTGCAACGCTGATCATAGCGCGGATGTCCGCGCCTGCCGCTATGGCGGCGAAGAATGTGAATGAGAGTGCGACGCCAATCTCAAAGGCTCCCGCAAACCACACCCGTATCCGCGGCAAAGCGGTTGCAATGCCGACGCTGAGGGTCGTCATGATGGCGTAACGCCAGCTTGGAATATCTAGCGACCAACACAGCAAATCAGTAACAGCGACAATGCTACCTGCTGCCGCTAGCGAGTAGACAATGCTTGCGGGATTGACTTCGGGCTTTTTAAGCGTCACGCCTTCGCTGACTGCATGAGGGGCAAAGCGTCGGACGATCCATTGTGCGCCGGGGATCAGGGCTATTACGCTGAGAAAGACGGCAGAGAAAAGATTATCCGCAGCCGTGGCAGCAGAGAAGAAAGACGCGTCTTTGCTAAGTCCCGTTATTTCACCTAGGGCGGCATAGTTCACCGAGCCGCCAATATAGGTAGAGGCAAACAGTCCCACTATCCCCGCTTCTCGTCTCTCGGCCGCTAGATCTGACGCTGCGCCCAATTGACCGAGATCTAGCAGCAATGCGGCGACCACGACGCCCGCCACAGTGCCCAAGGTTGCCACAAGAAAGGCAGCTGTTGTCCGGGATGCCTCTCTCGCAAGCCGCCGCACATCGGCTTGGAATAGAAACAATGGAATGAGCATCGGCACCACGTAGCTAAAAATGAAGCTGTAAGCCGGTGCTGAGTGAGGGATTAGTCCTATATTCGCAGCGACGATTGCCAGTAATATGACGACTACGGTACCAGTGATTTTTTGTCCAACTACAGTGCGTTCAGACGCAAATGCCATCGCTGATAAAACGAGGATGGCCGTGAACACAGCGAAATGCTGCTCCGCTGGAATAAGTGACATGTTTACTACCTATTATTTTTTTGTTCCCAGAGCCTAGAGGATAACGCAAGCTATTAAACACGTCTGCTGAAAGCGCCTGTCATCGCGTGGACAGTAATCGTCTTTTAGTCTTTACAGTTGATCTGGCATTTACCGCGGACTTTTTTACGTCAACAACGTTGAGTAAACAGTATCATGGCAGCATTTAGCGTGTTCGTAGCGGGCCAGTCCGAGTCCCATTCCGAGTCAGAGTCCGCATCCAAGCCCAGATTCAGACCTCAATCGTCAAGCCAGAGCCACAAACTGTCTGCAGTTGGCAGTTGGCAGTTGGCAGTTGGCATAGATTCGGGTCTATCAGTGCGACAAAGCTTAAAGTGATACAACTTGGGATTGGCTCGTGAGACACTGTGGTGATGAGTGAATTGTCTGATATCCCGCAAGCTGAGCCCTCAGTTGTCGCTGATGAAATGGCGCGTCGTCAGGCCTTAGAGGCGATGGGCATCGACGTGTATGTGTCTCGCTATGACATGCCTGGAGCCGCCCCCTCGGTAAGACAGCGAGTGTCTCCGATTGGGTCTTCCGCAACGATGCCGACTGCGAGCTCAGTGTCAGTTCAACAAGGGATGGAGGCAAGTTCCGCGCCTGCACCGCGCGAGAGTTCAGCGACTGCATCAAAGCGCGCCTCCGGCACAGCGTCAGGCGTGTCAATGTCGTCAGCACGAACTTCAGAGACCGTGAAATTTTCCATGTTACTCGCGTCGGCGGGCCCATTCTTATGGGTGGAGCAGTTGTCAGACGGGCTCGTTCGGCAGGATCAGCTTGCTTTGATTAACGCCATGGCAAGGGCCTTGAGCTCTGACGTGTCTGTAAGGCAGCAGCAATTCGATTGGCCGATGCGGGGTAATTCGACATTGTCCGGTGATGCAGAGTCAGCAAAACAGGCTTTGCATGGACTTATTCAGCGAATGGCCCGTGAGGTCGATGCCAAACGCGTCGTTGTCATGGGGGCTTGTCCTTACTTGCCAGACCGTATCGCTCAATCAGCGGTGGTCATCCCATCGACCATAGCAATGCTGCAAAATGCGGGATTGAAGCGTGAGGCTTGGCAGGCACTCAAACCACTGCAGGCGATTGAGCTGGTCTAGATTTGACGCGATCGACCGATACTTTCCACTGCCGCCGCATTCATTCGTCCGACGATATTGCGCTCTCTCGCCTATACGAAGGTACTGAGGGACCCTCCCTTTCTTTTTTGCAGTCGCTCAATAGGAAGCCCACTGGCGCAGCTTGGTGCGCTGTGTCCGAAAGTCAGCTAGTCGCTGCTGGCTGGTTCAATCTTGTTGGTGATGAAGCCGAAATCATCGATTTCCGCGTAGACAAAGCAATGAGGCGATTAGGAGTCGGGCGCTATTTGCTTGCAGAGACTTTGGCTGCCCTAAATATGTCCGGAGTTATAACGGTTTTTCTGGAGGTTCGTCGCTCTAATGTTGCAGCAATTACTTTGTACGAAAACGCGGGTTTTGCCACTATCGGTGTCCGCAATAACTATTACGAGACAGCATCAGTGCGCGAAGATGCGCTTCTGATGCGGCACGATTCGAATAAGAGGTAGAGAATCAGTGAATATTCTAGAAACGGACCATTGGTGTTTGATGTTGCCCTCCGAGTGGCACGCTGAGAATGAAGACGACATCATCCGTATTGTCGATCAGGACGAAGTGGGTGAGATCGAAATCACCACACTGCATAAGCAATCTGGAAAAGTGATGGCCACGGACGTTCAGGAGATGGCACGCGAGGAATCGCCCGAGGTAGCCCAATGGGAAGCAGTCAATGCAGGCGCTTTTTCAGGTGTTAGTGGCGGATATCGCGAAGACGGCGTCGCTGTGCGAGAGTGGTACCTAGGTTCGGACAGTTTGCTGCTTTACGTGACTTACGTTTGCGATGAAGACGACGCAGGCTTGGACGACGCGTCGGTGGACGAGCTTCTCGGAACGCTGGTCGTCGGCGATTCTCAGAGAGGCTAGGCGATTTCGCCGGTCACCCGGACTCGCTTACTCCCAACTTCGACGTTAAATTCTGCACGGTTCGCGTTTTCAATCCGCGTGTCGATAACGTTTTTTGCGGCAATCAACAGGCCGGTAATGATAAAGGCGCCAGGAGGCAGTATTGCTAACAGTAGGCCTGTGTAATCCTCAGCGACGACAATTGTCCAGTTAGCCGCCATTGGGCCGAGCAAGAGGTCCATATTGGCGAATACAGCTCCCGTGCCCAGTAACTCGCGGATAGCGCCAAGCACCACGAGAACGAGTCCAAACCCCATGCCCATCATGAAACCATCGGCAAGCGCGGGCGCTATTGGATTTTTGGCGGCAAAGGCATCAGCACGGCCCAGGATGACGCAATTAGTGGTAATCAAGGGCAAGAAAATGCCCAGTATCTTATAAAGCTCGTAGGCATAGGCCTGCATTAGTAGCTCTGTACAGGTGACAGCGGCAGCGATGATGAGTACGAACGCCGGTAATCGAATGGATTCAGTAACAACGTTTCTAATTAAAGAAACACACAGGTTAGAGGTAACCAACACGAACAGCGTTGCGGCTGCCAACCCCATGGCATTTACGACGCTAGCGGTGACCGCCAGTAGTGGGCAGAGCCCCAGCAGCTGAACCAGCGCGGGATTGTTTTTCCACAGTCCGTTATGAGTGATTTGACGGTAGCTTTGAGTGCTCATGATGCGTCCTTCTCGACGAGCTCGAACAGGTCCGGTTTGTATGTTCGGGCATATTCCAACGCACTTTTGATAGCGGAGACAACAGCGCGTGGTGTTACTGTAGCACCAGTAAAGGCATCGAACTCTCCACCGTCTTTTCTAACAGCCCAACCCTCTAACGAGGGGTTTTCTAGGCCTTTTTGGTCGAAAGACAAAATCCAGGGGGATTTTTTGAGTTCGACCTTATCACCCAGCCCGGGGGTCTCACGGTGACTCAGCACACGTACGCCAACGATGGCACCCGAGCGATCAATACCAACGAGCAGCCGGATGTCACCGCTATAACCGTCGCGGGCGGTCGCCGGCAGTATCACTCCTGTAACTTTGCCGTTGTTGCGAGCACGATAACCTGAGGATTTCTCGCGCAGTGCGAGGAAGGGATCCTCAGCAGCGAGGGTGAAAGTGTCGTCTATAAGTTCGTTATCGTGTGTCTGTGCGGGAAAAATTTCCAAAAGTTGCCGTGCTTCAGCTGCGCGCTCCGCAGCCGCAATGGGCTCCTTTGTTTGCTCATACACGCCGCTAATTAAGCCTGAGCCAACGGCGGCAAAAGCAGCGAGAAGCGCAGCACCAATAAGACTGGAAATCAGGGTTCTCACTCGTCGACCTCAATTTTTTTCGTGCCGTAGACCTGAGGCTGCGTGTATTGATCGATGAGCGGCGCCGCGAAGTTGAGGAGCAGCACCCCAAAAGCGACAGCGTCGGGATAATTTCCGTTTACGCGGATTAAATAGACCAATACACCGACGCCTGCGCCGAATATGAGACGGCCGCGGTTTGATACCGCTGAGCTCACTGGGTCGGTGATGATGAAGAAAGCGCCGAACATGGTCGCACCACTGAATAAGTGAAAAAGCACAGAGCCACCGCTCGTTGAACTACCTTCGTCAAAGCCGACAAGCGCACAAACACTCAGTGCCCCGAGCATGCCTACCGGTGCGTGCCAGGTAAAAATGCGCTGGCGCAGTAACCATATACCGCCGCCGAGAAAAGCCAGATTAACGAGGTCCCAGCCAACGCCTGCTATGGGCCCTGCGAGCTCTGTCTTGCTTGCCATTAGATCGTCAAACAGCATTCCCGCGTTTTGCCTAAACAAGTCCAGCGGCGTTGCTGCGGTGACACCATCGTAGCTGGCGGGCGCGAAGAGCGCCCTGATGGCATCGAAGAGTCCAGGCGCCTCACCCACCACACTTCTGGGTTCGGTCCAGGCGCTCATTTGCAGCGGAAAGGACACCAGCAACACCACATAGCCGACCATGGCAGGGTTGAAGGGGTTGTATCCGAGACCTCCGAACACGTGTTTACCGAGCAAGACCGAGACGCCGATACCCACAACAATTAGCCACCAAGGCGAGTAGGGGGGAAGGGCGATACAGAGTAGTGTTGCGGTGACAATGACGCTGTGATCCTTTAGCGGTGCCTTAAAGTCTTTACCACGCAGCCAGAGCGCCCAGGCTTCAAAGCCCATGGCTAGCATCGAGCCAAAAATGATATTCACCAACGTTCCAGGGCCAAAGAACCAGGTCAAGACGGCTACCCCGGGCAGTGTAGCGAGTAGCACTTGTTTCATGACCTGCTCAACGGAGGTCACTGGCTTGTGCACGTGTGGAGACGAGACATGCATCAAACTCATTGCGCGTTATCCTCAGTAATCTTTGGCTCCTGCGCGGCTTTTTTCGCCTTAGCACGTTCAATCGCAGCCTGCACTGGGTCATCACCCGATTTGGCGCGCGCTTCGGCAGCGGCTTTTCTTGCAGCACGTTTCGCTTCCCTAGCCGCGGCTTCTCGCTCTAGACGCTCTTGGCGTGCCTCAAAACGTGTACGTGAGTTATCAGAGCGCACCTTCTCTTTTGCTGCTTCCCGAATCGCACCTTTGGCCGAGCGATAGTACTGCACCAAGGGGATATGGCTGGGGCATACGTAGGCACAGGCACCGCACTCGATGCAATCAAGTAAATTGTGTCGCTCAAGTTGCTCATTATCCTTCGCACGCGCATACCAATAGAGCTGCTGCGGAAGTAGCGATGCTGGACAAGCTTCGGCACACATACCACAGCGGATACACGCTTGCTGAGGCTGCGGCGGCGGTATCTCGGTACGTGTCGGCGCCAGCACACAATTGGTAATCTTCACGAGAGGTATATCGAGATCGGTGACCGCAAAGCCCATCATTGGCCCACCGTGAATGACGCGATCCGCAGCATCTCTATCAAAGGCTGCTTCATCGAGTAACTCGCGTATTGGGGTGCCCAACAAAACGCGACGGTTCCCTGGCTTCTGCAACGCCATACCCGTCACGGTTGTAATACGGTCGGTCAGTGGCTTGCCGTCTACGAGGGCGTCACGAACCGCAATGGCAGTGCTCGGGTTTTGGCACAGAATACCAATATCGGCGGGAATGCCGCCCGAGGGGACTTGCATGTCAAACAAAATCTCAATGAGTTGCTTCTCCCCGCCTGAGGGATATTTGGTGGGGAAGGTCACTACTTCTGCAATCTCGAGCGCTTCCGCCGCCTTTGTCATCGCCGCTGCGGCATCGGGCTTATTGTCCTCAACCGCGAGGATTATGTTCTCTGCACTTACCATGTGCGCGAGTATTTCCGCGCCCTCGACGATTTCTCGGGCATAGCACTGCATGACCGTGTCGTCGGCCGAGATATAGGGCTCGCACTCGGTGCCGTTAATGATCAGCGTATGAATGCCTTGCTCACGATCTGAGGCTAGCTTAATTGCAGTGGGGAATCCTGCTCCCCCAAGACCGGCAATGCCCGCCTGCCGGATGCACTCAACTAACTCTGCTTTTGGCCTCGTTCGCCAATTATCCAAACCTTTGAGGTCGACCCACGTGTCGTTACCGTCGAGCGTGATCTCAATACAGGTATCGGTTAAGCCAGACGCATGGGGTACCGCACGCGACTCGATGGCAGTGATCGTGCCAGAGCTCGGTGCATGGACAGGAACGCTTACTGGGCCCTGCGCCTCTGCGATCATCTGCCCGCCTTTCACGATGTCACCCACCTCCACGATAGGGCGCGCTGGTGCACCTATGTGCTGCGTAACGGGCAAGACAAGTTTTGAGGGCAGGGGCATTTCTTGAACCTGTCCTGGATTCGCTAATTCCTTGCGCTCTGGCGGATGAATGCCGCCATGGATATCAAAAATCTGTCTCATGCGGCAGCCTGCTTCGGACTTGATTCGGAGGTTTCATCCGAGTCACGGTCGGTCGCTATTAGGTTGTCTCGAGAAGAGTCGTCCGGAAGTGGCCAGTACCAATGCTGAATACCCCCTTTGCGAGGAATCATATCGATACAGTCGACAGGGCAGGGCTCGACACAGAGGTCGCAGCCAGTGCATTCATCGATGATAACCGTATGCATTTGTTTGGCCGCCCCTAAGATCGCATCAACGGGGCAGGCCTGAATACACTTTGTGCAGCCAATACATTCGTCTTCTCGAATAAAGGCAACCGTTGGTTCAGCCTCGACGCCATGTTCCGCGTTTAAGGGCTCGGGCTCGACATCGAGTAAGTTGGCGAGGGCTTGAATCGTGTCTTCACCGCCGGGAGGGCACTTGTTGATGGAATCACCCTCGGCGATTGCTTCCGCGTAGGGCCTGCACCCGGGATAGCCGCATTGGCCGCACTGCGTCTGAGGCAGAATACTGTTGATTTGATCGGAGAGCGGGTTGCCCTCGACT
>CBFHHL010000136.1:0-6102 GCA_965655685.1 Luminiphilus sp.
TCAGTTTGCCTGCTTGATCGGTTTTGGCGCCACGGCTGTTTACCCCTACCTCGCATACAGCTTACTTGCGCAGCAATTAGCCAAGGGTGAGATCTTGGGTGCGCCTTCAGCCTGCTACAAGAATTACCGCAAGGGCATCAATAAAGGCTTGCTTAAAATCATGTCCAAGATGGGCATATCAGCTGTGAACAGCTACCGCGGAGCGCAGTTGTTCGAGGCGGTTGGTTTGGATGCTGAGGTCGTTGATGTTGCATTTAAAGGTGTGGCTTCGCGAATCGCCGGCGCAGGTTTTGCACATCTCGAGTTCGATCAGATTCAACTTGCTCGCGTGGCGCGTTTGAAGCGTAAGCCCGTAGTGGCTGGCGGATTGCTCAAATATGTCCACGGAGGTGAGTATCACGCTTATAACCCTGATGTGGTGATGAGTTTGCAGCGAGCAGTGGTGAGTAACGACAATGCTGATTACAAGGCCTATGCCAATCATTGTAACGACAGACCCGTTGCTGCGCTCCGTGATCTACTTAATCTCAAACCAAGCCCGGAGCCGATTCCACTCGAAGATGTCGAGCCCATTGACGCGATCTTGAAACGATTCGACTCGGCAGGCATGTCGCTCGGTGCACTTTCCCCCGAGGCTCACGAAGCTTTGGCAATGGGAATGAACGCTATCGGTGCACGCTCCAACAGTGGCGAAGGTGGCGAAGACCCGGCACGCTACGGTACGAATCGGGTATCTAAGATTAAGCAAATCGCTTCGGGCCGGTTCGGTGTTACGCCTCACTATTTGGTAAATGCTGAAGTGTTGCAGATCAAAGTGGCACAGGGCGCTAAGCCTGGTGAGGGCGGACAGCTGCCCGGTGGTAAGGTAAACGACCTCATTGCTCGGCTGCGTTACTCCGTTCCTGGCGTCACACTGATCTCGCCGCCGCCCCACCATGACATTTACTCAATCGAAGATTTGGCGCAGCTCATTTTTGATCTTAAAGAGGTCAACCCGGATGCTCTCGTATCAGTCAAGCTGGTATCCGAGCCCGGCGTAGGAACCATTGCTGCGGGTGTAGCCAAGGCCTATGCTGATCTCATCACCATATCTGGTTATGACGGTGGCACGGCGGCGAGCCCCCTCACTTCGATTCGCCATGCGGGTTCCCCATGGGAGTTGGGTCTTGCTGAAGTACACCAAACACTGCGCGGGAATCGTCTCCGCGGAAAGATCCGGTTGCAGGCAGACGGCGGTATGAAGACCGGCTTAGATGTCGTGAAAGCGGCTATTCTCGGAGCTGAAAGTTTTGGTTTTGGCACTGCCCCTATGATTGCGATGGGTTGTAAGTACCTCCGTATTTGCCACCTCAATAATTGCGCAACGGGCGTTGCAACACAGAACGACAAGCTTCGGGAAGAGCACTTTGTGGGCGACGTGGAGCGCGTAGTGAATTTCTTCCGCTTTGTTGCAGAGGAGACGCGCGAATGGATGGCATCTCTCGGTGTTTCAAGACTTGAAGATTTGATCGGACGCGTCGATTTGCTCGAGCATCTCGATGGTACGACGGACAAGCAGAGCGCTCTGAACTTACATCCGATTACGTGGGTTGATGACACGGCGGTTGATCAACCTCAGTTTTGTGAGGTTGAAAGAAACCCCCCGTTTGATCAGGGAGAAAAAGCAGCGCTCATACTATCTGCAGTGCTACCTGCCATCGACGCGAAGCAGGGGGGCGAGTTTAGTTTCTCAGTTACGAACTGTGATCGATCTATCGGCGCACGTCTCTCTGGTGAGATTGCAAAGCGTTATGGTAATACTGGGATGGAGGAATCACCGGTCATCCTGAAACTCGAGGGCACTGCTGGACAGAGCTTTGGTGTCTGGAATGCGGGTGGCCTTCATATGTACCTCGCAGGCGATTGTAACGACTATGTAGGCAAAGGTATGGCAGGCGGAAAGCTTGTTATCTACCCACCGGAAGGCAGTCAGTTCGAGAGTAAAACTGCGAGTATCATTGGAAATACGTGTCTTTACGGTGCGACGGGTGGACGCTTACACGCTTCGGGGTGCGCAGGGGAGAGATTCGCGGTTCGAAATTCAGGCGCACATGCGGTCATCGAAGGTGCCGGTGATCACTGTTGCGAATATATGACCGGTGGCTGCATAACGGTGCTTGGAGAGACTGGCTTGAATTTCGGAGCAGGAATGACCGGTGGTATGGCATTCGTTCTGGACGAAACGCGAGCGTTCCCCGATCGTTACAACCATGAATTGGTTGAGATACATCGCATTAGTGGAGAGGCAGCAGAGGCACATAGGCACTTCTTGCGCGATAATATCGAGGAATTCGTTACGGAGACGGGATCTTCGTGGGGCCAGCATATCCTCGAAAATTTTGCGGATTACGTAGGGAAGTTTTGGCTGGTTAAACCAAAGGCGGCAGACTTTAACGAGTTGGTTGCGCGCTTCCGGTATACAGATTAAGAGTTGGGATATGACTGAACGCTTAGCAAATCCATTTCAGTTTCTCGATGTCGAGCGTCAGGATCCCAACAAGCGATCCATGGAGTCTCGCACGGAGGAGTTTGTAGAGATCTACGATCCGTTTAACGAACAAACGGCGGCCGAGCAGTCGCACCGTTGTTTGGAATGTGGCAACCCCTACTGTGAGTGGAAATGCCCGGTTCATAACTTAATCCCAAACTGGCTCAAGTTATTGTCAGACGGACGCCTGTTTGAGGCGGCCGAGCTCAGTCATCAAACCAATACCTTGCCTGAGGTCTGTGGTCGTGTCTGTCCACAGGATCGGTTATGCGAGGGTGCTTGCACCCTGCACGATGGCTTTGGTGCTGTCACTATTGGCAATGCGGAAAAGTACATTACCGATACGGCGCTTGCCATGGGTTGGCGGCCTGACTTGAGCGACGTCATCCCGACAGGTAAGCGTGTTGCGATTGTAGGTGCTGGTCCTGCCGGTCTGGGATGCGCTGATATTTTGGCGAGAAATGGCGTACAGCCTGTGGTCTTCGATCGATACCCTGAAATTGGCGGGTTGCTAACCTTTGGCATTCCTCAATTCAAATTAGAAAAACAGGTTATGGAGAGGCGTCGGGAAGTCTTCGAAGGGATGGGCATCGAGTTTCGCTTAAACACCGAAATTGGTGTAGACATCGATGCTGATGACCTTTTGGAAGAATTCGATGCTGTCTTCCTGGGTATGGGTACTTATAAGGCTATGCAGGGTGGATTTTTGGGTGAGGACCTTCCCGGTGTTCACAAGGCACTCGATTACCTGATCGGAAACGTGAACGAGAAGATGGGTTACCCTCAGGCGCCTGAAAAATTTATTGATCTCAAAGGTAAGACCGTCGTTGTTCTCGGTGGCGGTGATACTGCTATGGACTGCGTCCGCACTGCTGTCCGCCAGCAGGCTGAGCAGGTTTTTTGTGTTTACCGCCGAGACGAAGAGAATATGCCTGGATCCCGTCGAGAGGTTCAAAATGCTCGGGAGGAAGGGGTCAAGTTCCTCTTTAACCGTCAACCTATCAGCGTGGTCGACTATTTCGGCGAGGCGGGTGGTGTGAAAGTGGTTGAGACTCGCTTGGGGGAGGCAGGTCCCGATGGTCGTCGTCGTCCAGAGCACATCGAGGGTTCAGAGCAGGTCCTTGAGGCTGATGCTGTCATTATGGCCTTTGGTTTCCAGCCAAGTCCGACCGAGTGGATGGCAGACATGAAAATTGCACTGAACGACTGGCAAGGCGTAATTGCTCCAGAGCACCAGATATTCAAGTTTCAAACATCAAATCCCAAAGTGTTTGCTGGTGGTGATATGGTACGCGGTTCCGATCTTGTGGTTACCGCCATTTGGGAGGGAAGGCAGGCCGCGGAAGGTATTTTGGATTACCTCGCGGTCTAAACATAAAAAGATCAGAGCGAGTTGCACAAAGAGGCATCCGCTCGGGGGATCCTGCCGCTATGGCAACACTGCAGAATGATAGATTTTTGCGGGCGCTTTTACGTCAGCCCGTAGACCGAACCCCGCTTTGGATTATGCGTCAAGCGGGACGTTACCTACCAGAATACCGCGCTACGCGTGCACAAGCCGGTAGCTTTATGGGACTTTGTACCCAGCCGGAGCTAGCCTGTGAGGTGACTATGCAGCCGCTTAGACGTTACGAGATGGACGCGGCTATTTTGTTCTCCGATATTCTGACCATTCCTGATGCGATGGGCTTAGGCCTTTACTTCACTGAAGGTGAGGGGCCGCGATTTGAGCGACCCCTGACATCAGAAGCCGACATAGCTGCGCTGGAGCCCAATAAGGCAAGGGACGAGCTTGGTTATGTAATGGACGCCGTTGCGCTCATTCGTAAGGAATTAAATGGCACGGTGCCACTTATCGGCTTCTCTGGATCTCCCTGGACACTTGCCACCTACATGGTGGAGGGCGGATCTTCAAAAGACTTTGCAAAGACCAAATCGCTCGCGTTCAATAATCCTGCAGCAATGCATCAGTTACTCGATAAGCTAGCCGACGCGGTCGCGGTGTACCTCAAAACGCAGGTGGAGCAAGGAGCACAAGCGCTGCAAATTTTTGACACTTGGGGCGGCTCGCTGAGCCATGACGCATACCAGGAGTTCTCTTTGGGCTACATGCAAGCAGTGATTGAGCGTTTGCCTCGCGAGGCTGATGGCCGTTGCGTGCCCGTTATTGTCTTCACCAAAGGTGGTGGTCAGTGGTTAGAGCGCATCGCCGACTGTGGTGCAGATGCGGTCGGGCTTGATTGGACTACAGACATAAGCAGTGCACGCGCGCGAGTAGGCGACAAAGTCGCTCTACAAGGCAATATGGACCCCGCGATGCTTAATGCTAATCCTGAGCGGATTCGCGAAGAGGTTGCCAAAGTACTCGAGGGGTATGGAAGTGGCACAGGCCATGTATTTAACCTTGGGCACGGCATCACGCCCGGTATCGACCCAGACTGCGTTGGTGCTATGGTTGATGCGGTTATCGAGCTCTCGCCCGCTTACCACTCGTAATCTGTCAACTCGTGGTTCATGTTGAGTGCGGGGAGATCCGAATCAGGTCTTCCCACCACTTTGGCGGGCACGCCAGCCACTGTGGTATGTGCTGGAACGTCTTTTAGTACGACACTTCCAGCACCGACTTTAGCGCCTTCACCGACGTGGATATTTCCAAGTATCTTAGCTCCCGCGCTGATCAAAACCCCGTCGGCAATTTTCGGATGTCGGTCGCCATGTTCTTTACCCGTTCCTCCTAAGGTTACGCTTTGGAGTATGGATACTTTATTACCCACGACAGCCGTCTCACCCACCACCAAACCCGTGGCGTGATCGAGCATGATACCGCTACCGAATCGCGCTGCCGGGTGAATATCGACCCCAAACTTCATCGAGGCGCGGCTTTGCATCAGCAGTGCCAGCGACTTTCGGTTTTCATTCCACAGAAAATGCGCAACGCGGTGGAGTTGAAGTGCATGGAAGCCTTTGAAGAACAGTAGCGGCATGTGGAGCGATTCACAGGCTGAGTCGCGCTCCATGACTGCGAGAAGGTCTGCGCGCATTGCGCTTCGAATATTGTCGTTCGTGGTGAATGCTTCGGAAATGACGTTGCAGAGTACGCGCGCTGGCACCGTTGCGCAATCCACTTGGTGACCGAGTTGAGAACTGAGCGCGCTCTCAAGGCTCGAGTGATTCAATACCGATACGTTTAAAAAATCGGCCATCATCGGTTCGTTGAGAATGAGTTCTTCTACTTCACCACATATCTGAAGCCAAACCGGATCCTGCGCGTGCTCTTCTTTGGTGTTGGGCAGTGCCTGCAGTGCCATGTGACTCTCCATCAACCTATTAGCAACAGTACCTTAGTCGCGGTCCTCAGCTCCAGCGCCTTCGAATGGAATCGACTCGCATTGCCACAGATTCTCATTATTCGCGCTGTACTTTCGTTCGAAAAGCGTGAGCGGATCAGTCGGGTCAATCTCGGTGATCTGACTTTGATAGTCGAGGAATACCATGCTATCGGCGAACTCTTGCACATAGGTAAGCCAGTTACTCCTCAGTGTCACTTTGCCGCCTAGGGCTTTTAGTAGAGGAAA
>CBFHHL010000137.1:0-3088 GCA_965655685.1 Luminiphilus sp.
ATGGGCATCTACGTTCGCAAAGATAGAGAGGCTCTGCAGCGCGACTACACCTACCTCGACGCACCGTTCAATAGCGTGAACAACACCGACACCCTCGCCCTTTTCGGACAGGTATCGCATTCGGTAACAAACGACTTAACACTGACGGTTGGCGCACGCTTTGAGCAGCGTGATGTGGCTTATCAAGACTCGGCCGGTGTTCTCGAGGATTTTGACGATAAGTATTGGACAGGTAATGCCTCGATCAACTGGCAACTGAGTGAGACCAGCGCCCTGTTTGCCACAGTGGCGCGGGGTGTTCGGGCCGGTGGTGTAAACGCATCGCTCTCATCAACCCTTCTCTCCCTTGTCAATGAAATCGATGTCACGTCCTATCGCAACAGCACACGCTTTGGTGAAGAGAGCTTGGTGAATACGGAAGTTGGCTATCGCTTTAGTAGCGCGGACCAGCGTATTTTAGGATCAATCACCGCTTTCAATATGGAAAGACGGGATCAGCAGGTGAAAGGGTCACTGATCATTCCCCGTAGTGATGGCAGCACATCATTCACCGACTTTACGGATAACGCCGCCCGCGGAACTAACAGGGGGTTAGAAGCGTCCATTGACTGGCGTGCCACGGATGCCCTAAGCATGACCGCATTTATTGCCAGACTCGATGCGTCTTTTGACAGCTACATTAACAGCGACGAGGTAGATCTCGCGGGTCGCGATCAACCGCATGCGCCGGCTTATCAATACCGTTTGAGTGCGACCTATGATCTCTCCGCTAACCTCACAGCCTCGCTTGAAGCGACTGGGCGCGATGCGTTTTTTCTTTCAGACCGACACGCGGTGAAGTCACCCTCCGCTCGTTTAATAAATGCCAATATCGCCTGGCGGCGTGGCGCATGGGCCGTCAGTCTGTGGGGTCGAAACTTGCAAGACAAAACCACTGTTACACGCGGTTTCGGAACCTTTGGTAATGACCCAAGAAAGGATTACGCTCTAGAACCCTATTACCAATATGGCGAGCCGCGTACAGTGGGTGCAACCGTGCGTTATCAATTTGAGGGGTAAGGTGTGAGATTGACCGCTGAACTTAGTTTGTATCCGCTCGAAGGCAGTGTTGAGGAGCCGGTATGGGCCTTTATTGAGCACATCATCGCAGCAAACTGCTGTAGCGCCGCGACCAACTCACTGAGCACACAAATCACGGGTGACAGCCGCGATGTCTTTGAATGTGTTCGAGAGGCACTTGAAGCAAGTTATGCCAAGTTTGGTCGGCAGGTCTTGGTAGCTAAATTCATTCCCGAACACCACGTCGACATCGAGCCGCCAAGTAAACAATGAGCGTGGTTGAGACCATCGCCGTCATTTTGGCACTGGCATATTTGCTATTGGCAATCGGGCAAAATCGGTTCTGTTGGGTCGCCGCATTTGTGAGTGCGCTTTTGTACCTAGTGATCTTTGCAGATGTAAAGCTCTATATGGAAGCAGGGTTACAAGTAATCTATGCGGTCATGGCGGTCGTGGGATGGGTGTTTTGGGGACGAAACGAGAGTACCGACACTCTGCCCGTGACGACACGTCCCTGGCGCTTTCACGCCGCAATACTGCTCGCCATTCTCGCTGGAACTTGGGCATCTGGATCCTTATTAACCGCATATACCGACGCCTCACGACCCTTCGTCGATGCTGGGACGACCGTTTCTGCAATCATCTGCACATGGATGGTGACCCGAAAAATATTGGAGAACTGGCTTTACTGGATTGTCATAAACGCAGTTTCTGTATGGTTGTTTTATGATCGTGGCTTATCTCTAACCTCTGGGCTGTTCGCGCTTTATATCGTTTTGTCTGTGGCTGGATACCTTTCATGGCGACGCACCCTAGCCACCCCTTAGCGCCCATATCTGAAGCGTTAAAAGCCTGGCCGACCTGGGATCAAAATTGGAGAGAGCGCAAGGCGCGCCCGGACATTGGAGAGGTTCTGGGCGTGGGCTCGGCCAATACTGTATTCGCTCTAGATCGAGCGCCCGAACTGGTCCTGCGGGTTCGACATAACTCTGCATCGCTGAGTTTGAATCCACCCAAACTGGAAATTGCGCTGTGGCGGGCAGCGGCCAAGTTGGGCTTCGCACCTGATGTTTTGTGGGCTGGAGCGAATGAGGATGTTGTTATCACAAGGCGACTAGCGTTCGACGGGGCTGGCGAGCAACCCCAGAGCCAATTACTAAAAACCTTACATGAAAGCGGTATTACTGCGCCTAGGCTGTCACTCGAAGAGACGGCAAATCGGTACGCAGGAACAATCAAAGAAAAGAGACTGAGCCCATTAGCACTCAATCACAGAACGCCCACGATACTTGACGACCTTCGGCGGCTTGATAACGAACCTGCCTGCTTTTGCCACAATGACCTAACGCCCAGTAACATTGGGGAGTTGGCGGATTCACATCTTGCCGTAGACTGGGAGTACGCATCGCTCGGAAGCCGTCATTTTGATATCGCTGTCGCCACACAAACCATGGAGAACGATGCGCGCCAGGCATTTGCGAAGCGAACTGCCGGCGCTTTTTTTAACCTCAGTCAGTGGCATGCGGCTTGTCGCGTGGCGCCGCTGATGGATCACTTGTGGACCCTAGCCGTTTTTGGGCACGTAGAGGAAGCTCAAAGTAAAGCGATAGTAGAGGCCAACTGGACGTTGCATGAGTGAGGTGTGGCACATTTTGGGTGTTGGAAGCATCGGCGGCCTTTTTGCCCATCGATTGCATCGGGGTGGAGCCACCGTTCGGTTAATTACACGCTCGGCCGGCGCAGCCCGCAGATCAATTGTGCTGAAAAGTGATGGTGGCGATCAGGTGATGACGTTTCGTTGCTCGACGATCGACGACACAGATGACATTTCACATTTGCTAATCACCTCAAAGAGTTGGGCCGCGGGTTCAGCGCTGAGTGGAATCCGTAACCGCATAGGCGAACACACTACGATCGTCGCCATGATGAATGGTATGCAACATATCGACGAGATTTATGAGGTAGCCCCAGAGAGCGATCTATTTTTCGCCACAACCACGGCGGGTTGTCACAGAACAGGTGAACACTG
>CBFHHL010000138.1:0-1324 GCA_965655685.1 Luminiphilus sp.
CTGTAAATTCTCTAGTGTAAGTGTTCTTCGTTCGCGCCAGACACATCAGAAGCTAATGTGAAGTAGGTAGGTCGCTTGAACCAAGGCTGTGATGACTGGCTTCCAACTGCTGTCGGTTCTCGGTAGTTATGTTGAAGGGTGATTTACCTCTAACGTAGGGAACGAATGTTTTGATGGAAGTTGAGAAACGTTTATAGCGACACATCGATAGCTGGGAGACACTTAATATGAAATTTTCAGCGACCTTGACCGCCTTACTGATAACACTTTTTTCGACCTTAACTGTTTACGCGGAGAGCGCCGACGATACGACGGTAACAGGTGAGAAACCCTTTGTTTTGATTGCTAGGCTCCATGCATTGCCAAGCTCAGCAGCGGAGGTGCTACGGCTATCTGAAGCTGCCGACAAAGCGGTCAAGGCATCTGAGCCCGGCATGCTTCTTCATACCTTTGATCAGGACCCGAGTGACCCATTAGGGTTTGTTTGGACTGAGGTTTATGCGGATAGCGCGGCTCTTGTTTTCCACCTAGGGAATCCACCGCTCCAAAAATACCTAGCGGAGGTGAGTCCACTGCTAGATAACTTCACGGTTGAGCTGTATGGCGAAGTTTCTGCTGAAGCCGTCAATATGCGGAGATCAACAGGTACGCCCACATCACACTTCCAGAGTAAGTTTGGATACGTAAGAGATCTAACCCCCTAAGCTCTAAGCAGGGCGAGCGTCGCAAGATACTGGGAAGAATATGTGTGTGCTATAGGCCAACAAAGGACCTGAATTGCTAAGCCTCGGGTACTTGGGAACGCGTGATTCGGCCTGCCGAATTCTCGGCGTCAAACAAGTTAACTTGATCTTATCCAGCGTCGTCTGTCGGCGCATTACAAAGACGTCGCAGACACAATTCAGGTTAATAGCTGATCTTTGCAGGGATTGTAAGGGATGGGGTGGCTGATGGGTCTCGAACCCACTACCTCCGGAGCCACAATCCGGTGCTTAATAGCCCTTTTGTTCAAACTCTGTGACGTCTGCCGTGGCTATTAGTTTACCAGATCCACCTAAATTACACAGACTTTCTACACAGACTTTTGAAGTGACTACTTTGCTGTATCCCCCCCCCGGGGGGAAGCAAAACTCTTGTCACTGTCGCACTAGTTCCACGCCACATATATCAGAAGCTGATTTTAAAAAAAGTAGGTCTTTTTTTTTGCAGAGACGGATTGTGACTACTGAGCTGCTTCACTCCATTCCCCACTCAATGCGTAGCCATAGCCTGTCATATAGGTAGTAACTACAGGTCCATATCAGATTCATAACCACCGCTGGCA
>CBFHHL010000139.1:0-1071 GCA_965655685.1 Luminiphilus sp.
CCGCTGAAAAAACAGTCTCGTCTGGCGTATTCAGTTTTCAACAGGAAGCCGCACAGTGATATCGAGATCAGATTGTCCAGTTGAAAGCTTTAGCGTTTGCGGTGTTTCGAGCCCCCCGAATCGACCGCAGGCCTCCCCATTTTCGCAGCTAATACCGTCGCCATTGGTGTCTGTACTTGCTGTAATCCGATACGAGCTAGCACTCGGCACACCGATTCGATATTGGTAACCGTCGGCCTGTGTCACAACGCTGGAGGCCACTGTGGCGCCCGAATCCACATCGGTCACGAACACGTCGATTGCTCCAAGGTCGCCGCCTGTGGTTTTACCAACACGCAGGGACACCGTGAGGTTAGACACCAAATCATTCCCAGCATCATCGGTTGCGTTGTAGGTTACGCGACCCGAGTAAAACCCTGGGTCCAGCCCTTCTCGATTCACGCTGATATCCCACCGCCCAACTTCGCCAACCGCTTCATCTGTTCGTTCGCTCACCGTAATCCAGCTAGCGCCAACGTCAATTGACGTCACCTCAAGCCCGGCTTCCCCCGGATTCGTACCACTAATGATTGCTGTGGTCGTTGCCCCGCCGAAATACAACTGACTGGTCGATAGCAACAAACGCGCAGGTAATACAAAGGTGCCGTTTGCGTCAGCTACCGCGACTTCAACCGCTTTATCGGCTTTGAGTAGCCCCCATCCGCTCTCGTTATCAAAACCGGGATCACCGATGTCATCCGTTAGCGCTCCTGAGGCTAATAAGACCTCTAAGCGCTCTGCCGTTAGGTCCGGATAGACGCTTTTCATCAACGCAAAGATCGCCGCCGCATGGGGTGCGGACATCGACGTGCCCTGCGCCGAGGTGTAGGTCAGTTCTGGGTTACCCTCGGCGTCTGCGACCTTGTTGAGGCTCAATACGCCGCCGCCATTGCCACCACCAGGCGTGACCAAATCTAATCTAGGGCCTTGGTTAGAGTAACTTGCAACTGTCCCTGTTAGCCCTGTCGCGCCAATGGCAAAGGTGTTGTCGTAAGCGGCAGGGTAACTGACTGTACTTGCGCCTTCGTTACC
>CBFHHL010000140.1:0-1744 GCA_965655685.1 Luminiphilus sp.
CGGATGGAGCCACGAGCCTTTCGTAGTGCCCGACGAGATCTACGCGCATTGGGATGCGCGCGCGTCTGGGGCTCAAGCTGAGGCTTCCTGGAACGGTGCCTTGGATAGCTATCGCAGCGACTACCCCGAGCTTGCAGATGAGTTCGAGCGTCGTATGCGAGGTGAACTCCCCGACGAATTCATGAAAGGTGTTGATGACTTCATTGCGCAGTGTGTTGCCAATGAATCTGATGTCGCTTCACGTAAAGCGTCACAGCAGGCAATTGCAGCGCTGGCGCCGACCCTGCCCGAATTATTGGGTGGCAGTGCGGACTTGGCGGGTTCTAATTTGACGCTTTGGCCGGATGCAAAGGGTGCTGACGCATCCGATGCTGAAGCTAATTACATCTACTACGGTGTGCGCGAGTTCGGAATGGCAGCCATGATGAACGGTATCGCGCTGCATGGCGGGTTCATTCCCTTTGGCGGCACATTCCTTATTTTTATGGAGTACGCGCGAAACGCGGTGCGCATGGCCGCGCTAATGCGCCAGCGCTCTATCTACGTGTTCACGCATGACTCCGTTGGTTTGGGTGAAGATGGTCCGACCCATCAGCCGGTAGAGCAGCTAGCATCAATGCGCTCAACGCCGAATCTGGATACGTGGCGACCCTGCGACACTGTTGAGTCAGCTGTTTCATGGAAGCAGGCGATTCTGCGACAAGATGGTCCGTCGGCACTCGTGTTCTCGCGTCAGACGCTGCCGCACCAGGTAGGCGCGGCTGAGCGGGTATCAGATGTTGCTCGCGGCGGCTACATTCTTCGAGAGGAGCAAGGCGAACTTGAAGCGATTGTAATTGCGACGGGTTCCGAAGTTGCTCTTGCGATCGAGGCCGCTGAGAAGCTGTCGGCAGCTGGGCGTGGTATTCGCGTTGTCTCCATGCCCTGTGCGGATGTTTTTGAGCGTCAAGATGCTGTTTATCGAGAGTCTGTTTTACCTAGTCACATTCTGGCGCGCGTAGCCGTTGAGGCGTCTCACATGGACTGGTGGTATAAATATGTGGGTCTCGATGGACGAGTTGTTGGAATGAGCTCGTTTGGTGAGTCGGCTCCGGGCCCGCAGTTGATGAAAGAGTTCGGCTTCACGGTCGAGAATGTTGTCGATGCGATTGAGGATGTAATCCTCAGCTAATGACACGCGTTGGGATAAACGGCCTTGGAAGGATCGGACGCTTATTGGCGCGCCGAATAACCGAGCGCGCTGACGCTCGTGCCTCATTGACCTTAGCGGCAGCTAATGAGCTTGCTGACGCTGAAACAGTGGCGCATCTCCTGAAATATGATTCTACCCACGGACGCTTTGGTGAAAGCGTTATCGTTGGCGGGGGTGGCATTCACATTGCAGGCCGAGCTATCCCGTTAACTCATGATGCATCGTTGGGAAACGTCGCATGGGCCTCGCAGGGTGTGGAGCTCGTCATCGATTGCACGGGCGAAGAGCTCGACAGAGCCACGGCGTGTCACTACCTTGGTGATTCGGTCAAACGGGTTCTCCTCTCACAACCGGGAAGCGCAGACGTTGATGCGACGATTATCTGGGGGCTCAACCAGCACGTTCTCACCCCGGACTTAGAAATTGTTTCCGCTGGTTCGTGCACTAGCAATGCGCTGATGCCAATTCTCGCTATCGTTGACGAGGCTTTAGGTATCAACGCAGGCATTATCACAACCATTCACTCTGCAATGAACGATCAGCCGGTGATCG
>CBFHHL010000141.1:0-1334 GCA_965655685.1 Luminiphilus sp.
TGACTCACCTCAGGATTTACATTGGCGTAGAAGCCATACTCTTGAGGCGCCAACTGTTGCCAACTGGTCTCCGGCTGGCGGTCCGTCACATTTATCTCAACAATTGACTTAATGTTCTTAAAACCGTACTTCCACGGCACGATGAGTCGGAGCGGCGCCCCACTCTGGTTCGGCAGCGTTTTTCCATACAAACCGACCGTCATTAGCGTAAGCGGATGCATCGCCTCGTCCATACGAAGCCCTTCGCGATACGGCCAGTCAATGATCGATGTGAATGAGCGCGTGCCGCGCATTTCGCTTCGTCGGTACAAGGTCTTGAACTCAACGAATTTGCCTTCTGACTTCGGGTCAAAACGTTCGAGCAACTTAGAGAGCGGGAAGCCGATCCACGGTACCACCATCGACCACGCCTCAACACAGCGAAAGCGATAGATGCGCTCCTCCAAGTCAAAACCACTCATGATGTCTTCGAGGTCCAATTTACCTGGCTTATTCACCAAGCCACCAACCTTTATCTCCCAAGGGTCAGTCGTCATGCGGTCTGCATACTTCGCTGGGTCTGACTTATTGGTTCCGAACTCGTAGAAGTTGTTGTACGTTGTTGCCGCCTCGTAAGGCGTCAAATCCTCGGTTGCTTTAAAGGCAGAGCCATCGGCGGCAGCTGAAAACGAAAGCGACTGAGGTGCTTTTGGTTGCGCCAGCGTCTCGCCTGTTACAGCCAGCCCCCCGGTAGCGGCAGCCGCCTTCATAAGGTTTCGGCGATCAAGCCATACGGATTCGGGCGTAATCTCAGATGAGGCTATCTGCGGATAATCCTGCCATGGCTTTTTCGACATCTTTATTCTCCTTGCTCCCTAGTTTTGGGCTAGGCAGCTCAACGGTGTTTCAGTCATTTCACTAACAGCATTCTCGCGCTGGTGATACGAATTAATAGGACCTAGCACAGAAAAAGCTGCTTAGCCCCGACACTAGCACGAGCCTTTGATGGCCTCGAAACGTTCTGAAATGTCGTAAGATGTTATACCATTTGGAGCCGTTTGCAGGGCTGAGGTTCTGTGTGACAGAGGATAATTTGCGGTCATATTCGCAACACGAGGACCGCTCTGTGCTATCGTCCCAGTCCGCAGTGACATTGACCCAAAATTCAGGCCAAGGCCGAGGCTCAGATCTATATAGTAATCAAAATAACCAAAAGCACCGAATGATCTAAATAGGGGCGCCTCAAACTATAAAACAGCAGCTCTGCAACCCATTCATCAACTAACAGCTCAGGGCGCCCCCCGAAAAGCGCTACTGCAAAACGCCCCTCAAGGAGCCTTACAGAAACCCTCAAA
>CBFHHL010000142.1:0-30241 GCA_965655685.1 Luminiphilus sp.
CCCTATTGATAAAAAGATTGCTTAATGACGATCAGCTTTCAACTATGCTAAGAGCTAAGAGCTAAGAGCTAAGAGCTAAGAGCTAAGAGCTGTGTATTGGGAGATTACGAGTAGTTTTATGAGATCCACAGAAAGTCTGTTCGAATAAGGTCGACTTATCAAAAGTGGTGAATTCTACTCAGGAGGACGGAATACAAGGTATGGCTATGGAACGTGAAATAGAGATTGGTTTAATCGAAGAATTGCTTGGTCTTCGCCAAGCAAAGAGCCATTACCTCGACGACGAGATTGAATTTAACTCGGCCGACCAGTATCAGTGCGAAACGATCTTCCAGCGCGAGCGTGATGATATTTTTGCACGTCTGCCTACCGTGGCAGCGCATGTGAGTGAGCTGCCAACTGCAGGCGATTTCGTGAAGCGAGAGGTCGCCGGTCGCTCGATATTGGTAACACGCGATGCTAACGGTGATGTGCATGCGTTATTAAATGTGTGTCGCCATCGAGGTACGCAGTTGGTGGATGACGAGTCTGGTTGCAAACACAGATTCACCTGTCCCTACCACGCTTGGTCATACGCTAACACCGGCGAGCTCGTATCGGTGCCTCATATGGACACGGGGTTTCCCGATCTTGATAAAGGTCAGTACTCTCTGAAGAAGCTGCCGTGTGAGGAGCGCTTTGGCTTTATCTGGGTGATTGCGACGCCAGACGTCAGCTTCGATTTTGACGCCTACTACGTTCCCATAGCGGCAGAAGCTGAGGGCTTAGAACTTGCCAATATGGCTATCGCACACGAGGAAAAGAAGGTCCACAACTCAAATTGGAAAATTCTCGTTGAGGGCGGCATCGAGTCCTATCACTTTAAAGTGGCACACCGAAAAACAATTGGTCCCTACTTTGAAGACAATTTGTCTTCGTACCAGATGCTCGGAGACCACATGCGCTCGGTGCTAATGCGCTCGAGTATGCATGTGCTGAGAGACCAGCCCGTAGATCAGTGGCGATTGCGGGATCATGCAAACATCATCTACACGTTCTTCCCAACCACGCAGCTTCTGGTGCAAAAGGACCACGTCGTTTGGATCAATTCACGCCCGGTTTCAGCGAGTCAGACGGAGTTGAGACTGGCAACGCTTGTCCCCAAATCGCGCCTTGACGAGGAGGCGTACTGGGAAAAGAATCACCAGATAACGTCCACAACGCTCAATGAAGACTTTGCCATTGGTGAAAGTATCCAGAATGGTTTCGCATCAGGCGCTAATGACGTGATTACGTTTGGAAGGTTTGAAGGGGCGCTTCCCGCATTTAATCGGGTGATCAGGCGACACACAGCAACCTAACTTGCGAGTGAGGGCCAAGGCATGCCTTGAGACCGTCCTGTGAGCCCCAAACGCCGGTTTCGTTGTTTACCCTAGATGATTATCGGTTGCTCTGCGCTTTTGTAAGCAGTCGGTCAAGCTGATCGGAAAAGTACTTTCGGTCAGTAAGGTTGAGTGCGGGTGGGCCGCCCGTTTGCGCGCCAGATGAGCGCATCGTTTCCATAAAGTCCCGCATCTGCAAGCGCTGCTTGATATTGTTCTCGGTATAGCGCTCGCCACGCGGCGTGAGAACCAGCGCCTCTTTTTCAATCACGTCAGAAGCGAGTGGTATGTCAGCAGTGATAACCAAGTCGCCGGCGTTTACCCGGCGTTCGATCTCTTTGTCGGCTTCGTCAAATCCTGACGGTACTTGATATAGCTTTACGAACGGCGAGTTCGGCAGCGAAAAACCGTGATTTGCAACGAAGGTGGTAACAATCGACCGCTTGTGTGCAGCTTTGGCAATAATTTCTCTTATCGTGCTCGGACAGGCGTCCGCATCTACCCAAATTTCCATGCTGTTACAACGTTTCTCCAAGGCCTCTCTTCAGATCTAAACCCCCGCCAACAAATACCTCGAGGGATAATCCTAATCGCCATCAATTTATTGCACCAAAACCGGCTTGAAGCACGCGATCTACTTGATCTTGGATCCTAAGCGTTTAAGGGGCTGACTGAGGTTTATTCAATCAGACATTCCTTAGCAAAGCACGTAACCAGGACTATAAAAAAAGCCCGGCAATTACCGGGCCGTTATCGGTGAAATCAGCCTACCAATTAGGCAGCTTCAAAACCCCGATACCCAGCGGCCGCAACTTGATCACAAATGAGGCGGTAGGTCCCGACCCCACCCACATAGGCCAAGAACATTCGGGGTTTGCCTGGAACATTGGCCCCCATATACCAGCTATTGGCTTTTGGATAGAGCGTCATATTGGCAAGCTGCTCGGTGTGCTCGGCCCACTCCTGCTCAGCGCTGTCTGAAGGCTCAATAGTCGTTTTGCCCTCGGATTTCATCCACTGAATACAATCGCTAACCCAATCCACGTGTTGCTCGATCGAAACCAGCATATTACTGAGTACTGAAGGGCTCGAGGGTCCGGTGATCGTAAAGAGGTTGGGGAACCCGTGAATCGCAATGCCTAGGTAGCTTCGTGGCCCGTCGTTCCAAGCATCGGTTAGCTTAACGCCGCCTCTTCCACGAATATCAACGCGAAGGAGTGGTCCGGTCATCGCATCGAACCCAGTCGCATACACAATAGCATCGAACTCTCGCTCGCCCTCGGCGGTTTTGATACCTGTTTCCGTGATTGTCTCGATAGGCGTCCGGCGGAGGTTGATCAGAGAGACGTTCTCGCGATTGAAGGTTTCGTAATAATTGGTGTCTATGCAGGGCCGCTTGGTACCGTACGGGTAGTCCGTGGGTAGCAAGTCCTGCGCGGTCTGCTCGTCTTTCACCGTGTCGCGAATGCGGTCACGGATGTATTCCGATATCTCGTCATTCGCCTCTTGTTCGACCTGTAAGTCAGCAAATTGGAAGAGCATGCCAGGCAAGATGCCGCTTTCCCAGCCTGCCTTGAAACGACGATCTCGTTCCTCGGCAGTCACGTCCATGGTCCTGTCCATGGACCTTTCGTCGACTACCCCTAAAACGTTGAGACGCTGCCTCGCGCGGTAATCTGCGTAGTTGGCCTTGATCACATCTGCATCAGCTTTGTCGAGTGCATGATTCAAGGCAGGTGTTGTGAAGGTCGCTGTGCGTTGATAGACCACGAGTTCGTCGGCCTCTTCCGCAATCAAAGGGATTGCCTGAACCGCCGAGGAGCCGGTGCCGATAACAGCCACGCGTTTACCGGTGAAGTCCACGCCTTCCTTTGGCCAAAGGCCGGTTCTATAGGTGTCCCCTTTATAGTTCCCTCGACCTGTGATGTCGGGGGTTTTGGATGCAGAGAGAACACCTGTTGCCATTACTAGGTGTTGTGCACGTACGCGACGACCACACTCTGTCGTCACAAGCCATTCATTCCTATCCTCATCAAAGTGCGCGCTAGCAACGCGTGTATCAAACGTAATGTCACTCTTGAGATCGAAACGGTCCGCGATGTGCTGCGCGTATTTCAAAAGCTCGGGCTGCGGCGAGTATTTCTCCGACCACTGCCACTCCTGCTGGAGCTCATCGGAGAACGAGAATGAATACGCCATACTTTCAATATCGACGCGGGCGCCGGGGTAGCGATTCCAATACCATGTGCCACCCACATCGCTGCCGGCTTCGAACACCTGTACAGCGAGACCCTGCTCGCGAAGCTTGTAGAGCTGATACATGCCAGAAAAGCCCGCACCGACAACAACCACATCCTTGTACTCTGTGGGGCTGAGATGTCGATCCATCTCTTGTGCCAGCCACCTCATTGCCTTGCCTGCTGCGGGTAAGGCTGCGGGCATGGCAAAAAAACCATGCATTTGTTGCGCGAAGTCTCGGTAGCTTACTGATACGCCTGCGGCTTTCAACTGTTCCGCGTAAGCGCGCCCCTCATCAACTAGGATGTCAAACTCTGCGGTTAGCACGACAGCAGGGGGCAATCCTTTCAGCGATTCAGCCATGGCAGGTGACGCCATGGGATCAAGACGGCTCGCTTGGTCGGCATAGTGATCCCAGAAAAACGCCATGATGTCCGTCGTCAGGAAGAGCTGCTTGTCTTCGTGAGTAAAGCTATCAGCGTCCATGCGACCGTCTGTGACGGGATAGATCAGTGCTTGTAAGGCAATTTCGGGGCCGTTTTCATCACGTGCTTTGATCGCCATAACGGCTGACAGATTGCCTCCTGCGCTATCTCCGGCGACCACCAGTGGTAAACCATCGATGGCTAATTGGCTGCGCTGAGTATCAACCCATTTGAGCGCGGCGAAGCAATCATTAACAGGCACAGGGAAAGCATGTTCTGGCGCCTTCCGGTAGTCGACCATCACCACAACGGCTTCACACGTCTCGGCAAGATGTCGACCAACCGCATCGTAGTCATCGATATTACCGATCACCCAACCGCCACCGTGGTAATAGACCATGACACTTTTTGTTGGCACAGACGGCCGGAGGACTCTACCTCTAATGGAGCCGCCTTCGACGGGTATTTCGCAGTCTTCACTTGATACCGAGTCTGGCCCTGGCGGCATTGAGCGGTTGATTTCGGAGAAGGTAAGTCGCGCCTCTTCGGGGGTAAGTGTATTTAGCGCGGGCGTTTCATTCAGTTGCATACCTGCGAGCAGAGATGTCGTTGCGAGATCTAAGTGCATGTTTACGTTCCTGTTCTCTGGTTATTTCTGTTTATTGGTTTCTTATCTGTTGGTGCATCTGTCGGCGGTCTATCAGGCTTTAATCTGCGAATCCGGTATCCAGTTGCCGTGAAAACCCGGTGGAATTCGGTGCGGAATCTGAACGGCACCAACGGCCCCCGCTTCGATATTAAGCGCATCAAAGAATTGGAGCTCAGTTGTATCTGCTTTGGCGTCGATAACCAAACCCATTAGCCAACCATCACCCTCGGCCGCTGATTCATTGCGCGGAATAAAAATAAATTCTCCGCCGATCTTGTCGGGCCCGAACGAGAATTGCTTACGCTCTCCAGTCTCTAGGTCGTGATGGTAGAGCTGGTTTTCAGCGACAAAGTTAGAAATCGTCTCGCTAGGCTGCCCCACAACCCAGGCATGTCGATAGCCTTGGCCAAAGAAGCGCTCGTCTACCCTTGGAAACTCCTGTGGAGCGGTATCTATAGAGGTTCGAGTCACTCTCTTGGTTATTGGATCTACATGCCAACGCTCAAAGCCGCAGGGAACACCGTTTGGGCCGTCTGGCCCGTGGGCGAACATGCTTTCGTAGGCACAGCAATCGATAGTCACACTGCCGTCTGAATTCTGAAAGCTATTGGCGACGTGGAATACGTAGCAGGGGTCCACGTCACACCAAACGATGTCTGCAACATCGCCATCTCGCGGGAGCAATCCTATGCGGGCTTTGTGATTTTTGTTCCACCGATAAGGGAAGTTATACCCCTGCGCAAGCGCCCCCAGTGAGATCGTGACCGGAAGATCAAACACGACGACGTAGTCGTCGGTCAGACAGCATTCGTGGATTGACGGTCCGTCTTGCACTGGGATGGCGCGCTCGGAGGTAACCGTGCCATCGCGATTAATAACGACATGCCAAACCTTATCTTGGGTTTCTGACTCGTAGGTGATCGCATGCCATTCACCTGTTTTCGGATCTTCATGAGGGTGTGCAGTAAAGGGAGCCGTCAGCCCGCCATTAAAATTCGTCGACTGCGCCGTATCTAAGTTTTCATCAAGCTCAAAGGGAAAAGGACCTGACTCGACTAATGCGAGTGTTTTGTTGCCTAGCTTTAAAACATTAGTGTTAACGGTATCTCTCGCACCACGCCGTGGCCCACTTGCAGCCGTTGGGCCGCCTTTTTTTTCAAGCGTCACCGCTTTGATGTAGCGATTGTGATACCACTCGGCTTTTCCGTCACTAATGCGAATGCCGTGAACCATACCGTCGCCCACAAACCAGTGGTGTCCACGCGGATCAGGATTGAACGGATTTGGGCCAATTCGTGCGTACTTCCCGCTCAGTGAAGCGGGAATCTCTCCAGTCACCTTTAGGTCGTCAATTGATAGCTCTTCGCGCATGGGCGCATGAACGCCGGTTAGAAACAGGTGCTTTCTAAAAGGATTCTTGAACTGACGGCTTATAGCGGCTGATGTATTCAACATCTTGGTAACCGCTTTCCTTATCTTGACCTCGGGTTGGCTAGGCATAAGCGTTGTCTTTTCATTAGCGTTATCGCACTAATAAACACTATGAAGGCAAGCTATGGCAAGTGACTCGCACTTCACTCGCTTTTTCGATCCGAACAAACCAAAAGTAGACGCTGAGCCACCTCGCTATTGGGCTTCTCGAGGCAAACTGGGTCTCAGCTGGGTTGGCATTATTGCAAGGCACCTCAGTTCGCCGGGATCACCAACTAGGGGTGACGGTGTAGGCGCATCGTTTTATTTGTGAGAGGCCGTAAAGAGGGATTTAAGTGGTGCGGAGAACAATATTCTAATCAACGAACCCAATTTTACGCACATTAATTACTGCGACCACGCCACCGCCAAGTAATGGCTATGTGTACCCCTGCTTTACAGCCCTCATAACGAAGCGGTTAACAGCGATATCTTCATTGAGTTTGGTTGGCGTTCAGTCCCATGTATCACTCATGGGTTTCCAACTCAGGGCTACCAAACAGTTGCGCTTATCCCGAGATTCTCGATTTCCTTGCACAGTTGCGTCACCAATTGCACTCCCAATTAAAAGATTCTATGGGTCTAGCAGCAAGACGTTGGTTTGTCTTAGTCGACTGGTATCTTCCGCGCGCCTTATGCGAGTTCGTCCCTTGCAGTTGCAAATGCGGACACAGCTTTATCGAGATCTGTCTTGGTATGCCCCGCCGAAATTTGAACGCGAATACGTGCTTTGCCCTTTGGAACAATCGGATAAAAGAAGCCGATCGCGAAGATATCGAGCTCAAGCAATCGCTCCGACATTTTCTGCGCTAACAACGCATCGCCCAGCATGACGGGGACGATTGGATGATCGCCAGCCGGAATCGCGAATCCCTTAGCCTGCATCTGTGCTTTGAAGTAGTGAGTATTTTCCTCCAGCTGATCCCGCAAGTCCGTTGAGGCTTCTAGCATGTCGAGGACTTTGAGTGACGCCGCACAAATCGAAGGTGCTAGCGTGTTGGAGAACAAGTATGGGCGCGATCGTTGACGGAGCAAATCAATGATTTCTTGGCGTCCTGACGTGTAGCCGCCAGACCCGCCTCCCAGGGCTTTTCCGAAGGTGCCCGTTGTGATGTCCACCCGATCCATAACATTGCAGTACTCATGAATTCCGCGCCCCGTTTTCCCCATGAAGCCCGTGGCATGACAGTCATCGTGATGCACCATGGCGCCGTATTGATCGGCGAGATCGCAGATCTTATCGAGCTGAGCGATGGTTCCGTCCATTGAGAAAACACCGTCTGTTGTGATCAGTATTCGACGAGCACCGGCTTCTCTCGCAGCAACAAGCTGTGCTTCAAGATCTGCCATATCGTTGTTTCGGTAGCGGTATCTGGCCGCCTTGCATAGACGAATCCCGTCGATGATCGATGCGTGATTGAGCTCGTCGGAAATTACCGCATCCTCTGGACCCAAAATGGTTTCATATAACCCCGTATTGGCGTCAAAGCACGCCGCGTAGAGGATGGTGTCTTCCATGCCAAGAAAGTTCGAGACGCGCGACTCGAGTGTTTTGTGAATGCCTTGGGTGCCACAAATGAATCGCACCGAAGCCAAGCCAAATCCCCAGATGTTCAAGCTATCGCTAGCGGCCTTTTTGACCTCAGAGTGATTCGCTAAGCCGAGGTAATTATTCGCGCACATATTGACAACATTTGAGCCATCCGCGAGTTGGATATCGTTTTTCTGATCTGACGCGATGACCCGCTCGGTCTTCCAGAGACCCGCCGCTTTTATCTCAGTGATTTCGTCAGCGAAACTCGCTTTTGCAGTCGTGTAGCTCATATTAGCCCTTCCAATCGAGGATGATTTTTCCAGATTGCCCAGAACGCATGATGTCAAAGCCTTCTTGGAATTCAGTGTAGTGGAGTCGGTGCGTGATGATGCGCTCCACCGGTAGACCGCTCTGAATCATCATGACCATTTTGTACCAGGTCTCATACATCTCTCGGCCGTAAATACCCTTGATGTTGAGTCCCTTGAATACGACGTCGGTCCAATTGATGCCGGTGTCATCCGGCATGATGCCGAGCATAGCGATGTTTCCGCCGTTGATCATTTTGTCGAGCACATCGCGGAAAGCAACGGGTGAGCCCGACATTTCTAGGCAGACGTCAAACCCCTCAAGAATACCGAGGCTCTCCATGAATTCTTTTGTGATCTGCTGTTTAGCGACGTTTATCGGTTTAACCTTGGGGACGATTCGCTTTGCGAGATCGAGCCGGTATTCGTTAACGTCAGTAAGGATGACATTTCGCGCACCGCAATGCCCCGCGACCATGGCCGCCATGATACCGATCGGTCCTGCGCCCGTGATGATCACGTCTTCACCCACCATATTGAACGAAAGTGCGGTGTGCGTAGCATTTCCGTAGGGATCGAAGATAGCCAGAAGCTCAGAGGGTATATAGACGCTAGGTCTGAATACGTTGGTCGCAGGAATAGCCAGATACTCGGCAAACGCGCCGTCGCGATTGACGCCAACACCCTGTGTATTAGGACAGAGATGAAGTCGACCTGCTAGGCAGTTTCGGCATCGCCCGCACACGATATGGCCTTCCCCAGAGACAATGTCGCCAATATTGAGGCCGGTGACGTTGGCACCAATCTCGACAATCTCACCTGCATACTCGTGCCCAGTCACCATAGGGGCTTGAACGGTTTTCTGCGCCCAATCATCCCAGTTGTAGATGTGAACATCGGTACCGCAGATAGCTGTCTTATGAATTTTTATAAGGACTTCGTTTCCCGCAATCTCGGGGATGGGTATGTCCTCTAGCCAGAGGCCTTCCTCAGCATATTTTTTGATAAGAGCTTTCATGACATTTTTCTGGCGTCGCTTGGCTTTTCAAAGAGTTGTATGCTCGAAATCAGGACTTGGATGATAAAAAACAACTTGCAACTTCTGTTGCGATCTTCGTTGATCGTTCGGACCTGCAAACGAAACCATTGCCAGTTGAGTGTAAAGGGTGATCTCGAAATGACAAATGATCAGGCACGTATTGATCTTGCCGTGGCCTTCCGTTGGGCCGCTAGACTGAACCTGCACGAGGGGGTGGCGAACTCTTTCTGTGCCCCCTCTCGCGAATCCTCATTTGCGTACTCAGAGCACAATTTGGCCGCGCGGTCATCTAAAACCGACCTCAACCGAATAGAGGTAATTTAATTAACAGGTTTTAGCGCTATGAGATGGTGCCCAGGGACGGAATCGAACCGCCGACACGGGGATTTTCAATCCCCTGCTCTACCAACTGAGCTACCTGGGCAAATCTGAAGAAAGTACTTCGGAAAGGCCGCGTATTAAACCGTCGAGATGTTAAGTCGTCAAGTAAACTAAGCTATTACTGGCTGATTATCCGAGTCGGTCTCTACTTCACCATCGACGGCGTCCCTAGTCATATCTCTATCGGAAGCAAGCACCGCATAAACCGCGGGCAAAATCACCAACGTGAAGAGTGTCCCAATAAGCATGCCAAACACCAGAACGGCACCAATGCTGTTTCGCGCTTCTGCGCCTGCACCTGTGACCAACACCAAGGGGAAGTGCCCTAATACAGTGGCACCGGTTGTCATCAGGACCGGGCGCAACCTTGCGATAGCACCGTTCTTAATCGCAGCCAACTTTTCAACACCGGCAATGCGCTCTTGATTAGCGAAGTCGACAATCAAAATCGCGTTTTTGGTGACCAGCCCCACGAGGGTCACAAGACCTACCTGCGAGAAGATATTGATGGTGCTGAAGTTGAGGAAGGTAATGGTCAGCGCAGCAAACAACGCAAGGGGGATCGAGCCCAAGAGAATGATGAGCGGATCTCTGAAGCTGTTGAATTGGACTGCGAGTACTAAGAAGACAAGCACAGTTGCAATCAAGAGGACGCCGGCCATCGTGTTGCCCTCGCTCCTAAGCTCACGCGACTCGCCGAGGTAGTCGAGCACATAGCCATCCGGTAGCGTGCGCTCAGCGATGTCCTCAATAAGACTCAAACCCTGATCCTTTGTCGTACCGGGTAGGATGGCCCCGTAAATTTTAAAACCATCTTTCTGCTGGAAGCGTGTTAGGGCCCGGGGCTGGGTCGAACGTGTAAGTGTCACCAGCGAACCGAAGGGTACCAGCTCACCATTGGGAATTTGAACCGGAATATCGAGAAGCGCCGAGGGCGAGCTCCGCTGCTGGTCTTCCAGCATTGGGATGACGCGATAGGATCGGCCACGCTCATCGAAGCGTGTTACATACGCAGGCGATACCAGGAGGCCCATTTGCGCAGAGAGGTCGCCAAGGCTCATGCCGAGGTCCGCCAAGCGCTCCTTGTCGATCTCGAACTCTGCTTCGACACGATCGATCTTGATGTCGGTTTCGACGAAAAGAAAGCTACCCGATGACTGTGCTTCGTCAACTATCGCGCGCGCAACTTCCAGCATATTTTCGTTGGTGTCTGACGAGGTGATTACGACTTCAACGTCGAATCTTCCCGCCGAAGGCAATGAGGCTTCTTCAAACGGAATGGCCGAGACGATGGGGGAGTTCTTAATGCTCTGATAGATCTCGAAGACCATGTCGGTGACCCTACGGTCACGCTCCTCGGGTGGTACAAATTCCTGTCCGCCAAATCCGCCGTTGGGTTGCACTATTTGCCACATGTAAGAGGGCTCAGGCTTGTCTTCCAGGGTTGAAACCACCTGATAAAAGCCTTCATAGGTTTCTTGCAGTGACGATTCGGGGGCGGACTCAAATACAAGACCCAGGCTGCTCTGGTCCTCAACGGGAGAGAGCTCTTTGAGGGAAAAGAGATAGAGTGGTGCTGACAGCAGTGAGAAGAAAATACCTGCAGCAATAAGCTGATACCGCCACCTGAGTGAGAAATCGACAACATGAGCATAGGCGTCCGCCGTGGCGTCAAAGCGCTGGTTTACCCAGCGCGTGGTCCGAGATTCGTGGCCCTTATCGGGACAAACCCAGGCGCTCAAAATTGGAGACAGCGTCATGGCCACGAAGCCCGAAATCATTACGGCTACCGCGAGAGCGAAGGCGAATTCCCGAAAGAGAACGCCAGACAGACCGGACAGGAATCCGATCGGTGCATACACCACTGCCAAGGTTGCCGTCATAGCAACGATGGGGCCCAGCAATCGACGAGAGCTCGTTAATGCCGCTTGATAGCGACTCATGCCTGCTCGTAAGTTCCTGGCTACGTTCTCCACCACCACAATGGCGTCATCAACAACCAAGCCGACGGACAGCACGATAGCGAGGACAGTTAGCAGATTAAACGAAAAGCCGATGACTGACATGGCTGCTACCGCGCCTAGCAACGAGATGGGGATCGTCATCAAGGGCACTAAGGCGGTTCTGAACGAGCCCATCAGCGCAACAACAACGAAGCCCACGAGGAGGATGGTTTCGCCGAGAGTGGTGACGATCTCGCGCAGCGACTCACGCATGTAATTCGAAATATCGAATGCCATGATCAGTTCGAGATCATCTGGCAGTACACTATTAATATCGTCAATACGATCGTAAAGCGCGTTGGCAACTGCTATTTCGCTCGCTCCGGGGGCTGCGTAAATTGGTAAGAAAACCACCAAATCCTGCCCATAACGACTGCGCATCTGCTTCTCTTCTATACCGAGCTCGATCCGGGCAACGTCCCCCAGACGAATTTCTGCACCATCTTCAGCGCGGATGATCATGGCTCGGAAGTCGTCCGCGGTGCGTGCAGTGGCGTCGGTCTTTAGGGTAATGCGCTGGGTAGCGCTCTCACTTGCACCCAAGGCACCGATGACGTTATTGCCCTGTAATGTATCGCGTACATCGTGTGCCGTTACACCCAGAGCAGCCATTTTCCAAGCGTTGAGCCAAATGCGCATCGCGGGTTTTACGCCGCTGTTGTCAACGCGCTGTACGTTAGGCACTGAGGTGAGCTGCGGCACGATGTCGCGCTGGACAATATCAGTCACTTCGCCTATCGAACGTGTGCCGGGAACGCTAACGGCGAGATAAAAGCTGGCGTAAGGGCTGTCAGCTCTGCTCACTTCAATGAACGGATCTTCAGCACCATCGGGGAGCTCGAGGCGAATCTGACTCAGGCCCGATGACAACTCCGCGAGTGCATCGGTGCTGTCTTCATTCAGCTGCATCCAGGCTGTGACAATACTTTCTCCGGAGGTCGTCACGGACTCGACATAGTCTACGCCCGGGATCGCATTGGCTACTCGCTCAATGGGCTCAGTAACAAAGCCCTGGACTGACTCTGCTGTCGCGCCCGGGTAGGGAGTAATAATTTGGATCGATGAGCTTTGAATAACAGGGAACTGCAAAACCGGGATATCGACCGAAGATCGGATTCCCGCGAGCAACAGAAGCAGTGACACCACAATGGCAATAACTGGGCGCTTTACAAAAATATCATTCCAACGAGGCTTGTCGTGGAGCTCGGTCATATTACTTCGCCCCAGTATAAAGACGCGCTAAAACTCCGTCGGAGAGCTTGAACGAGCCTGTTGTTGCAAAGATCGCTGTTTCATCCAAGTCTGCAGTGAAAAGAGCAACGTCTGCGCGCTCATCAACTAATCTCACTCGCGTCAGAACTGCCCTGAAGGGTTGCTGTGCGCCAGCTTCAGCATCGGCTAGTTCGAAAATATAAGTCCCTTCGGTATCCCAGCGGATACTCGTGGGTGGTAACTGATAAACAACAGATGAGCTGCCGCTGGTAACTTCAACCTGGAGCAATTCGCCGTGTTTCAAACGGTCGCTTCGCGTCATCGCGCGCACGTCAAAGGTGCGTGTGTTTGGATCGATGGTATCTGAGACAACGATGATCGTCGCAGTACCCAGCAGGGTATTGTCGAGATCAAAAATGCTTACCCTATCGCCGACACCCAAGCGCGCTAAGCCTTGAGGTACTTTGAAATCAATCCAACGCTCGCTGCCAAGACCGGTGAAATCTGCGATGACTTCGCCACTGTCTATCATGTCGCCCACAACGTGGGTATAAATGCCGATGCGGCCATCAAACGGAGCTCTCAGTGTTAAGCGCGTCAGCTCGGCATCGATCGCACGGATCTGCGCATTCAACGCATTTAACCGCGCCTGCTGCACGTCGATATCGTCTTGCGCAATCAGCGATTGTGCTTGAAGCTTTTGACTTCTTCCGAGCTGGGTAATCGTAAGATCGCGCTCTGCTTTGAGCGCTTCCTGCTGCGCGGTTAGATCGGCTGAGAAAAGTTCAAGTAGCGGCTGGCCCTTGTTAACAATGGCGCCTGATTCGTGAGGAAGCGCAACGATACGACCGCCCACTTCTGGGCTAATTTCCACAAATTCGGGTCTACGGACGGTGCCACCTAAACGGCGAACCGGTTTGTGCGATGCTGTGCTGACCTGCTGTGCACTTACTACCTCATAAGGCTCGGGGAACGAAGCACCAAAGGCGATAGCAGCTGTAATTTGCTGATACTTCACTGCTGCCAGCGCGCCAGTCACTAAAAAGCAGCTGACTATGGTGATAAGCCAGGGCAAGACTCTTCGCATTTAACTATCTCTCGTTGGGTGTTCGTTTAATTTGATTGCGAGGGAGGTACGTAACCTTCCGCGTGATCGTGCTCACCGCCACTCAGAAAAAGCTCCATCTGCTCGGACAAATACTTGCGCGCATCAGGATCCATCATGTTGAGATGCTTCTCGTTGATGAGCATCGTTTGTAATGACTGCCAATCACCCCAGGCTTTCTTCGAGACCGAATCAAAAATGGCCTGACCTTTCGGACCCGGGAGGGGTGGTCTGTCGAGCCCCTCGAGTTCTTCGTTGTAGCGGCGACAGTGTACGGTTCGCATGACAGAATTCCTTAGTCAGAGATCTCTTGATAAAAGTCGTTTATCGAAGTCGAAAAGAAAAAGTCAGGCTTCGAGTAACTGCAATAGTCTGACAACCGGTGCTGGTAGGCCCAGAGTCAGAGCGCGCGGTATTGTAAACCAGCCGTAACCTTCGCTGTCAGCTATTCTTGACGCATTGTTCTGGACATCACATATCACGGGGATGATCTCGAGACGAAAATGGCTAAACGTATGATTGACAGAGGGCAGGACTGTCAGCGGTTGGACGTAGGACAAGCTCTGCGCTGCGAGCCATGACGTTACGGAGAGTGTGTCCATGATAGTGCCCATATTGTCGGAATCTTCCCGAGCGTCCGCATTCGTATCTGTTTGAGCTTCGAGACCGTTTGCTTCGGGAAATGACCAGAGGCCACCCCAAATTCCGCTGGGTGGTCGCCTCTCGAGTAACAGGCGACCCTGTGCGTCACGGCAAATAACGAAATACGTCTCACGGGTGGCGATTTTTTTCTTTGGTTTTTTTCCCGGATAGGCGGACTGGGTACCCGAAATTCTCGCAGCGCAATCCTCAGTCATCGGACAGAACAAACACTCAGGTTTTGATTTGGTGCACAGCGTTGCGCCCAAGTCCATGATGCCTTGCGTGTAATCGGCAGTACGCTTTCGCGGTGTTACTGTTTCGGAGGTCTTCCAGAGTGTCGCAAGTACGTCGCTGCGACCGGGCCAACCCTCAATGGCGTGGTAGCGTGCCAGCACACGCTTCACGTTTCCGTCCAAAATGGGCGCCCAACCGCCGTGCCCGAGGGTGAGAATCGCCCCCGCGGTGGATCGACCAATACCCGGCAGTGATTCCAAGCCCTCGACCGAGTCTGGAAACTCTCCGCCATATTGCTCAACGACGAGGCAGGCAGTTTTGTGTAAATTGCGTGCGCGAGCGTAATATCCAAGCCCCGTCCAAAGACTGAGAACATCGTCAATGGGCGCGCTCGCAAGGTGGGCTACTTCGGGAAATCTCTCCATGAAACGCTCGTAGTAAGGGATTACCGTTGCCACTTGTGTCTGCTGCAACATAATCTCTGATACCCACACACGATAGGGCGTGCGATCTTGCTGCCAGGGCAAGGTTTTGCGTCCGTGTTTATCGAACCAGGCGAGGAGCCGCTCAGAAAAGGGAGGAAGTTGGGGCATAAGATGAGCTGGCGAGCGCTTTGCTATACAATTCAGCGCCTAGTGTAGCGCCTTTCGGGTGCGGTCGACTCAAGTTTAGGAAATATAGATGGACAACGCTCAAGCGACAGCTCGTTCAGCCACGGTGTCTCGTGACACATTGGAGACCCAAATCACTGTCTCGGTATGCCTCGATGGAACCGGTCAAGCAGAGTTTGATACGGGTTTACCCTTTCTTGAGCACATGCTCGATCAGATCGCGCGGCACGGTATGGTCGACCTAAACATTAAAGCAAATGGTGATTTACATATCGACGCACACCACACGGTCGAGGATATTGGCATCACCCTAGGCCAAGCCCTTGCGCAAGCTGTTGGCGATCGTCGTGGCATTCTGCGATACGGACATGCGTATGTGCCGCTCGACGAGGCCTTGTCCCGCGTTGTGATCGATTTCTCTGGACGCCCCAGCTTGCATTACAACGTACCGTTCACTCGCGCGTCGGTCGGTGACTTTGATGTAGATCTGTTTTCTGAGTTTTTCCACGGACTGGTCAATCACGCGCAGCTCACTCTGCACATCGACAACCTCAAAGGCGAGAACAGCCATCACCAGGCCGAGACCGTGTTCAAAGCCTTTGGCAGGGCGCTGAGAATGGCTGTCTCTGCAGACGAGCGTGCACCCTCGGCAATGCCATCGACCAAAGGCGTCTTGTAAGTCGATGTCAAAAACAGTTGCCGTTATCGATTACGGCATGGGCAATCTTCATTCCGTAGAAAGTGCGCTGTGCAAAGCCGGTGCAGATCGCGTCTTGGTAACGGATAAGCCAGACGCCATATTAAATGCGGATCGAGTAGTTTTCCCCGGTGTAGGCGCTATTCGCGATTGCATTGGGGAGTTCAAGCGATTGGGCTGCGATGAAACGCTAAAGACTGCGATTCAGGTCGGTACTCCAGTGCTTGGCATATGTGTTGGTATGCAATCGCTTATGACGCGATCTGAGGAGAATGGCGGCGTTGCCTGTCTCGATTGGTTACAGGGCCCGGTAACACGATTTCCTCAAGACCATCGAGACCTTGCCGGGACCAAGTTGAAAGTACCTCATATGGGCTGGAATAGAGTCAGACAGACATCAGCGCATCCAATGTGGAACGGAATTGAGGACGATGCGTATTTCTATTTCGTTCACAGCTTTTATGTGCCTGTAGACCAATGCGATTCGGTAGTAGGTGCTTTTGAATATGGCTTAGAGGGTGCTGCCGCGGTTGCTCAAGCGAATGTATTTGCGACCCAGTTTCATCCCGAAAAGAGCCACGACAATGGCGTAAAGCTGTTATCGAATTTCCTTGATTGGGACGGGTCATGTTAGTCATTCCAGCAATAGATCTAAAAGATGGGCAATGCGTTCGGTTGCGCCAGGGCGTCATGGATGACAGCACGATTTTTTCCGATGATCCTGTCGCAACGGCTGAGCAATGGGCACAGGCGAGCGCCCGCCGACTACATATGGTCGACCTCAACGGTGCTTTTGCCGGCACCCCCAAGAACGCCACTGCTGTGAAAGCGATTACGCGAGCCTTGCCTGACCTGCCGGTTCAAATCGGCGGTGGTGTTAGGGACTGTAATACCATCGAGAGCTACCTGAACGCAGGTGTGAGCTACGTCATTATCGGTACCGCTGCAGTGAAGAACCCAGCATTCGTGCGCGAGGCATGCGAGCGGTTTCCCGGCCACATTATCGTCGGGATCGATGCGAAAGCGGGTTTTGTCGCTACGGATGGCTGGGCTGAGACGAGTACGGTACAGGCAGTTGACTTGGCTCGTGAGTTTCGTGACGCGGGCGTTGAGGCGATTGTCTATACGGATATTGAGCGCGACGGAATGATGCAGGGTGTTAATATCGCGGCCACGGTTAATCTTGCTGTTGAAGGCGGGCTCCCGGTCATCGCTTCAGGTGGTGTGACTAACATCGACGATATTCGCGGTTTAGCTGAGGTCGCACATAACGGCATCATTGGTGCGATCACAGGGCGAGCTATTTACGAGGGCACGCTGAACGTAGGCGAAGCCCAGGCGCTTTCAGACCGGATGACACGCGGCTAATGGCACTCGCAAAACGAATTATTCCCTGTCTTGATGTTGACCAGGGACGCGTGGTGAAGGGCGTCAATTTCGTCGGCATTCGTGACGCAGGTGATCCAGTCGAGATAGCACGCCGCTACAACGACGCCGGAGCTGATGAGATTACATTTCTCGATATAACGGCTAGCCATGAGCAGCGGGATACTACCTATCGCACTGTCGAGCAGATTGCCTCAGAGGTGTTTATCCCACTAACGGTCGGCGGTGGGGTACGAGCTGTCAGCGATATTCGAACCTTACTCAACGCCGGTGCCGACAAGGTCAGTATAAACACCGCGGCAATTTTTAATCCTGAGCTTGTTAAAGAAGCCGCAGACCGATTCGGCTCGCAGTGTATTGTCGTCGCTATGGATGTTAAGGGCCTCGGAGGTGGGTCAGGTCGTTACGAGCTTTTTACCCACGGAGGTAGAAAGGAGACTGGTTTCGAAGCCGTTGCGTGGGCCGAGAAAATGGCTGAATTTGGTGCTGGAGAGATTTTACTTACCAGTATGGATCGAGACGGCACTAAGGACGGCTACGATCTTGGGATTACTCGTGCCATCTCAGATGCAGTTGATATTCCCGTCATTGCGTCGGGTGGCGTGGGCAATCTTGACCACTTGGTCGACGGCTTTGTCGGAGGTGGCGCAGATGCTGTGCTTGCGGCAAGCATCTTTCACTTTGGTACGTATACCGTCGGTGAGGCAAAAGACCACTTAGCGAGAGCGGGTATCCCCGTCAGACGCTAATTCGCTAAAACCTTATTCTGTGTCTCCCGTCTGCTCGATGGTTTCAGTGCTGTCGGTTGAAACTGCAGAGGCTGAGTTCTTGCTCTGCAAGCGTTTCGCATCAATGCTTTTATAAATGTTGATGCCTTTTAATAGGGTAAAGGCCTCGTACAGTTGGTTGTCGTCTTCTCGTAAACTTGCCATTTCCTCGGTCTCAGAGGCTTGCGTTTCCGTGGCATTTTTCAGGCTGCGGTTCAAATCGGCCTCGCGTAGCCGCCGCCCTTGCTCCAGGTTTGTAAGCTTTGCGCGCTCAACAACCACGTCGGGCACAATGCCGTCGGCTTGGATAGATCGTCCATTGGGTGTGTAGTAAAGCGACGTGGTCAATTTAAGGGCTTTGGTTTCCGATACGGGCAATATGGTTTGAACAGAACCCTTACCGAAGCTGCGGGTGCCCATAATGACCGCTCTGCCTCTGTCTTGGAGCGCGCCGGCAATAATCTCGGATGCACTCGCAGAGCCGCCATTCACCATCACTACAACGGGAACGCCCGGCAACAACTCGCCCTGCTCTGCTTCTAAAATTGTCTTTGAGTCGGGGTGTCGCCCTTGGGTGTAGACAACAAGACCACCGTCTAAGAAGTTACTCGCCATTTCCACGCTAGCGTTGAGCACACCGCCAGGGTTGTTTCTTACGTCGAGCACAACGCCGTTAACCGGACCCTTGGCAAGCGCATCATTTAGTGCGTCCGTGACTTCTTTTCCGGAGTCTCGCTGGAAACGGGATACACGAATAAGCCAGTAGCCCGGATCGATTTCCCTTGACCGAACGCTCGGCACATCGATGACCCCTCGCGTAACCACAACGTCGAACGGCTGGCTCTCGCCAGCGCGGCCTATTTCTAAAGTGACTGTTGTGCCCTCGGGTCCGCGCATATAGGTCGATGACTCGTTTGTCGACATGCCCTGTGTCGATGTGCCATCGATTTTTAAAATAACGTCGCCAGCCTGAAGTCCCGCAGTTTCAGCGGGTGAGCCATCGATCGGTGTGACGATGGAGATAAAACCACCGCGGTAACCAATTTCAATACCGAGGCCGGTAAACTGCCCCTCAGTTGATTCTTGCAGGTTGCTGTAACCGTCATCGGTCAAATACGCGGAATGAGGATCAAGGCTGGTCAACATGCCTTTTACGGCCATCTCAAAGAGCTCGGCGTCAGTCACTTCCTCGACATAGCCTCGTCGAATGGCGTCAAAGGTATCAGCAAAGAGCTGTAGTTCTTCGAATGAAGTGCTTACTGCCTCGACCTTAGTATCAGCTTGCTGAGCTTCATCCGACGGAGGGGGCGGCTCGGTTTTGTCTCGCGGAGGCACCACAACAGGGTCTGCCTCCCTGGTCTGCTGGGGGGGCTGACTCCATGCGACGCTAACGGCAGAAAGCGAGAGAATTGTTAAGAGAGCTACTGAGAAAGCTTTTGTAAGCGCAGTAATAAAAATGTGCGAGCGCGAGCGCTGTGTTTCAGGAGTTATGACCATTTTTGTTTTACCTTTTCGCCCGAACCCATTTAGCTGGATCAACCGGAACGCCGTCTGAGCGTATCTCAAAATAAAGTGCAGGATCGGTGGCGCCGCCACTTGAGCCCACCAGCGCAATTTCTTCGCCTGGTGTCACCCATTCCCCGGTCGTCTTCAAAAGGCTCTCATTTCGACCGTAGAGGCTCATCCATCCGTTGCCATGATCGATGATAGTAAGCAAACCCTGACCTCGGAGCCAATCTGCGTAAATAACGCGACCAAAATGTATCGCGCGGACCGCGGTTCCGCGGTTGGCTGGCATTAGCCAGCCCTGCCACCGCAGGTCTCCTCGGTTTCGCTTCTGGCCAAAGCGTGTGCTGCTAACACTCTTTATGGGTGAGTTTAGTTTACCTGCCTGGGACGCGAAGTCTTCGAAGTCACCGAGTAAATTGAGGTCGGCAATGCGGCGAGTCAGCTCGGTAAGAAGCGTGTTTAGACGTGCTGAGTCTTCTCTTAGCGCTTCGATTTGCTGGCCATCGCGCTTCAGCAAAGCGGTGAGCTCAGCGATGATAGTGCGCTGATTTGCCCTCTGCATTAATAGTTCGCCTCGTTGTGCCTCGAGGTGCTTTCTCGTCTTTTCTTGATCAAGTCGATTTGTTTTTTGTGCCTTTTGATTCGCATCCAGCGCGCTTACAGCAGATTTAAACGCCTCTATTTCAGCCAGTTGTTCGCTCATTAAGATGTCGAAGTAAGCCCGATGGCGCTCGGTTTCGTGTGCACTGCTGTCGCCGAACAAAATCTTTAAGTCGCCGCCTTGTCGCAAAATAGAAAAGGCGCTTAGAGCCTTTTCCAATTGCGATTGGCGCGCGCTAATGTTGCGGTTAAGTATTACCGCCTCTGCTTCCAAGTTGTTTATAGATCGACTCAGCGTTTCGATACTCCGGCGACTTTTGTCAATCGACTGATTAGCTGCCGAAATCGCTGTGTCGGTCCTGCGAAGCGCGTCTTGAAGTTCAGTGCGCTCGTTTGCTCTCGATACGACCATTCCCTCAAGCGCAGCAATAGCCTGATTGACCCTCTCGATTTCTGCTTTGGCTTCCTCTACCGTCGCCGGTTCAGACATGGGCTGTCTACTTGCGGATTGTGCTACCGCAATATTGAGCTCAGTACTTGCAAAGAGTCCAACAACGATTGCGCAAATGCGTAGGGGTGTGTGCAGACAGCCGTGGCGTGGCGTCTTTGGTGGCAGCTGGAGTGACATCTTAAGTGGCATGTGGACATACATGCGGGGTATCAACGCGCCCTAGGAGTTAGCTTCAAGCAGTGACTCACCAGTCATAGCAAGCGGCTTCGGGAGGTTCATTATATCCAGCACCGTCGGCGCAATATCTGCAAGAATGCCGGGCGCCTCTCTAAAGCGCCGTTGCTGGCCTCCGATGTAGAATAGCGGAACCGGTTCCGTTGTGTGTTGAGTGTGTGGTTGCTCAGTATCGTGATCATGCATCTGCTCGCAGTTTCCGTGGTCGGCGGTGATAAGCGCTTGTCCACCCGCAGCCAAGATGGCTTTCTCTAGCTTGGCGATGCAACTATCGAGCGTTTCAACGGCTTTCACTGCCGCGTCGAAGTTTCCTGTGTGGCCCACCATGTCACCGTTGGCAAAGTTCACTATGACGAGCGCATGTGACTTATTTTCTATGCTGCTGATAACGGCGTTAGTGACGTCAACCGCTGACATTTCCGGCTGTAAGTCGTAAGTGGCAACATCGGGCGAGGGGATAAGGATCCGGTCCTCACCATCGAACAGAGCCTCGCGCCCGCCGCTGAAGAAAAAGGTTACGTGGGCGTATTTTTCGGTTTCAGCAATACGAACTTGCTTCATTCGGTTGTTTGCGATGACCTCGCCGAGGGTGTCGCGAACGACATCGGGTGAGAAGGCAACGCGTGCATTCAAGCCCTCGTAATATTCGGTTGCCGCAACAAAGGAAGTTGTAGGGTGGCGGCGGGAGAACTCGCCGAATGAGGGATCCGTTAAGGCTTGTGTTAACTGTCGTGCACGGTCTGCCCTGAAGTTCATAAACAGAACGGCATCGCCATCGGCTATTGGGACAGCTGCGCCAATGCGCGACGGTGCGACAAACTCATCATTTTCCTTACGATCATAGGCGGCGCTGAGCGCTTCAAGTGCTGAGTCGAAGCTAAATGCGGCCTCACCTTCGACCAATAGCTTAGTTGCCGATTCGGTTCGATCCCACCGCTTATCTCGGTCCATTGCAAAGTAGCGACCCTGTATGGTTGCGATTCGGGCTACCTCCAGTGCACCCAGCTCTGCCTCGGCCCGCTCCAGTGATGTCTGGGCACTGCGTGGCGGGGTGTCTCTGCCGTCAAGAAATGCGTGCAGGTAAATAGCCTTAGCGCCTCGCGCTTGCGCTAGGCGTGCAGCAGCAAAAATATGGTTCTCGTGGCTGTGAACACCGCCGTCAGAGAGCAAACCAAACAAGTGCACTGCGCCACCGGCGGCAATCGCCTCATCGATCGCATCACAATAGGCTTTGTTCTTATCGAACTCACCGTCATTAATGGCTTTGTCGATTCGCGTGATGCTCTGATATATAACTCGACCAGATCCCAGGCTCATGTGCCCGACTTCAGAGTTGCCCATCTGGCCGTGCGGTAGTCCTACATCCAAGCCAGAGCCCGATACTAATGTCGACTCGCCCTCCCGCCACAACCGATCAAAGGTGGGTGTTTTCGCATGGAAAATAGCGTTGTTCTCGCTTGCTTCTCGATATCCGAAGCCATCGAGAATGACCAAGACTGTGGGTGAAGCAACGGGGCTCATGGGGGGCATAAGGGTTCCTCTTACCGAGCAGAAGATATTAGCAGTCATAGCGGCGAAAGATCACCCTTGTTCCATATCTGGCGCGTGTTTGTCGCATGGTGATAGTGCCACTAGAGAGCGTAGTGTGAAGCACGTATACTCCGGCCTTTTAAATGCCTTGCGAGGCCAGAGAGCACCCGTGTCTTTTAGCCATTTCCTGATTTTTATCTCCGAGCAGTGGGTATTGGTGTTTGCGCTTCTTTTAAGCTTGAATTTGCTGGTATTCACCGAGTCGCGCAAAGCCGGACCGGCACTGAGTCCGCAGCAGGCTATCAACCTTACCAACAGAGAAGGCGGCGTATTTCTGGATGTCAGAGACGCGAAAGAGTACAAGCGCGCCCATATTCCAGAAGCAGTAAACATCCCCTCGGCAAATTTACCCGGGCGTTTAGGTGAGATCGAGAACTATAGAGATAAGCCTGTGATAGTTGTTTGTCGCATGGGCACCAGCGCGAGCGCAGCCGTCAAGCAGCTCAGGGCCGATGGATTCTCCCAAGCACACCGTATGGCCGGTGGCATGATGAACTGGGACGAGCAGCGACTGCCGGTGACAAATAAGTGAAGCTAGTAACGATTTACACAACCCAATGGTGCCCATTTTGTATCAGTGCGAAACGACTATTGAACAGCAAGGGCATTGCCTTTAACGAAATACCTGTTGATGGTGATGCGCCGCTGCGAGCGAAGATGGCAGCCATGGCAGGGGGAACGAGCGTTCCTCAGATATGGATTGGCGATCAGCACGTCGGCGGCTGCGATGAATTGTATAGCCTCGAGCGACAACAACGATTAGATTCTGTGCTTCAGACAGAAGCGTAATAAACGTCGAACATAGGAGACACCGCAATGGCGGAAGAGCAAGCTGCAGGTGCAGCGCAGGAAGACCAAGTACAGCAGCAGTTCACGATGCAGCGCATGTACACCAAAGATATCTCGTTCGAGTCACCGGCGACGCCTGATATTTTCCGTCAGAATTGGCAGCCAAGCGTTAATGTTGATTTGAACACGCGTTCTTCAAAGGCTGATGATAATGGTAACCACGAGGTGGTGCTGTCGATTACTGTGACAGCGAAAATCGAAGAGAAGAATGCGTTTTTGGTTGAAGTTCAGCAGGCGGGTGTCTTCTTTGCGTCGGGCATCGAAGCTGAGCCTCTGAAGCAGATTCTCGCAACCGTAGCGCCCAATATTCTGTTTCCTTACGCGCGTGAAGCAATCGATAACATTGTTGTCAAAGGCGGCTTCCCTGCATTGATGCTTGCACCCGTCAATTTTGACGCGTTATATGCCCAAGCAATGGCACAGCAAGCGGCGCAGGGTGGCGATCAACCCGCTGAGGGCGCGACTCATTAAGCAAGCTGACTGAGCTTTCGCGTGAGGGTGTTTCTACCCCAGCCGAGAAGCTCAGCCGCTTCTGCTTTCTTACCCGCGGTGTGCTCGAGCGCCGCACTCATCATGATCGATTCGATCTGAGGCATTGCGTGCTTGAGTACATTGGTTTCTCCCGCCCGTAGTCTTGCCCGAACCCAATCCGATAGCTGTTTCTCCCAAGATCCATCGGGTTGGCGGCTGTGGTTTTGTTCGGACACCAACTCGGGCGGCAGGTCGCTCATTAAAATGGTGTTGCCCGCGCCCATCACGGTGAGCCAGCGGGAGGTGTTCTCGAGTTGGCGGACGTTGCCCGGCCAATCGAGTGCACTGAGGTATTCTCTCACTTGAGTCGATAGCTCTTTGGTGGGTACGCCCAATTCAGATGCGGCTTTTGCTAAAAAGTGATTCAGCAAAAGCGGGATATCTTCTCTACGCTCGGCGAGTCTTGGCACGTTTATGCCTATGACGTTCAGCCGATGATACAAGTCTTCTCGGAACGAGCCCTCGGCAACAAGTGCCCTTAGGTCCTGATGTGTTGCCGCGATAACCCGGACATCTGTCTTGATTGCTGTAGCTCCACCGACGCGGAAGAACTCTCCCTCAGCCAGCACTCGGAGTAATCGCGTTTGGGTTTCGTGGGGCATGTCGCCTATTTCATCTAAGAATAGGGTGCCCCCGTTAGCCTGTTCAAATCGTCCCTCGCGTCGACCAGCAGCACCTGTGAACGCGCCTTTTTCATGGCCAAAGAGTTCAGATTCCATAAGGTCCTTGGGAATGGCGGCCATATTGAGCGCCACGAAAGGTGCTTTTGCTCTTGGGCTGTGTTGATGAAGCGCACGCGCTACCAGTTCTTTGCCCGACCCTGATTGACCGGTTATGAGGACCGTTATCGCGCTCTGGGATAGTCGACCGATTGCTCGAAAAACCTCTTGCATGGCAGGCGCATTCCCAATGATTTCTTTGCTACTGTTGGGATCTACTTGGTCGTTAGCGGCATCCTTTTGCGTGTGTTCCAATGCTCTTGAGGCGACCTCGATCATCTCATCAATATCAAAGGGCTTTGGTAGATATTCAAATGCACCGGACTCGTAGGAGGTGACCGCGCTGTCTAGGTCCGAGTGCGCAGTAGTGATGATGACAGGGGTATTGGGTGCCATCACTTTGAGCTCACGCAGCAACGTAAGGCCGTCCATACCGGGCATTCGGATGTCGCTGATAATCGCTTTAGGCGATTCGTGTTCGAGGGCATCGATTAGCTGGTATGCGTTTTCAAAAGTTTTACATGCGATGCCCTCGCTGCTGAGTGCTTTTTCTATGACCCAGCGAATGGAGTTATCGTCGTCTACCACCCAAATTTGATTATTACCTGTCATTACGAGTTATCCATTGGCAGAAGTAGTGTGAAACACGTATTTCCCGGTTGGCTGCTTGCCTGAATGACGCCGCCATGTCGCGTCAGAATCATCTGTGAAAGCGACAGTCCCAGACCGCTACCCTCTGGCCTCGAGGTCACTAGCGGTAAAAATATTGAGGCCATAAGATCCTCTGGAATCCCAGGGCCTTCATCTATGATCTCAAGGGCGCAGACCAACTTGTGGCGCTGGCCATTGAGTGTGTATTGGCGCTTGCTTCTCGTTCTAAGTGTGACTGCACAGGCGTGAGGAGAGGCCTCCCAGGCATTCCGTGTAATATTGAGTACCGCTTGCGTAAGTTGGTTCGCATCTGCGTTGAACTCGGGCAGGCTGGGATCGTAATCGCGAATCACCCTGATATTCTCGCCTGCTTCCGCCTCTATCAGTTGACGCACACGCTCAGTAACTTCATGAATATTCATGGGTTGCCTGTCGAGCGATTCTCTCGGCCCCAACAGGCGATCTACCAATGCTTGAAGACGATCGACTTCAGAGATGATGATGTTCGCGTACTCTTCGAGCTCGTCATTTGGAAACTTTCTCGCTAAGAGTTGTGCTGCGCCTCGTATTCCACCGAGAGGATTCTTCACTTCGTGGGCCAGGCCTTTAACGACGTCGTGAAGTCGACTTTGGGCTTCACGTAAATTCTCGGTTTCGCTGATGGCGCGCGCACGATCGAGTGCAGATATCTCCAGGAGTATGCGTGAGTCACGGTCATAGTTGAGCGGTGTGATAACTACGTCTACCGTTATATCGCGCCCCGTTTTAAGGCTTAATTTTAGATCTCGGCTGACGGCAGGTAGGCGAGTACTTGCTACGCTTGCAAGCGTTTCATGCCAATGAATTTCTGCATCAGATGACGGGCTGGCGAGCTCATCAAAGGGCTGCCCTACTGCGCGGAGAGCCGAGGTTTCCAGCAAAACTTGAGCCGCCTGATTTAGCGAGTCGACAGCGCCATATTCGTCGATAAGAACGACACAGGTTGTAAGGGAGTCGAGGTCAAAGCTCGCTGACATGTTCATCCTGCAAAGCCCACGACTATCGGGCTCACAGCTCTGAGGCACTGGAACACACAGCTCATTTGAGTCAACATTTTCCGGTGCCAGAAAACATGGACAGCCTCATAGGATGGAGGGTCTCAAAACAAATACGGTGACAGGGTCAGAAACCGCGAGTGTAGAACCATCCTCTGCCAGCCACTTTGCTTGTAATTTGTGTGCCCCGCGTATCACATAAGTCAGTGTCCACTTCAACGCTGTTTGACCTTCACCCACTTTTACGCCGTCAAGATAAAGCCCCAAAGATTCACCCTCTATCAATGCGGGTTCAGTCTTTACTGAGACATCGAAAATGCCCGCACCCATGGGAATCGTTGTGGTATCTAAGGGGCTCAAGATGCTGATCTTTTTCTCCGCCTCATCACCATCCCTCCCTTTGTCTTCAATGGACGTAAGCGATTCAGGGGGCGCAATCGGCATGGCCTGCATACTATTGATTTGAGTAGGCGATGGAATCGGTGCGAATGTTTCCTGTGCGCCCTCCGGTGGTTTGTCGCTGAAAGTCACCACGCCGTTAGCATCAACGGACTTATATATTTGAGCGTTTGTTGGCCCTGCTATTGAAAGAAGTGTCAAAGCTAGAGCGCAGATATATTTTTTCACTTAGATCTCCCTTAGCTCACTTTTGCACTATGTTGGTGCGTTTCTTCCGTTGCTACGCGACTGATCAAAATCTAGAGCAAAAAAAAAGCCCGCGATGGATTGCGGGCTTCTTTTGTTGTGTCGTCAGACTGAGTAGTACATATCGAACTCGACGGGGTGAGTCGTCATGTTCAATCGCTCAACCTCTTCGCTCTTTAACGCAATGTAACCGTCGATCATGTCATTAGTGAAAACACCACCGGCCGTCAGGAAGTCGCGATCCGAATCGAGGGCTGCTAGTGCCATTTCGAGAGTTGATGCAACAGTGGGAATCTCGGCCGCTTCTTCTGGAGGCAAGTCATAAAGATCCTTATCAGCCGCATCTCCGGGGTGGATCTTGTTCTGAATGCCATCGATACCCGCCATCAGCATTGCCGCGAAGCAAAGGTAAGGGTTAGCAGTCGGATCACCGAAACGCACCTCAATACGCTTACCCTTTGGCGAGGGCTCGTAAGGAATTCGGATCGAAGCAGAGCGGTTACGTGCTGAATATGCGAGCATGACGGGTGCTTCAAAGCCTGGGACAAGCCGCTTGTAGCTGTTTGTGGACGCGTTAGCGAAAGCGTTAATCGCGCGAGCATGCTTGATAATACCGCCGATGTAGTAAAGCGCGGTCTCCGATAGACCTGCGTACTCGTCACCTGCAAACGTGTTCACACCATCTTTTGAAACACTCTGGTGCACGTGCATACCTGAACCGTTATCGCCAACCAGCGGCTTTGGCATGAAGGTCGCGGTCTTTCCATAAGCGTGAGCAACATTGTGCACGCAGTACTTCAGGATCTGTACCTCGTCAGCCTTGTTGACCAGTGTGTTGAAGCGTACGCCGATTTCACACTGGCCAGCAGTGCCAACCTCGTGGTGGTGTACTTCAACGTCTAAACCCATTTGCTCCATTGCTGAGCACATTGCTGCGCGAATATCGTGCAGGGAGTCGACAGGTGGCACAGGGAAATAGCCGCCTTTAACACCAGGACGGTGCCCCGTGTTGCCCTCGTCGAAGCTGTCGTTTGATGCCCAAGCCGCTTCTTCTGAGTTAATTTCGTAGCTCGCGCCTTGCATTTCGACCTTATACTTGACGTCATCAAACACAAAGAACTCGGGCTCTGGGCCGAAGAATGCGGTGTCACCCAAACCGGTTGACGCAAGGTACGCTTCAGCGCGCTTCGCCACACTGCGCGGATCGCGTTCGTAACCTTGCATTGTCGAGGGCTCAACAACGTCACAGCGCAAGATGACAGTCGCGTCATCCGTGAAGGGGTCAATAACAGATGTGCTGTCATCGGGCATGAGGATCATGTCTGATTCATTGATGCCTTTCCAACCTGCGATCGATGATCCATCGAACATCTTGCCATCTTCGAAGAAATCTTCGTCGACGTAGCTTGCGGGGATGCTGACGTGCTGCTCTTTTCCGCGCGTGTCGGTAAAGCGCAGATCCACCCAGCGAATATCGTTGTCTTTTATCAAATTGAGCGTGCGCTCTGACATGGATGCCTCCTAAGGACTGTAGTAGCCGATCTAATCGGTTTGAGTGTGCGTAACCCAAAGGCTTATGCACTTTCTTGTGACATCTTAGCAAAGCTTGTGCCACTTCTCGATGTAAAAATAGAGTTAGTTAAGCTAATGTTTTTACTGGTTTTATGAAATATTGGTGTCTTTGGAAGTTAAATTAGCGCTTTTTTTTGGTGCAAAATATCCGGTATTGCACTTTTTTAGTGCAATATTTTGGTGCGTTAGAGGGTGAGTGTTTAAGCCCGGTACCCCTGAGCTCCGGGCACCCACTTAAGGCGAGCGGTGTTTTACTTTTTTGACGGTAAGGAATCGCTGTGATAAGGGCTTTTTTACGATCTCCACTTACGCCGCTTGTGGTACAGTCGCGCCCGCCCAAGATCCCAATGCCCCAACTATAGAGAATGTCCTTGTGATTGAGAATCTTCGAAATATAGCGATCATCGCACACGTAGACCACGGTAAAACCACCCTGGTTGATTGTTTGCTCCAACAGTCGGGGACGCTCGATCGAAAAAGCCAAGGTGCTGAGCGCATCATGGATTCAAACGATCAAGAGCGAGAGCGAGGGATCACGATTCTCGCGAAGAATACAGCGATTCGTTGGAACGATTACAGAATTAACATTGTAGATACCCCTGGGCACGCAGATTTTGGGGGTGAGGTCGAGCGCGTCTTGTCGATGGTAGACAGTGTGTTGCTCATTGTTGACGCCGTTGATGGGCCGATGCCACAGACCCGATTTGTGACATCCAAAGCGTTCGAGCGCGGGTTAAACCCCATCGTCGTGGTTAACAAAATTGATCGCCCGGGGGCGCGTCCAGACTGGGTAATTGATCAGGTGTTCGATCTGTTTGACTCTTTGGGGGCGACTGACGAGCAGCTTGACTTCCCGATTATGTACGCCTCGGCCTTGAATGGCATTGCCGGTGATGATCCGGACAATATGTCGGATGACATGGAGCCGCTGTTCAACATGATTGTGGACCACGTATCGGCGCCAGCTGTAAATTCTGACGGCCCTTTCCAAATGCAGGTATCCGCATTGGACTACAACAGCTATGTCGGCGTTATCGGTGTGGGTCGAATCACTCGCGGGAAGCTGACACCAAACACGCAGGTTTCAGTTGTTGATCGCAACGCCTCCTCCCGTAATGGTAAAATCCTGCAAGTGATGGGCTATCACGGTTTGGAGCGTGTTGAGGTCGAAATGGCGGAAGCGGGCGATATTGTCTGCGTGACGGGCATCGATGCGCTCAACATTTCTGACACGCTCTGTGACCCGGCTGCCAGCGACGCATTGCCCCCGCTCTCGGTTGACGAACCCACAGTGAGCATGACCTTCCAAGTAAATGACTCTCCCTTTGCTGGCCTTGAGGGTAAGTACGTTACGTCACGGAATATCAAAGAGCGATTAGATCGTGAGCTGATTCACAATGTGGCACTGCGTGTTGAGCAGGGCGACAGTCCCGACAAATTCGTTGTGTCGGGTCGTGGTGAGTTGCACTTGTCAGTGCTCATCGAGAGTATGCGTCGCGAGGGCTTTGAGCTCGGTGTTTCGCGACCAGAGGTCATTCAGAAGGAGATCGACGGTGAGCTCTGTGAGCCCTATGAGCAACTCGTAATTGACTGCGAATCTGAGCACCAAGGTGGTGTTATGGAGGAGCTAGGGCAGCGTCGCGCGGAAATGAAAAATATGGTGCAGGATACGAGCGGCCGTGTTCGACTCGAATTCATCGTGCCAGCACGGGGGCTTATTGGTTTCCGTTCAATGTTCATGACTCTGACCTCTGGTAGCGGGATCATGACCCATGTAATCGATCATTATGGACC
>CBFHHL010000143.1:0-13808 GCA_965655685.1 Luminiphilus sp.
TAGGCGCATCAGATCCGCCACAGGCAGCAAGTACAGCGGTCGCGAGTAAACTTAGAAACACTTTATTGTTAGACATCTAGGGGGCCTCAGAGCTTTTTTGTTATACCTCTGAGTCTAGCCAATGTCGCTCGGATGTGGAACCTTGTTTATTTAGCGAGGAAGCCCATCGCATCCTCTAGACCACCGAGCGTCAGGGGATACATTTTTTGCTCCATCAACTGATTAGTGATGGAAATCGATTGTGTGTACTGCCACTCGTCCTCGGGTACAGGATTTAACCAAACGCATTTTTCATAGGTTGAGCGGAGTCGCTCTAGCCAAACAGCCCCCGGCTCCTCGTTCCAGTGCTCTACACTACCGCCAGGCTGGACGATCTCGTAAGGAGACATCGACGCATCACCCACGATCACCACCTTGTAGTCGTGGCCAAACTTGTGCATGACATCGTGCAAAGCGGTTCGCTGGTTATGACGACGGATGTTGTTTTCCCAAACGTTGTCATACAGAAAGTTGTGAAAGTAAAAGTGTTTTAGGTGCTTAAACTCGGTGCGTGCAGCCGAGAACAGTTCCTCGCAGACCTTGACGTGCGGGTCCATCGAGCCACCCACATCAAGAAACAACAAAACCTTAACGGCGTTGTGGCGCTCTGGCACCATCTTAATATCGAGCAAACCTGCGTTGCGGGCAGTGGAGCTGATGGTATCGTCCAAATCCAACTCATCCGCAGAGCCGGTCCGCGCAAATTTTCGAAGCCGCCGCAGCGCTACCTTTATGTTTCTCGTGCCAATCTCAACGCTATCGTCGAGGTTCTTAAAGTCGCGACGATCCCAGACTTTGACGGCTTTTTTGTTCTTGCCCTGACCGCCGACCCGAATACCCTCTGGATGGAACCCATCATTACCAAATGGTGAGGTTCCGCCTGTGCCAACCCACTTGTTACCGCCCTCGTGACGCTTTTCCTGCTCTTCAAGACGCTTCTTGAACTCATCAATCAGCTTTTCTAGACCACCTAGCGATTCGATCTTTGCTTTATCTTCGTCAGACAACTGCTTCACGAACTCAGAACGCAGCCAATCATCAGGAATCAACGCCTCTATAACATCGTCAACGCCCTCTAGGTCTCGAAAATGGAGACCAAACGCGCGATCAAAACGGTCGTAGTACTTTTCATCTTTGACCATTACGGCACGGGATAGATTGTAAAAATCATCGATACTGCCAAACACCAGCTGCTTATTCATTGCCGCAAGCAAGTCCAAAAGCTCTCGCGGTGTAACCGGCACACCGCCATCTTTTAGCGCCTGAAAGAAGTTGACGAGCATCGCTTACCCCTTATTGATTGCTCTCACGGCGGTGCATGAAGGCTAGTCTCTCGAGCAACTGCACGTCCTGCTCGTTCTTCACTAACGCACCGTATAAAGGTGGGATTGCTTTGGACTGATCACGATTTTTGAGCACCTCGTCTGGGATCTCGTCTGCCATGAGGAGTTTCAGCCAGTCGATCAGCTCGGAAGTTGATGGCTTCTTCTTTAATCCGGGGATTGCTCGGAGCTCGAAGAAGACCTCCAAGGCCTCCTGCACGAGGTCCTTCTTGATGGTTGGATAATGCACATCGATGATCTGTCGCATCGTGTCGCGATCGGGGAAGTTGATGAAGTGGAAAAAGCAACGGCGCAAGAATGCATCGGGGAGCTCTTTTTCATTGTTCGAGGTAATGATAATAATTGGACGGTGCTTTGCCTTTACCGTCTCACCGGTTTCATAAACGAAGAATTCCATTTTATCGAGCTCAACCAATAGGTCGTTGGGGAATTCGATATCGGCCTTGTCTACCTCATCAATAAGGAGAACCACTTGCTCGTCGGCATCAAACGCCTCCCAGAGCTTTCCACGCTTGATGTAGTTAGCGATGTCATGGACGCCCTCACCGCCGAGCTGCGAATCCCGCAGTCGAGACACAGCATCATACTCATAAAGGCCTTGTTGCGCCTTTGTGGTCGACTTGATGTGCCATTGGATGAGCTTCTTACCCAGACCCGAAGCGACCTCCTCAGCAAGCATTGTTTTACCGGTACCCGGCTCCCCCTTGATAAGCAGTGGTCTTTGCAAGGCAACAGCCGCGTCCACCGCCATGCGGAGGTCGTCAGTTGCTACGTAGTTTTCGGTTCCAGTGAATTTCATGTTACAGCTCCCTACAGTCGAGACGTGAGACTAACGGATGATGTTGTGGTTTTCGAGATCTTTTACCCAACGCGAGTTGGTTTGAGATCAGTGCACTTCAAGACGAGAGGTAGACAAGCGGCCCCACATAAGGCCCGCTGTGACTCCGAGGACTGCACCGAGGGCCAGCATTAGAAGCGCGGGCGTGGCGGCCTCTAATCCACCGGCAAATAGGATGTTAAATATCGCTGTCACAAATGCGGGCGCGAGTGTGCTTGCCTCGCTTGACGAGAAACTAGGAGCTATCAGGAGACCCGCAGTTAGTCCTGTAAGCGCGCAGCCAAGTCGGTGTGACAACCGAAAAAACAGTAGTTTCTTGATTAGCATGGAACCTATCAGCGCCGCCGAAATGTAAATCAACATAGCAAGCAGATAACTGGTAGCGGTCATCATGACTGTGTGAACTCCACTGGTGGCATCTGCAAGTAGTAACCGACCTCAGCGATCGATGCTAACACCTCTTCTCCTGTACACCTCACCAATTGCCGCTCTTGAGTTAAATCCATTTCCAATACATCTCGCAACTCACCGAGTAATGTAAGGAGCGCCTCAGGCAACTCACCCATATCCTTATCCGCTGCAACAAATAAGTAAGTGTCTGCTTTTCGATTACTCGCAAGTACTTTTACTTCCATGAAACTAACCTGCTTCCCTTTCTTCCATCGAGCTAAAGCGCTCTGTCACTTTGGCAAAATAGAACCAGAGACTCAGTGCTCGAGCTACTACAAAAACCACCATCGCCCACCAAAGCCCCTCTAGCTCAAGCTTATCGCCGAGCACCCAAACTGCCAGCAGAAAGACCAAAACCGACATTATAGAGGCATCTCGCATTTCTTTCGTTCGCGAGGTGCCGATAAAAACGCCATCGAGCTGAAAGGCAGGGAACGATGTGAAGACATAGACGGCACAAATAGGTAAAAGCGCGTTTGCGAGTACCACAACCTCGGTTAAGTCCGTCATCAATCCAACTAGTGCCGCACCCCCAAACGCTACCATAATAGCGAGCGAAGCTGCTGTTACACCGGCCAGTATTGTCGTTTTTTGCAAGGCGACAGCAAACGAATGCCTGTCTTTTGCCCCATAGCTTTGTCCCGTTTCAGTCTCGGCGACATAGGCAAAACCATCCAGAAAAAAAGCTGTGAACGCCATAATTTGAAGAACAATGTGTGTGGCAGCGAGAGCCACGACGCCATATTTAGCCGCCTCGTTGGTAAAATAGGCAAACGCAAATACAAGTAACAACGTGCGAATCATGATGTCGATATTCGCACTGATCAGTGCCCACATCTGAGACATGTCACGAATGCGATGCCAAGGCCAAAACTCATTGGACTCCGCTTGCACTTCCCGCAGATTAGCTAGGAGAGATCGCAAGCGGTAAAAACCGAGAACACAGGTACTTACCTCTGCCATGAGGGTTCCAATGGCTATACCCTGAGCCCCGAGACCCAAAAATCCAGCTGCAACAACGTCGAGGATCATATTGGATCCGTTGAGAAAGAGCTGAAGCTTTAATAACTCACGTGACTCGCCAAGACCTATCAAGACCCCCATTATCACGAAGATCACCAGCGTGGCGGGTGCTCCCCAAATGCGCGTAAAAAAGTAGGTTTTAGCGACTGATTCGACAGCTTCCCCACCTGATAAGAAAGAAAAGCCAATCACGCCAATGGGCAACTGGAGTAGTAGCAACGCAGTCCCAACCGCAAGCGCGATTAGGCCTGCTCGACCAAAGACAGCTCTAACCTCCTCCTGATCGTCCGCCCCTTTCGCTTGCGCAACAAACCCCGTCGTACCCATACGGAGAAATCCAAAACTCCAGTACACAAAGGAAAAAATCAGGGCGCCTAGTGCAATGGCTCCAAGGTCAATAACCGACCCTGTGTTGCCAATGACGGCGGTATCAACCACCCCCAATAACGGCACAGAGGCATTGGCAATGATGAACGGCCACGCCATGGCTAACAACTGACGGTAGCTCTTTGGGTGAGCCTCGTTAGTCACAATAGACTCAGTAGCGGCAGCAGCACAGTCTTGGACTAGCTCTATTAGGCGTTAACCGCACGGTTTTCGAGTGACGAGAGCAACTCACCAACGAGAATATCAAGACGCCAACCCGTCAACTCGCTCGGGAGCGGCGTTTTGTTTTTCGCCGACTGGACAATTGCTTCAAGGTCCCGTGACGAGAGAATGATTTGCGGCGCCACCCCAAGTTTGTCAGCCACCTCTTCGACGCGCGCGGCCATTTCGGCAATCCAATCCCGTTCAACACCGCGAGCAGGGGCCGACCAAATCACACTTTTATTCTCTCCGCCTCCCGCCGCTGCGAGCACGCCAATCAACCTCTGACCTCGCTTGCGGATAATTGCGTCTTGAAGCCCATCAACTTGCTTCAACTGGGCAATGTGGTCAGGCGCGCGTTTGGCAAGCGCTACCATAACCTTGTCAGGCAAGATCCAGCTTCTTGGGCGGTCTGATCGTTGCGACTCCTCTTCTCGCCAGACAATAAGTGCTTGCAATAACGCCTGCTCGCCCGTGCTTAGTTTCCAGGCGGACTTAAACTTGCTTTCAACGCCCTTGCCTCCTGGTTTCTGGTTCCGAGTGTCCTCGTATATCCACTCAAGTCTACCCACCTCCTCTGCTTGGGCATGTAACTGTTCTCCTATCGTTCGCAGGTGAGTCACATCCAACGCGGCGTAGTTAAGCTGCTCGGTTGTCAGGGGACGTTTCAGCCAATCGGAGGTGGTTTCTTCTTTGGATATCTCAATACCATCGAACTGCGCCACCATCGGGCGATACCCAACGCCAAAGCCATAGCCAAGGAGCGCCATGGCTCGCTGTGTATCAAAAAGCGGACTGGGCAACACGCCTAGCCAGTGATCGAAGACTTCCAGATCTTCGCTCGGGCTATGTAAGAGCTTGATGACATCATCATTAGCCAGCATCTCTTCGAGGGCAGAAAAATCAGAAAATGCAGTCGGATCAATAAGGTAGGCGGTTTCTCTCCAGCAAAGCTGCACCAGTGCCACTTGCGGATAAAACGTATCCCGACGCCGAAACTCGGTATCGACTGCAACAAAACCTTCACCCTCATGTAGAGCCAGAACCTCTTTCAGCCGTCTCTCGGACGTAATCAATTCAAAACTCATTGCGGGTTGATCACCTTTCTACCGCCAATCGCATGCGCAAGAGTCGTAGCGTCAATGTATTCGAGCTCGCCACCCAGGGGCACACCGTGGGCAATCCTACTGACAACCGTACCGTTTCGCCCCGCCATGTCAGCAATGTAATGGCCCGTTGCCTCTCCCTCTACCGTTGGGTTCGTTGCCAAAATAACCTCACTGATAGCCTCCTCGGCGAAAAGTCCTTCTAGTTTATCCAACCCCAACTCTCGTGGGCCAATGCCGTCTAGCGGAGACAAATGCCCCATGAGTACAAAATAGAGCCCGCGGTAACTCCCCGTTTGCTCAATAGCAAGTACATCTGCGGGCGTCTCAACCACACAAAGCAGCGTGTCATCTCGCTTCGGATCACCGCAAACCTCGCATATCTTCAGCTCAGTGAAATTTCGGCAACGTTGGCATTGCTGAACGCGAGAGAGTGCATTTAGTAGCGCTTCTCCCAATGATTCAGCGGCCTCGCGGTCTCTCTCGAGAAGATGAAGCGTCATACGCTGAGCTGATTTGGGGCCTACACCGGGGAGATGACGTAAGGCGTCAATTAATTCCTGGATCGCTGGACTCATTTTCATAAGATCATCGCACCTTACCTCATAGCTCCGTTAGAGGCGGTCTCACCGTATTTGGTATCACAACAGCATCAAAGTCAGTAAGCAGTGCAGATAAAAAGTCATCTTCTTTCAGTGCAATTTGCGCTGCTTTCAAACGTTGCTGCTCAAGAATTTCACGACGACGCGCTGGGGTATTGTCGCTTGTGGCCTGTATCGAGACGAAGACCTCCACTGTGTTCTCGAGTGTCGCCTCAATCGCAGAGGCCAGGACTCGCTGGTGCCGCTCGTTATAGAGTGTGGCATTGTCTGGCGCTATCGAGAAACACAAGGTACGGTCGTAGGCTTGGATAAGCTCACAGTGCGATGCCACGTTATGTACGACACCTTTCAAATCCAGTCCGTTGAAGAAATCAGGCCATGATCCAGGTGTCGGAAGATCGTCCTCAGGCGCTTTAGCGCCACTCGGGACCGCATTGAGCGTCGTTGTTGTCGCTTGTGTCACTGGAGTCAATGAGCTACTCACCCCTCGTGACCTGTCTTCAGGCGCCGGGGAATGGGGGCTGGCAGCACCATCATCTCTCGCAGCATCGGGTAGCGGCGCAGCCTCACTATAGTACTCACCAGGAGATGAGGATTGAGCTGCAGTCCCTGCATTTTTTGTTACAGGCTCAAGTTCATCGTCAACCACCTGGGTGGCGCTTGCACCCTCCCCGCTCAGATTAGCATCGGCGATAGGTTCCGACGCCACGGCATCAGAACCAAGCAGCGCTTGGGCACCCGTTTCGGGTGAAGCTGTCTTCGTGGGAGCCGTTTCTAATGCGGTAAAAGCACTTAAATCTGGTTGTTTTATAATCGACTTTTGCGCGTTACCCGAACCATTGATTAACCCACTTTTCGTGGTGGAAAGACCCATCACTTTGGATGCGGCTGAGTCTATTAGTTGAAGAGTTGCCGGAGTGCCCACCGGCATCGCCGGTGGTTCAGACTTTTTTGCTGGGGGTGCCCCGCTGGAGCCGTCCGCAACCCCTGATAGAACCACCGCAGGGCGAAATGCAATCATCCTAAGGACAGCCATGTCGAGGCCAGCTCTGGGATCCGATGCAAGGACAAGGTCTCGTTTACTGGCTACTGCCATTTGCCACATCAATTGTGCGTCATCCGTTGTAACACTCTGAGCGAGGGTTCGCAGATATTCAAACTCGGGCGAAGATTCGTCGAGACTACCCGGTACTGCCTGCTCAATCGCAACTTGATGAAGAACTGAACTCAACTCATCCAACGCACCAGCGTAATCGGGTGAGTGTGTGGCTAGATCATCAACCACGGCCAGCGCCTTCGCCGCATCATTGTTTGCAATGGCCGCCAACAAATCTAAAACCTTGGTTCGGGATACGGTACCGAGCATAGCCCGGACCTCGTCGCCCACCAGCTTTCCCGATCCATGAGCAATTGCCTGATCTGTTAAAGAAAGTGCGTCTCGCATCGATCCCTCAGCTCCACGAGCAAGCAACGCTAATGACTCTGAATCATAGGAAACGGACTCATCACTTAACACGTGCTGCAGATGCTCAATGATCTGTGCCGGAACCATGTTCTTGAGATTGAACTGTAAGCAACGCGACAACACCGTGGCCGGGAGCTTTTGAGGATCCGTTGTGGCAAGCAGGAATTTGACGTGAGAGGGAGGCTCCTCCAGCGTCTTTAAAAGTGCATTAAAACTGTGATTGGACAGCATGTGCACTTCGTCAATCAAATAGATCTTGAACCGTGACCGAGTCGGCGCATACTGAACGTTATCTAGCAATTCTCGCGTGTCCTCGACTTTCGTACGAGACGCAGCGTCAACCTCTAAAACGTCTACACTGCGACCCTCGGAAATCTCAACACAACTCGCGCAAACACCACACGGCGTTGCAGTCACTCCTTGTTCACAATTGAGGCTCTTCGCGATGAGTCGAGCAACGGTCGTCTTACCTACCCCGCGCGTTCCTGTAAAAAGGTAAGCGTGGTGCAGTCGCCCGGACTCTAACGCAGTAGTAAGTGCCTTGACGACGTGTTCCTGCCCAACCATTTGAGAAAAACTAGACGGTCGCCACTTTCGTGCAAGAACTTGATAACTCATAGTGTGCTCGACGGTTGTTTGGAGGTGACTCGAACAGCCGCACCTCGGCACCCGAGTCGATAACTACCGTTGCTCCCTTCCGGGCCTGGCGGGGTTCGCTATCTATCGCTGCGAGGGGACCGTTCGAGCCACCATGACCCTTACCTTTCGGCAAGGCCGCAAAGTGTCTCGAAATCGACTCACCTAAGCAAGTGAATCCGCAAGAAATGCCACCTTTCTCGACTTAGACAAGGACTATAAATCCTCGCTCACCCATGTTAACGGTGATAACATTAAAGTTAATTGCATTAACATGGGTCGACTATCCGCATGAAACCACGATTTTTCTTCACCACGCTCTTTAGCGCTCTGGGCGCCGCTGGGATCGTCATCTTTGGTTCCAAAGCTATTGAAGCCAACGTTGAACCCACGATTTCAACAGAGGCGAAACCGTTGCCCGTCATCGTTGAGCGCTATCAACTGAGAGATAGTTACACCACTGCCACGCGGTTCCTCGGGGTCGTAGAGGCGGCCTCTGATAGCAACATTGGTTTCGAGGTGGCAGGCGTACTCTCTGAGCTAACTGCAAAGGAGGGAGACTTTGTCACAACCGGCCAACTATTGGGGCGACTTGATACTCAACAGCAGCGAACTGCTCTAGCGCTTGCTAAAGCACAGGAAAAGGAAGTGGCCGCTCAACTGGAGCTGGCAAAACTAAACCTGCAACGTGTTAATACGATGATGGCGAAGTCACTTGTCTCCCAGCAAGAGGCTGACGACGCCCGCCTGACTGTTGAAGCTACCGAGGCACGCTTGGAAACGACGCAGGCGAGCGTCCGTAACGCCGAAATAGTGATTGAAAAGAGTCAGTTACGGGCCTCTTTTGATGCTGTGGTTTCAAGGAGGCTGAGCGAACCGGGCAGTATTATCGGTCCAAACGTTCCAATCCTACGGCTGGTATCAGTGGGAGAGCGTGAAGCGCACGTCGGCATATCGACTAAATTTGCCGACCTCGCAGTTATTGGCGAAAGCTACACTTTATTTGCGGACGGAAAATCAATCCCAGCGAAGCTGAGAACTATCGGTGCCGACGTTGATCCTCAGACGCTCACCGTTCTTGCGGTACTAACACTGCCGGAGCAGCCCGAACTTCGGGTGGGTCAGACTGTCGCTTTGGAATTAGAGGAGCGCGTGAACGCAAGGGGTGGATGGCTGCCAATCACCGCCCTTATGGAGGGAGATAAGGGTCTGTGGACCGTTCTTATCACCAGGAAAAACGACGACGGAGAAGTAATTACAGCCCGGGAGAGCGTTGAAATTGTCCACAGTGAGGCGGATCGTGTCTTTGTTAGAGGAACGCTACCGACCGACAGTAATGTCGTGGCTTCCGGCATGCAGCGGCTGAGCCCCGGATCACCGGTAGAGATCGTACCGGCATTTCGCGTTGTAAACTGAGGCTGCCAGATGATTGCCACCAGTCTGTACGAAAATGGCCGCTACCTCGCGCTTCTAGTGCTATCAATCATTGTTGTAGGCGTCACGTCCTATAATAGTTTAGGAAGGCAGGAAGATCCATCCATCACACCTTTTGTAGCCTCGCTCCAAACCTTCTATCCGGGTGCTAGTCCATCGCGGGTCGAGAGTCTGGTCACAAAACCTCTGGAAGACGCGCTCAGAGAGCACCCAGACGTAAAGGAGCTCGGCGCAAGTTCGGTCAACGGTGTTTCTACGATTGTTATTGAAGCCGATTACTATCTTTCCCGCGCAGACATAAAACGTGTCTGGTCGGAACTTCGAGGCAAGGTGGATCGGGTTGCCGCCAACCTACCCGAGGGGACCTCAAAACCTGTCCTCGATGACGACCTATTCACTACCTTCGTAAAGATTATCTCGATCAGTGCCGACGATGGCATTGATATCTCCCCCTCGCTACTGCGGCGAGAAGCATTGCGATTCGCTGACGCCGCACGAAGACTTCCTCAAACTCGTCGCGTAAAGCACTACGGATTGCCAGACGAGGAAATCAACGTTGAAATTGACGGGGTCGCGCTGAGCACGCTTGGGCTCTCGATTGATGATATCTCAAGAACCTTAGCGCTTGCCGACGCTCGAACACCTGCGGGCAAACTGACGGCACCAGGCAATGCGCTCACAATTGAAGTCGCTGGTGACTTTGACGATGTTCAGTCAGTCAGAGAGACCTTTGTTAAATCCGACCAAGACAACCTCACCGGTATCCGCATCAGCGATATCGCTAAAGTTACTAAAGCAGAAGCTAGCCCGCCGTCCCGGCTTGCCCTTTCAAACGGGCGCCGATCTGTCTTCCTCGCGGTGGAAATGAGACAGGGCTATCAGGTTGACAAGTACAGTGCTGCATTCGATAAATTCTTGGAGGACTATCGCGCGAACGCGGCCGAAGGTCTAACCATTGAAACGACATACGATCAGAGTGGATACACCGAAGCTCGTCTTGCAGGTGTTGCAAAAAACATCATCGCCGGCATCGCCATCGTTGTAGCCGTCCTTTTCGTAACGCTCGGCTGGCGCGCGGCAGTGATCGTTGCGTTGAGTCTTCCGCTTTGCACGCTCCTATCAATGGTGGCATTGAATTACCTTGACGTCGCCATACACCAGCTATCCATGACCGGCCTTGTTGTTGCGCTCGGACTGTTAGTCGATGGTTCAATAGTGGTAACCGATGAGATTCGCAAACACCTGTTAGAAGGAGACGAAGCGCTCGAGGCGATGCAAAAAGCGGTTAACCGAATGACCGTACCGCTTGTAAGCGCGACAGCCACCACAGTCCTAGCCTTCACGCCAATGGCCATTTTGCAGGGCCCTTCTGGCGACTTTCTCGGGAGTTTGGCAACCTGCGTAATCGTTATGCTGGTCATGAGCCTGCTGTTAGCCTTGACCCTGACACCTGCGCTTGGTGGACGACTGTTACCCGGAGCAGTGAGTGAGAAGGCCACATGGTGGCGATCAGGCATCGTTTTGACGAAGACGCGCGCGAGATTCGCTTCATCAATCGACTGGTCGTTAAAATACCCTCTAGCGTCAGTCCTGCTCGCGTCTTCCATACCGCTTTTAGGCTTCGCCAGTGTCTCAACACTAACAGCCCAGTTTTTTCCTGGAACCGACCGTGACCAAGTCTATTTACGCGTTGAGATGCCCAAGAGTGCAGGCATTGAATCTACGTTGGAACTTGTGCAACAACTCGACGATGACCTCAGAGCCGAGCCCTTAATTCGCCGAGTCGACTGGTCTGTCGGCGAGAGCCCACCCGCTTTTTATTACAACCTGCGCTCTAACAAGCGACATACGCCGGGTTGGGCGGAAGGTATGGTGCTTACGCGCGATGAAAACAAAACCAATGCACTGATTAGGCGATTGCAGGAAGACTTTGACCGAAAATACCCACAAGCGCAGGTATTGGTCCTTGGCATCGATCAGGGCCCTCCGGTGGATGCGCCATTGGAAGTGATTTTGTATGGCCCCAATACTCACACTCTCAGAGTCTTAGGCGAACAATTTAGACAGCGATTGCAAGAGCTACCCGACATTACGCATACCAAACTCTCAATTAGTCCCGCGGCGCCGAAAATTGAGTTTCAGTTCGATGATGAAAAGCTTCGTAGGCTAGGCTTAGAACGCAGCCAAATCGCGGCCTTGGTTGATGGCTACCTGCGTGGCCGCTTCGGTGGTGCCGTCATCGAAGATACAGAGCAACTTCGAGTGCGCACAAAACTCGAACGTGAGGAGTGGCAAAACAGCGAAAGTTTGCTGAGTCTTCAGATCCCGATACCCGGACAGCCAGGCAGACCGCGGTTTATCCCTCTAGCGGCCCTCGGTAGCTTGGAAATTGTGCCCGACGACGCGCCCATTGGCAGGCGAGATGGAGAGCGCATAAACCAAGTCCAAGCGTTCTTGACCAGAGGTGTGCTTCCCGAAGAAGCGCTCAAACTGCTTAGACGATCGTTAGAAGAAAATCCAATAACCCTGCCCGACGGATACCGGTACAGCTTTGGCGGCGATAGCGGCGAGCGAACCGAGGTCGTCAATGACCTTATCGGACCCGTGGGTTTGGTAATGTCGTTGCTACTCGCAACTATTATGCTGACCTTTAATTCGTGGCGATTGACTGCGTTGGCTTTCGGTGTTGTTGTCTGTGCCTTTGGGCTCAGTTTCTTGGCCTTAGCACTGTTCCGTTACCCATTAGGCATCATGGCGCTGGTAGGCGTCGTAGGTTCAATCGGTGTCGGTATTAATGCTTGCATCATCATATTGACCTCTTTCCAGCAATCGCCGTCAGCGTCCAAAGGGGACCGTGAAGCAATACGCGACGAGGTACTCGACTCCAGCCGACACATCATTTCCACAACACTCACAACCTTTGGCGGTTTCTTGCCGTTGATTCTCGAAGGCAGCCAGTTCTGGCCTCCTTTCGCAATGGCCATTGCGGGTGGCGTTTTACTGTCGACCATCATCTCTTTCTATTTGGTCCCTGCCGCCTATGTGCTCCTTGGCGCACCGCGGGATAACCGTATCGTGCGCGCTGAACTCAAAGCTGTAAGCGGAGCCTCGGCATGAATCAGTCGATCAGCCCCTATCATCACGGCGACCTACGCAACTGTGCCATCATTGCTGCCGCTGAACTCATCGAGTCGATTGGTAGCTACGACATTACCATTGCGCAAGTGGCCAAACGTGTTGGGGTTAGTGCCCCTGCGCTATATCGCCACTTCACTGATAAAAACGCCCTTCTCACCGCCGTACGAGAATTAACACACATCGGTATCATGGATTACATTACCGAAGCGCAATCAAATATTGAGCATGGGACCATTGCCCACTTGGACGCCCTAGGGTCTGCCTATCTAAGCTATGCGGTAGACAAGAAGGCGTTTTTTGGTTTGATGTGGGAGGACCATGGAGATACTGAAAGTCGTCGCGCTGAGGCGCGCGCAAAACGAACTGGCTTTCAGGTCCTGCATGAAGCCATCGACCTTTACCTGCGAAGACATAAACCTGGGTCAGTTAGTGACTCCCTAAAAACGGCGACGTTGATGTGGTCGACTGCCCATGGAATCGCAACCCTGCGGCATAACCGCATGCTCGACGCCTTCGACGAGGATGCTGACGCCGATGCGCTTCTTCGCAAAGCTACGCGAGCCATATTGCGCTGCGGCGATTAGAAGGGAATAAACTCGACTCAGCCAAAAAAGTTTATTAGATTCTAGCCACCACTGCTGCCCTATCGAGCAAAAAAGTAAGGTTTACAATGGCAGACGCAACCATATCACTTTGGTTTCTTTCATGCATCGTCGGTCTATGGCTGGGTTTTCGTCTGAGTAACTCGATGCACGAGGGCGCAGCAGATTCGCGTGCTCCGACCGCGGCCCGCATGCTGGTTACGGCCTACTGCACCGCGATCACTGTGATCATGATTGAAATTGCGCTCGGAAGTGATCTGTCGGCTGTAATGTCGAGCTGCCTAGTAGTCATCGCAGTGGCGACAGGCGTTATGCAACTGCTTCAGATTTGGACCGAGAAACCTACGCCAGGAAAGGACTGTCAGGGCCGCGATATCGTGGAATAACTGTGGGGGTTTGTGCGATAATCCCGCTCGCAGCGCCCATAGCACAACCGGATAGTGCAGCCGCCTTCTAAGCGGCAGGTTCCAGGTTCGAGTCCTGGTGGGCGCGCCATCTCAAGTTCATAGGCTAGTACGCCGTATTTTGTCAGCGCTTGAACGCT
>CBFHHL010000144.1:0-2395 GCA_965655685.1 Luminiphilus sp.
GTACCTGACGACCGCTGGATCGCTGTGATACAGGAGTAAATCCCCGGTATCTTTTGAAGTAATAGGACGAAGTCGTAAGCGTTCGGTGTCGAGTATCAAAGGAACCTCGTTTAATGAGCCCTGAAAAATCAGTCTCACTTTGAAGCAGATAAGTAGTGCACCTGCGTTAAGCAGTGGCTCCCTAATACGGGTACCACATGTTTATTGTTGGCAATAACATCCCATAGGACAACCACCCTGCGTCGCCCAGTTTTGCGCAGACTCATTTTACTATGGGTAACCCTTTGATCTGACTCATTTGAAGCACGCCACCATCTACCACCCCGAGATTTTCTCGCTTTGCAGATTGTTATTAACAACTTGTAATCTGTTGACATGAAGCTCAAGACAATCACGAATTTTCTTACGCTATGTATAACCGGCTGTGCTTCAGGCTCCGGTTTAGTTACCGGCTACGTTAGACCCGCAATAGAAGATTACAGATCGGTCAACCTGCTACCAAGACTTCCCAAAGACACTGAGGTAATAGCTTCGGTCCGTGCGTCGTCGGACTCGGGTTTCTCGCGAGACAGAGATCTCGATCACGCTTTGAATGAGCTCAAAAAGAAGGCCGCCCGTCTCGGCGCCAATGCGTTGGTAATAACAGAGCGAAGCTCACCAACACGGATGGGTACCGCTGAAATCTCGGGGGGAGGCCTTGTCGTAACAAATAATGAGAGAGACGTAATTAAAGGCATCGCAATCTGGATCGACTAAATTGTTATCGATACCCGGCAGCCCCCATCACCGCTCGGCTTGACCTAATGAGATAACACTTACCGGCGTGTCATCACCTTGCTACCCACAGTGAGTGGCTGTTGAAGGCAAGTTTAGTGCGCGTAGTGAAACGCCTGAGTCTTAAGAAGTTCGAGAGCCGCAAAGAACGCCTGCTTACGTTCTTTCACCCGCGCCTGAGCAAGTCGCCTCTCCCGACTCAACTCTCTATAAGTCGCATTTGCTTGCTGCAGGAGTTTCGATTCGGCACGCAGCGCTTCCCAGCTACTGACAGCTTCCAACCATTCTTTGCGTAGCTCCCTCACCCTAGATTCCAATTGCGCATAGACAGCGGTTTTATCTTTGGCTGGGGCACTCAATTCGACAACTTTTGCCAGCTTTCGCGCCGAGATAATTTCGGCCTCGTCACGACGCGTCGCCTGATTAAGGCCTTGGACCAATCCCAGTGCGCAAAAGCCCAAGATCACGTATCGAGTCGGATCCAGCAGCCAACCGGACCAACCAAATCCGTTTCGATAGTCCCTCGGAAAGTCATGATGATCGGCATGATGATTTCCTTCACCCATTGGCCCAAGCCAAATAAAGTTGTTAGTTGCAGAACTTTTTAAACCTTTGGTCCAACCCCATAAGTGAGTAACGCTGTTGACCGTCCACGTGTTGTGTTGAACGGCCACGCTACCCACCATGGAGCCCGCCAGCAACGACACAGCGCCTGTAATTCCACCCAGTGAATACCCCGCACCAACGGGAACTGCAAAGATCCAAAACGCGATCAAGGCGCCGTAGTGCCGATCTTGCCAAACGATAATCGGGTGAAACTTCGCGTTATGCGCCCGCCTGTATTCGTCGGATTCAGGGTGATTAAACAGGTGCGTTAAGCTATGGGACCACAGAAAATTCCTTAACGTATCTGGAAACCAAGTCGCACTGTATGGGTCGAGTTCCTTTTTGCCATGACGATCCACGCCGTGGTGTAAAACGTGGTTTGCTGACCATCGACGAACGCTACCTTGAACGCTGAGAATTTGACCGAATAGGCAGAAAAACAGGTGTACGGGAGCCGATACTGTCTTGACCGCCCGATGCGCAATCAGACGATGACTATAAACCGTCGTGGATAAAGAGCCGATGAAAAAATGTGCTAAAGCCCAGCCAAACGCCATCGATGCCCACTCCTGTAGTGCAACAAGGCCAACCCAGATACCGAGCCCAGCAGCCGCAATATGAGTGGCTAAAACAAATACCCATGTCACGGTGTCGAGTGTAAAACCCTTAGAAAAAAGCTCGGTGAACGTTTGATAAATTGGCGCGTCGCGCTGCTCGGGCGTCACCTTACTCCCCTCACTCTGCACTGGAAGATCATGTTTTTCTCTGAACAACAAAAACTGGCCTGTAACGAAATCATGTTTGTAATAACTTTGCAAACCACGGCGGATTTGAGCCTGATGTGCTTTACTTAGCGCGCAAAAAATATATTCGACGTGTTTCCCATACAAATCTTACTACTGATGCACGGCCAGCATCGTCGCATCCTGTCAGAAGCGCTGCATACCTACCCTCTAGCCTTTACACTAAGTTGATCAGCTAAGCTGTCCCGAGCCAGACGTAAGGCCTTACCCCA
>CBFHHL010000145.1:0-7078 GCA_965655685.1 Luminiphilus sp.
GAACGTGCAGAACCACACGGTGATCATTATCCGCTTCAGGTCAATCCCGTCACGAACGTGCGCAGAAGCTTTTGTCACGCTTGAGGGACTGTAGAAAATAGTATCCACTGCCTCGAATAGCGCATACCAGGACTCGTATTTACCGCCCGGCTTAAAATGAGGCTCAAGATTGTCTAACGTGCTGCGTAATCCCACGACTTACCCCTCTTTCTCAATCCGCGCCAGGTTGTCTCGCAAAACTGGACCATATTCGTATTTTCCTGGGCACACGTACGTGCACAGTGCCAAGTCTTCCTCATCGAGTTCTAAACAGCCCAAAGCTTGGGCTGTTTCGGTATCACCCACCAAAAGTGCTCGAAGCAACTGCGTAGGTAATACGTCGAGCGGCATTACACGCTCGTATGCGCCGACCGGCACCATAGCGCGCTCGGACCCGTTCGTCGTTGTTGTCATCGCGAGCGGCTTACTACCGAATAGGCTGGATAAAAAGATACCCATTGCCGAGTGTTTCTTCGTGCCGGGCGACAACCAGCCCACAAAGACCCGATCTCTTCCCTCAGACAATATTGATATCTGGTTATGAAAACGTCCTAAATAAGCGGAGTGTGCTTGTACACCCCTTCCGCCTAAGACTGATCCGCTGATCAGACGATTCTCACCGCCAGCCTGATTGCCGGCAGTGATTGCTTCAATGTCGGCACCACGAGCGGTACGAATAATTTCCGGCGTGTATGTAGCCGGCCCAGAAACTGAGACCACTCGCGATGTATCCACCTCACCACGCAAGAAAAGATTGCCGATGGCTATCACGTCTTGGTAATCAATGGTCCACGCAAGCTTAGTGAGCGAAGCACCCTGAAGAAAATGTACATGGGTTCCCGCGAGCCCTGCAGGGTGCGGCCCTGAGAACTTGGCAGCTTGAACCCGGCCATGGGTCGCTATCGGAGCCTGACTGTCCGCCGCCACACAAACATAGACGGGACAATCAACCAATGCCGCCAGCAATTCTTGACCGACTGTGAACGACTCCGCCTGCTCTGCAATCACCCATTCGGGATTGACCGCGTGCGGACGCGTATCCATGGCAGTCACGAACACACCAGCGGGCGTTGTTGCAGGATCCGCTACTTTATTAAAAGGACGCACTCTCAAGGCGGTCCACTCGCCTGACTCGAGCAAGCGACCCTTAATATCGCCTGATGAGAGCGACTGTATGTCTTCCCTAGCTACTGCATCCCAACGAATCGCATCGACAGACTCATCGACTTCAATCACGATTGACTGAAATACGCGCCGCGCTCCTCGATTAATTGCTGATACCCGACCCGATGCGGGGGCCGTGTATACAACCCCTTCACATTTCTTGTCCGTAAAAAGCGCTTGCCCTTTGGCGACTGTGTCACCCTCGGCGACGGCCATTGTTGGTTTCATTCCAATGTAGTCCGCCCCGACGAGCGCTACATTACGCGGCGAGAACTCACGAGCAATCGATTGCTCTGGAGCGCCTGCCAATGGGATATCAAGTCCCCGGCGAATTTTTATCATGCCCTTCCCTATCATCGTTCGCTAAACGCGCGCGCGCGCCTCCGCTAGCTGTCGTGTAGTCAGCTTGCACCGAAGCGGATCAGACGTTGTCTGATGTGAGCGTGGCCACTCCCCCCAGTGAAGTGAACTACAGGTTTACCGGCGGCTGTTAGCAGCTCGGTTTTGTATTAATCCGGCGCCGCGAATTCTAACCAAGCTGGCGCCGAGTTACCACAACTCTCTGCAATTGAGATCGCTATTAAAACTGGCACCTCAATGGTGATCTGCATGGGCGGTTAGAGACCGCCCGTATTCGTAGGTGGATAGGTGGGATATTTGATGCCGGCCATCTTCTCTAGAACTCGATAAACCTGGCAGCTATAGCCGTATTCGTTGTCGTACCAAAGATAAAGGACCGCATGGCGTCCGTTGACGATGGTAGCCTGCGCGTCAAAGACGCAGGCTGCGCGAGAGCCTACAAAATCTGTTGATACAACCTCTGGCGAGTTGGAGAAATCAATCTGCTTACGAAATGCGGAATGTAAGGCCGTTTGCCGCATGAATTCGTTGAGGTGATCTTTTGTCGTTTCCTTAGAAAGGGTTACATTCAAGATCGCCATAGAAACGTTTGGCGTAGGCACACGAATCGCATTGCCCGTCAACTTACCGGTGAGCTCGGGAAGCACTTTTGCCACCGCTTTGGCGGCACCCGTCTCGGTCAACACAAGATTTAAGGGTGCACTGCGCCCTCGGCGATCTGCCTTGTGGTAGTTGTCGATCAAGTTCTGATCGTTAGTAAAGGCATGCACGGTCTCAACGTGTCCAGACTCGATGACGAACTCATCATTTATAGCCTTGAGAGGAGGCACAATCGCATTCGTTGTGCACGAGGCTGCCGACAAAACCGTATCGCTAGCGTCGATCTCATGATGGTTTATGCCCGCAACAATGTTTTTAATATCGCCCTTGCCAGGTGCTGTCAAAATAACCTTACTTACCCCCTTCGCGCTCAGGTGACGGGAGAGTCCATCACGATCCCGCCAAACGCCCGTATTATCAACGACAAGGCAGTTGTTAATGCCATGTGCCTCGTAGTCAACATCCTCCGGTGCATTGGCATAGATCACCTTGATTTCATTCCCATTGGCAACAAATGACTGGCGTTCTTCATCCACCCTGATTGTGCCCTGAAAGACGCCGTGGACAGAGTCGCGGCGCAACAAACTCGCTCGCTTCACTAGGTCATCCGGTGCACTTCCTTTTCGAACGACAATGGCTCGCAAACGTAAGTTATCGCCTCCGTCTGTCTTTGCAACAAGGATGCGCGCCATAAGTCGGCCGATGCGACCGAAGCCAAATAAGACAACATCGACTGGCCCTTCCGGGCGCGCCGTAGAACCGACTAGGTGTGCCAATCGATCTGCAACGAAGTCATTAAGAGAAGCGCCTTGTCCTTGCTCCTTATCAAAATATTCCACCGACAGGCGGCCAATATCGATATGGGACGGACCGAGGTTGAGGTTTGCCATTGCCTCAAGAATGCGAATAGTTTCGAACTCAGACAACTCGTTATCCTCGACCTGCCGTACCCAACGATGGGTCTTCATAATGTCGAGGACGCTTAGGTTCACAAGCGATTTGCCGTAGATGTAGCACTTAACATTTTTTTCGCGTGCCAGCTTACCGACGATAGGAATCATGGATTCGGCCAAAGCTTCGCGCTCCTTCCAATCCACAAAATAGTCGTCAGGACGCTGGCGCTTTCTTTGAGGCGCCATGCTTTTTCCTTTCGTTAAATAGCCTCTTACCGGGCCAGAATGTGAGTGTTTTGCGATTATCGCCCCGAGAGCACCCGAACAGCAACCGTTCAGGCCTAGTAAGCGACTAAGGTGACACGTAATATCTCGCTCCCCGTAAGGAGCAACCATGACATCGTTTTTCGATATTCAATCCACCATACCTTGGCCAAACGCAATAGGTAAGCGGACCGCAATCGGCCCAGTGAGTGGTGCAGCACAATCTCACTTCGTTGCTGAGCTCTCAAAAACGACGCCACTAATTCTCGTTATCACAGAAACCACCGCCTCAGCGCATACGCTAGCGGCCGAGTTGCCCTTCTTCCTGAGTGCCGCGCAAGAGATCATCTTACTGCAAGACTGGGAAACACTCCCTTACGATAATTTCTCGCCGCATGAGGATATTATCTCGGATCGATTAAAGGCCTTTTCGCGGTTGCCTTCCCTTACCGAGGGAATCGTTATCGTGTCGATAACAACCCTTATGCATCGTGTACCGCCTCGACACTTCGTTGAAACGGGCGTGCTGAGTTTGTCGCTCGGCGAGAAACTCGATATCCAACGGTTTACGCGAAACCTCACAAAGAACGGCTACCGAAGTGTCGATACTGTCTATGAGCATGGGGAATTTGCAACACGAGGTTCGCTTCTTGACGTGTTTCCAATGGGAAGCGACACACCACTTCGCATTGATTTGTTTGACGGTGAAATCGAGACACTCCGAAGTTTCGATCCGGATACGCAGCGAACGAATGAGCGCCTCGAGCGTATTGAGCTACTACCTGCGCGCGAATTCCCCCTGCACTCGGATGCGATTGAGCGGTTCAAGATTGACTGGTACCGCAGCTTCGATGGCGACCCCGAAAAATGCAGCGTGTTTTTGGAAGTAAGCCAAGGTCGAGCTCCGCAAGGTGCCGAGTATTACATGCCTCTGTTTTTCGACGAGTGTGAATCACTTTTTGATTACCTCCCGAACAATATCCCACTGGTCATGGTTGGAAATAATTTCGACTCGGCGAAGCGGTTTTGGGGAGAGGTCAGTAATCGATATGAGGAGTATGGTGTCGATCCACGCAGACCGCTCGTGCCGCCACGAAGGGGATTTATCGCCCCAGAGGACCTATACGCCCTCTTCGGTAAACACTGTGCAGTTGAGTTCAGGGATAATAATGAAGCTTCGCTTCACTACAGGCTTGGGGCTTATCGACCTGAGCCCTTCTCCAACCCCGAAAGCTACCGCAACGTCTCCGGCGTTGGAAAACTATCGATCCTTCTACAGTCGCACGATTCACCCGTTCTGTTGAGCGTCGAGAGCGCTGGGCGCCGCGAAATCATCATGGAATCGCTCACCCGCGAGGGTCTGACCCCAACTGCCGTCGAAAGTTGGGAAGAATTCACGGAGTCAGGCAGTGATTTTGGTATTACGGTCACTGATATTACTCGTGAGCTTTTCATCTCCCCTCATGCACCCGCGCTGATATCTGAAGATCAGCTGTTTGGTCAACGTGTCGCGCAAAAACGCAGGCGGCAGCGTGCGGAGGAAACCGATACACAGGCGATCATTCGAGACCTTACCGAATTACGCCCTGGGCTACCCGTTGTCCACCTCGAGCATGGTGTCGGTAGGTATATCGGCCTCGAGATATTAACCATTGATGGTCATGATGCAGAGTTTTTGCTGCTCGAATATGCCAATGACGATAAGTTGTACGTTCCCGTAGGGTCTCTGCACCTAATCAGTCGCTATTCCGGAGGCGACGAGGATTCTGCGCCCCTACATAGACTTGGCACTGAGCAATGGAGCAAAGCCCGAAAGAAGGCATCTGAGCGAGCTTCGGATGTTGCCGCACAGTTGTTGGAGGTTTACGCCAAGCGCGAAGCACGAGTCGGACACGCGCATAAACTCGATGCAAACGCCTGGACTGAATTCTGTGAAAGCTTTAATTTTGAGGAAACGCCGGATCAAGCCGCCGCCATTGAAGCCGTCAGAGCCGACATGTGCGCCCAGAAAGTGATGGATCGCCTTGTCTGCGGTGACGTTGGTTTCGGCAAAACGGAGGTTGCTATGCGGGCGGCCTTTATCGCTGCGCATAATCATAAGCAGGTAGCCGTGCTTGTGCCCACAACACTTCTTGCGCAGCAGCATTACAACAATTTCAACGACCGCTTCGCCGAATGGCCAATTAAAGTTGAAGTGGTCTCACGATTTAAAACGGCAAAAGACATAGCGGATGTAATTCGCAGACTTCAAGCCGGTGAAATCGATATATTGATTGGCACCCACAAATTGATACAGACCGACTTTGGATTCTCCGATTTGGGGTTGCTGATTATCGATGAGGAGCATCGCTTTGGCGTAAAACAAAAAGAAGCCATCAAAGCTTTGCGCGCAGAAGTCGACATCCTCACAATGACGGCCACACCCATTCCACGCACATTAAATATGGCATTGGGAGGCTTGAGGGATCTATCGGTGATTGCCACACCGCCAGCCAAGCGCCTCTCCATCAAAACCTTTATTCGAGAGCACAATATCGGACTGGTGAAAGAAGCCATTCTCAGAGAGACACTGCGGGGCGGTCAGGTGTATTACCTCCACAACGAAGTGAAGACCATTGAGGAGACGGCGCGGAAGTTAGGCGAACTGATGCCCGAAATTTCGTTTGGGGTTGCTCACGGACAATTACGCGAGCAAGCGATCGAAAAAGTTATGTCCGACTTTTATCACCAGCGTCATAACGTATTGGTTTGCTCTACCATTATCGAGACAGGCATCGACATTCCGAACGCCAACACCATCATCATCGATAGAGCCGACAGATTTGGCCTAGCTCAGCTACACCAACTCAGAGGGCGAGTTGGGCGCTCGCATCATCAGGCTTACGCCTATCTACTCACTCCGCCCAGAACAACGCTGACCACAGATGCAGAGAAACGACTCGAGGCAATCGAATCCGCAGGTGCTCTTGGCGCCGGTTTCATGCTGGCCTCGAACGATCTAGAAATACGCGGTGCTGGCGAACTTCTTGGGGACGAGCAGTCGGGGCAGATCCAGCAAGTTGGCTTCTCTATGTACTTAGAGATGCTAAATCGCGCGGTGGAATCGCTTCGCAAGGGTGAAATTCCCGATGTAGACGCTCCCTTGGAAACTGGGACTGAGGTAAAGTTTCACGTGCCAGCGCTTATTCCCGACGACTATCTCCCAAATATCTCGACGCGCTTGGTCCTATACAAGCGGGTTGCGCAGGCGAAGAGTAAGGAACAATTAGATGAGGTCCAGGTAGAAATGATCGATCGCTTCGGTCTTCTGCCCGATGCTACAAAGCAGCTCTTCGTACAAGCTGAAATGCGGCTACGTGCCCAGCGTCTGGGGATATCAACCATTGACGTGAGCGCCGGAGGTGGTAGCGTCAAGTTTGAAGACACAACACCGGTACCGGTAAACGCCTTGATTCAGCTGTTACAGAGCAACCCCAAGGAATTCAAGCTAGCGGGATCTGACACATTGCGCTTTGTAAAAAATTTAGAAAGCGCCGCAGAGAGAAAACAATACGTGGACGGGCTTTTGCAGCAATGGGAAAAAGCATGCGCCGATCTTCAATAAGCAAGACACTGGCGGGGCTGGTATTCACTCTTTTTACTCTCGAGGCGATCAGCCAAAGCAAAGACGATGCCCTAGCCTCAATCGGTAAAAACAGCGACGAACCCTCGGGCTGGATGCGATTAGAAGTCGCCATCTTCGTAGATAACAGCGACGA
>CBFHHL010000146.1:0-6505 GCA_965655685.1 Luminiphilus sp.
TTTGACGCCTCAAGATTACCTTGGTTCGGTGATTACTCTCTGCGTCGAAAAGCGGGGTATGCAGGTCGACCTTCAATTCCTGGGTCAACAAGTGCAAGTGATTTACGACATCCCCATGGCAGAGGTTGTTCTGGATTTCTTTGATCGCTTAAAGTCGGCGAGCCGCGGATATGCTTCTCTCGATTACGGGTTTGACCGCTTTGAAGCTGCGCCGCTATCCAAGCTCGATGTGCTGATAAATGGTGATCGGGTTGATGCGCTATCTGTCATCGTTCATCGAGATCACATTCAGAGTCGTGGTCGTGTGCTGACAGAGAAAATGAAAGAGCTCATTCCTCGTCAAATGTTCGATGTGGCAATTCAAGCTGCAGTTGGTGGTAAAATCGTGGCTCGTCAGACGGTTAAAGCCCTGCGAAAGAACGTTACTGCTAAATGTTATGGTGGTGACGTGACGCGAAAGAAGAAGTTGCTTGAGAAGCAAAAGGCGGGCAAGAAGCGTATGAAGCAGGTGGGGAATGTTGAAATTCCGCAGACCGCTTTCCTAGCTGTGCTTCAGGTAGACTAGAACCCCAGCGAAGAGGGCAAAGCTTTTGAATATAGATTTACCGCTGATACTAACCATCATCGTCGGTGTGAGTGGCACCATTTGGCTTCTAGATAGCGTCTTCCTCGCGCGACCACGAGCGGAAAGATTGGCCGCGCTCCAGAATCAATTTCCTCAGTGGGAGAATCCAGAATCGTCGCATGCCAAGCTGTTTATGGATGCAGCAACACGCGATGCGAGCGAGCCGGTAATTGTTGAGTACGCTAAGTCGTTCTTCCCCATTTTGACATTCGTTCTGGTACTTCGTTCTTTTTTGTACGAACCCTTCCAGATCCCCTCGTCCTCAATGGTGCCCACGCTGCAGGTTGGCGATTTCATCCTGGTAAATAAATTCAATTATGGACTTCGCTTGCCTGTTACCCGCACTAAGGTTTGGAATGTCTCGAGTCCGGAGCGTGGTGACGTGATGGTCTTTTACCCTCCACATGCTAATACCACGTATTACATCAAGCGTGTAATCGGCTTACCGGGTGATCGGATTCAGTACCGAAACAAGCAGTTAACCGTCAATGGAAACCCTGTGCCCAGGGAGTGGTTAGCTGAAATTCCTGGCGCACGAAGATTGCAAATAGGTCTTGAGCAACCGAGAGCCGATAAGTCCCATCTTGTCCAAGTTGATCAGTCACGACCAATACGCGATTTCAGTGTGGTGGTCAGGCCGGGACACTATTTTATGATGGGCGACAACCGCGACAACAGCAGCGACAGCCGTGTATGGGGGCAGGTGCCCGAACGGGATATCGTAGGCCAAGCGGTGGCTATATGGATGCATTGGGAAGCGTTTTTCAGCGTACCTAGCTTCGATAGAGCGGGCGGCCTCAATTGATTAAGCGTTGGTTTTCCTCGCCTCAAAAGCAAACCGGGTCGTCCACCACGAAGCTGCTGTGCTACCTGCTTTCCGGCGGGTTGGTATTGACCGCGTTCTTGCGTCTGACACCGGTCTACTTAGAGTACAGAACTGTTGTTTCGGTGCTGGAGACGAGAGTTAGTGAGTACGATCCTTCTACTGACAGCACCGAGTTAATCAAGAAAAAGCTGAATGCTGCTTGGTCGGTTAATGCTGTTGATCAAGTCGACCCGGGAACCATTCTAATTGAGCGACGAAGATCGAAGCTCACACTCACAGCACAGTATGATGTGCATTTTCCGATTCTCGGAGACATCGTTGGCGTCTGGACGTTTGACGAGACAGTTACAACGCCCTGAGCGCTATCGGAGAGGAATTCTTGGCGACACTGACATTCAAGCCCAAATTAGTGAATCTCGAGCGTATGATTTCACATCAGTTCGGAGATCCTGAGTTGCTGATTCAAGCGCTAACCCATAGAAGCTTCAGTTCGAGCAATAACGAGCGGCTGGAATTTATCGGTGATGGTCTAGTAAATGCAGTCGTGGCTAAGTTGTTGTTTTTGGCCTATCCCGATCTCGACGAGGGAAGTTTGAGCCGATTGCGCTCCAAACTTGTTTCCCGAGATGGTTTGTCGGTGCTCGCCAAGCGGTTTGAACTGGGTCCTTTACTCCAGCTGGGTGCCGGAGAGCGGAAAAGCGGCGGTCGTCATCGGGATAGCATCCTTGCGGATGCCGTAGAGGCTATCGCTGGGGCGATCTTAATGGATACTGATTTTGGAAGAGCAAGTGAGGTCGTTTCAATGTGGTTTTCTGACGATATTCAAGGCCTTGATATATCGTCGACGCGTGACGCAAAAACATGCCTTCAAGAATGGTTGCAAGGTAGAGGGCACGCTCTGCCCACGTACGCCGTTATATCTGTATCGGGTGAGGACCATGATCAAGAGTTTGAAGTCTCCTGCCAAACTGAGGTGGGAGATCTCATAAGCTATGGTCGCGCGTCGAGTAGAAAAAAGGCGGAGCAGGTGGCAGCGGGTGACCTATTGGAGAGACTAGTTAATGGATGATTCGCCTGACACGCGCTGTGGCTTGGTTGCCTTGGTAGGGCGGCCTAACGTCGGCAAATCTACCTTGCTGAACTTTTTACTTGAACAGAAGGTGAGCATTACCTCGCGTAAACCCCAGACTACTCGACAGCAGGTGTTGGGCGTAAAGACCGTAGGTGGTGATCAGATGATTTTCGTCGACACTCCCGGCCTTCATCGGAACGAGCCTAAGGCGATTAACAAAGCCATGAATCGCTCAGCTACCTCCGCAATGTCTGATGTAGATCTCGTTCTCTTCCTAATTGATCGCGGTAAGTGGACAGAAGAAGATAGTTGGGTTCTTGCGAAAATCGAGTCTGCAAAGGCCCCTGTTGCGCTTGTGATCAATAAGGTGGATTTGTTGGATGACCCCAATACACTTCTCCCTGAACTCGAGGCACTCCAATCGCGGGCAAACTTTGCAGGCGTCTTCCCAGTATCAGCTCTCAGGCAAAAGAACCTGGATGTCCTCGAGTCTTTTGTCAGAGAGCAGTTACCCCAGGGGTACCACTTGTTTCCCGAGGGGCAGATTACGAATCGCACCGAACGGTTTTTGGCAGCTGAGCTCATTAGGGAAAAGATCATCAGGCAACTTGGTGATGAGCTGCCACACACCTCCGCGGTTGAAATTGAGTCGTTTCAAAACGACGAAAGGGGTGTCCTTCACATCAGTGCCATCATCTTTGTAGAGCGTGATGGGCAGAAGCGAATTGTCATCGGTACTGGAGGCTCGAGACTCCGGTCGATCGGTACGGAGGCACGGCGTGATATGGAAAAGGCCTTTGACCAGAAAGTCATGCTGAAGCTTTGGGTAAAAGTAAAGTCCGGTTGGTCTGACGATATCCGCGCTTTGCGGAGCTTAGGGCTAGAAGGTGATTCTTGAGGAGTTCGGTGCAACCGGCTTGGGTCCTTGGGCGTCGCGCCTATCGTGACTCAAGCCTACTTGTTGAACTGCTGACTGCGGAAAACGGTCGAGCCTCGGTGGTTGTGAAGGGGGCTCACAGAAAACAGCGAGGCGGCTCGTTCTCAAGTTTGATGCAGCCTTTTTGCCCAATTTTGGTGGGCTTGGGTGGCACAGCGGAACTAAAGTACCTTTCTTCAGCCGAGAATGCCGGGGTGGCTATTTCACTTCCGGGTGATCTGCTGTTTTCTGGTTTGTATCTAAACGAGCTCCTCGTCCGATTGCTCCCCAAGTATGATGCAGTGCCTAAACTCTTTGCCTATTATGGCGCAGCATTGCTGGAACTTAAGACTGATCAAGACACCGAATTGACCTTGCGCCGTTTTGAGGTGGCGCTGTTTGAAGAGCTAGGCTATGAAATCCAGTGGCACAAGGATGATCGGGGTCAGAATATCAAACTGGATCGCCATTACGTATTTGCCCAAGAACGCGGTTTTGTTGAAACTGAGGAAGGGCAGGCGGCAGGTATCCTTTCTGGGTATGATTTGATCGCGCTCAATACTTGGCACCGCGAAGGCACCGCACTGGCGGATAATGTCAAGCAAACGCTTAAACACATTATGCGCCAAGCGGTGGATTATCGGCTTGACGGACGACCACTGAAGGTCCGCGAGGCTTTTAGTCAATGGCGCAGCCTCGGTCAGGCCGCTGGGGATGAATAAGTGATTGGTATCGGTGTAGACATTGCGAGCATTGCGCGCGTCGAGCGTGTGTTTAACAAGTTCGGTGAGCGATTTGCTCAAAAGATCCTGGCGCCCGGCGAGTGTCAAGGCCTCTCGCTTGATGCGCGGGTGCTTGCCAAGCGATTTGCGTCAAAAGAGGCTATCGCCAAAGCGTTGGGTACGGGTTTCCGTCTCGGTGTAACCATGCCCTCGATTCAAATCGAAAAAACCGCGTTGAATCAGCCACAGGTTGTACTGACTGGGGCCGCAAAAGCGCGGTTGGAAAGCATAGGCGGAACAGAGGTTTTATTGTCAATTTCGGATGAGGTCGATTCCGTAGTAGCCTTTGCCGTTGTACGATAATCGTTTGCAGCGGCGCACCAAGCTGGCGACATAACGTGTTGACTGACCGTTGGAAAAATGCCGGACGAGACGACCGAATTAGCCCCTGAGACACTGACCTTATGAGCTTCGACGAATATCCAACCATCGAGTCCACCATTGGTCAGACTCCGCTGGTGCGGCTGCAGCGGATGTTAAAGAATCCAAACAGCGTTGTGTTGGCGAAACTGGAGGGTAATAACCCTGCTGGATCGGTTAAAGACAGGCCCGCCATGAGTATGATCAGAGAGGCCGAGGCGCGGGGACGGATCAAGCCTGGCGATACAATCATCGAAGCAACCAGCGGCAACACGGGTATCGCGCTTGCAATGGCCGCGGCTATCCGCGGCTATAAAATGAAGCTTATTATGCCGAGTCACATGAGCGCGGAGCGTAAATGGTCAATGGAAGCCTATGGCGCGGAGTTGATTGAGGTTACCCAGGACGAGGGCATGGAAGGGGCGCGCGATCTTGCAGCAAAAATGGCAGATCGCGGTGAGGGAATCGTTCTTGACCAATTTTCCAACACCGATAACCCCATGGGTCACATGAGTTCTACTGGGCCAGAAATTTGGGAACAAACGAACGGGCGAGTCACACATTTTGTTAGCTCCATGGGCACAACCGGTACAATCATGGGTGTATCGACTTTTTTGAAAGGCAAGAACCACAGTATTAAAATTATTGGTTTGCAACCGATTGAGGGGTCGCAGATTCCTGGAATTCGTCGGTGGCCTGAGGCTTATCGGCCATCAATTTTTGACCCCTCAGCAGTCGATACGGTAATTGATGTCTCACAAGCTCGCGCCGAGGAGACAATGCGCCGGATGGCCCGTGAAGAGGGGATTTTCGCTGGCATCTCCTCTGGTGGGTCTATTGCCACTGCCATCGATATTGCTGAGGCTAACGACGGGGTGACAGTGGTTGCTATTGTTTGTGACAGGGGCGACCGCTATCTGTCGACAGGCGTTTACCAAGCATGAGTAGCCGCAAGTCACCCGTTTATCATATTGCCGATCTGCAGCGTTTAATGGAGAGGCTTCGCGACCCTGACACGGGCTGTCCTTGGGATCTAAAGCAAACCTATCAGTCCATTACACCATTCACCCTTGAGGAGTGTCTGGAACTGATTGATGCGTTGGAGCAGGGCGATCTAGTGCATGTAGAAGAAGAGCTTGGCGATCTGTTATTTCAGGTGATTTTCTACAGCCAGTTAGGCAAGGAGGATGGCCTTTTTGATTTCGAAAGTGTCGTATCAGGGATCACGGCAAAGTTATTGAGGCGCCACCCTCATGTTTTCAAAGACGGCGAATTAGAGGGTGTCATTGAGGATAGAACGTCAATTGAGGTGATCAAGACGAATTGGGAGGCAGAGAAGGCTGCAGAGCGTGCTGCCCGTGCTCAAGAGAGTGCGATGGACGATGTGCCAAAGACCCTAAATGCGCTCGCTCGCGCGCAAAAGTTGCAAAAGCGCGCGTCATCAGTCGGTTATGACTTTTCATCTGCCAACAAGGTTCTAGAGAGCCTGGAAAGTGAATTAGGTGAACTTGCTGAGGCCCGTGAAATACGAGGCCAAGAAGAGATCGAAAACGAGTTGGGTGACGTATTATTTACCGTCGTGAATCTTGCGCGTCACCTTAAAGTTGATGCTGAGGCCGCGTTACGTAAATCAAACCGCAGGTTCGAGCAACGCGTAAGGCGTGCAGAGAGGGCCGCAATTGACGAGGGCAGCCGGCTCCAGGATGAGTCGGTTGAGAAGTTAGAGGCACGATGGTCTGCAGCCAAAGCCGAAGAGGGTTACCACGACTTGTAAGCGGGACACTCTCTGTGTATTTTCTCGCTCTTCGGCTGCGATGCTGAGCAATAACAGCAAATAGGAACAACATGCGTATAATTCTATTGGGTGCTCCAGGCGCCGGCAAAGGCACTCAAGCGGCATTTTTGTGCGAGCACTTTGGTATCA
>CBFHHL010000147.1:0-15433 GCA_965655685.1 Luminiphilus sp.
CGCCAGTTAGTCTCGGCTAATCGAGTGCTCCATAGGTCCTGTCTCTCGACCGCCTGGACCAATTCGAGCGTGTTGCTGATTTCTGAGGAAAAAAGCCCGCTTTAGGCGGGCTCTTAGAACGCGTCTTTTTGTACTGTGTGTGCGATCAGTGGTCATGATCTCCGTCATGTCCATGCCCAAGCTTGTATTTTAGATAGCCGCTGTTACGGAAGAAAGCCTCCTCTTCATGATCACCTAGATCGGCGAAGTCATAGGTTCTGTAGGTATCCAACTTCGAGGAGATCGTTGTAATGCGCTCGCGACTGGTTTCAAGGGCATTCACTTCCCAGCGATTAGCACCCGTTGCTGTTCTTCGTGCCAGAAGAATGGGCAGATTCAACTCATCAATCAATGTAGCTTTGATGGTCTCGCCGTTAACCACGCCTTCATAGGTGCTCGTTGCGAGACAATGATGGTTGCCTGAGCCCGTCTTTTTAAGTGATCCCAGCGTGTCGTCTGATATGAAGCTTCTGACTTCGCTCCAGCCTCCAGGCACGTTATTGTGTGAGGGCTCGTGTTCAACACCTATTTTCTCCGCGTTGAAGTATTCCTCGTAACCTATGTTTTCCTCAGAATAGCGAAGGTAAACACGTGTAATTCCTTGGGGTTTGAAGTCGTAAATAACTCTGCTGTCCGTCTCTCTCAAAATTGAGAGCGATTGCTTCTGCCCTGCCGCACTCTCGCTGCTCAGGGTTACGCCGATAACGCTTTGGGCGTCGATGCACTCCGATGCTGATAACGGCATCGTGAAAAACGAAAGAAGAATAGTCGCGGGCAAAAAAAGTTTCATATTGTTACTCCATAAAAAAAAACCACCGCTCAAGATGAGCGGTGGCTGTAGTTTTTGCTCAGTTGTTTACATTGCGCCAGCGTTAGCTTTCGCGATGAGATCGAGCGCGTAGTCTGTGAAGTGGAAGATCGCGTTTTGCTCGTTGGTTCCTCGAACGAGAGAGGCGCCAGGACCAATTGCGTATACACCGATATCTTCACCTGCGTGTGTTTCAGAGGTTAACGGCACGATAGCCTCCTGGTGGTAGCCTGGCGCTGTCGTATCAACCGATGAAATATCCACTCGCCCCGAGGTTATAGGGCAGTCTGTATCGCTATAACCCGCATCGGAGTCAGTTTCAGCCCCCAAGTCACAGAAGCCACGACCGTTGGTGTAAGTGACCGTTGTGAATGGGAGTCCATCCGCTGCTAGTTGTGCATCACCACCTGCCGAGTAGACCGCTTTGCCCAAGATTGGGTTGCCGCGAGTGACGTAGCCACCCATAGTCATCACGTGGCTGTGGTCAGCGGTAACGATGATGAGCGTGTCTTCTTGACTGGTGAGATTAACCGCCGTTTGGACAGCGTTTGAGTACTCAACGGTATCCATAAGCGCACCGTACGCGTTACCCGCGTGGTGAGCGTGGTCGATACGACCTGACTCGACAACAAGCAAATAGCCGTTTGGATTGTTGTCAAGAATCTGAATCGCTTTCGCCGTCATCTCTGAGAGCGAGGGCTCGCCAGCGATGTCGTTGCCACGATCAGCTTCGTACTGCATGTGAGACTCGTTGAACAGACCCAAGACTTTGGATGTGTTCTCGGTGTCAATCATGTCAAACCCAGACTGGTCTGTAACGTACTTACCCGCTGGATACTTTACTAACCACTCTTCTGGCAGGTTGCGGCCATCAGTTCGGTCACCTTCAGCGCCACTGGCAACTGGCTTTTCGACATTGAACGCAGTGTCCCTTGGGATGAAGTGACGTCGACCGCCACCCATAACGACATCGATACCATCGATATCAACGCCAGCGAACTTGGCTTCGAGGTTGTCCTCGAAATTAACCAGCTGCGAGGCAATGTCTTCTTGAGTAGAGCAAGCGCCCTCACCAGGAAGATCAGAGTTGTCCTCATAGTTTCTGTCAGCTGACTTAGCGTAGTTAGCGCCAGGTGTTGCGTGAGTGATACGAGCTGTCGAGATAACACCCGTTGAAAGACCAGCGATTTCAGCTAGCTCCATGCTGGTAACAAGCTCGTTAGCGGCGGATGTCGTGTCGCAGTCGCCACGGTTAGCAGTTTCGTTGTAACCGAAGACACCGATATCAGTTTTAACGCCTGTAACCATCGCACCCATGGTGCCGGCTGAATCGGGTACCTGTGAGTTCGTGTTGTAGACCTTAACGAGACCAGCAAACGGGAAGCGGTCGAACGACAGATCGTTAGACTCGGGGCCGTCAAAGTTCGTTGACTGACCATCGGTCCATGACATGCCCTTCATTTCGCCTTCAAAGATACGCGCAGCGGTTACCGTTGAAGGGCCCATGCCGTCGCCAACGAAGAGGATGACGTTCTTGGCTGCGCCGCGAACTTCTTTAATGTCGGACGCTTGCATGGCACGGATACGCCCTTCGTCGTTGACGAAGAATGCATTGTTCACGTTGTTCAGCACATCGAGACGCGTCAGCTTCACGTTGCGAGCATCTTCACCGTCAGCACCGTCAGCACCGTCAGCACCGTCAGCACCGTCAGCACCGTCAGCACCGTCAGCACCGTCAGCACCGTCAGCACCGTCAGCACCGTCAGCGCCGTCAGCACCGTTTGCGCCGTCAGCACCTGCGGCACCCGCAGGGCCCGCTGGTCCTACAGCACCATCGCGTCCATCGTCACCCGAACAAGCTGCGAGCGTTAACGCGAGCAACGCAGAAGCGAGCAAATTAAGTTTTGGAGTAAGTAGCATCGTTAATCCCCTTAATCAGTAATCACAGGGCGAGCGTTGTTCATGATGTGGAACACCATGCTCTGCTCGACAGTACCGCGGACAAATGATGATCCGGGACCTGTAGCGTGAATAGAAATATCTTCACCAGAGTGAGTCTCAGACGTGAGCGGTACGACCGCCTCTTGGTGATAACCTGCAGTTGTGGTGTTGACGTTGGTCAAATCTACCCGCGCACCCGCTGCGATCGGACAGTCTGTATCGCTGTAACCGGCGTCAGAGTCAGTTTCTGCTCCGAGGTCACAGAAGCCACGACCATTATTGTAGTTAACAGTAGTGAACGGAAGACCATCGCTAGCTGGCTGTGCACCGCCACCTGCGCTGTAGACAGCTTTACCCAAGATAGGATTACCACGCGTAACGTATCCACCCATGGTGTTAACGTGACCGTGATCCGCTGTTACGAGAATGAGTGTTTCGTTGGGATCCGTCGCCTCATAAGCGGCTTTAACAGCGGCGGCGAGTGCTACGGTATCGGTCAATGCGCCTGAGTAGTTTCCTGCGTGGTGCGCGTGGTCAATACGACCAGACTCAACCATCAAGAAGAAGCCTTCAGGATTGTTATCGAGAACTTCAATTGCTGTTTTAGTCATCTCCGCAATCGATGGCTCACCAGCGATATCGTTGCCACGATCAGCTTCGTACTGCATGTGAGACTCGTTAAACAGACCGAACAACTTGTCTGTTGATTCAGTGTCAATCGCTTCAAACTCGGCTTTGTCAGTAACATAAGCAACGTTCATGTCGGCGTACTTCGCCAACCACTCTTCAGGCAAGTTGCGACCATCGGTACGATCGCCCTCGGCACCGCTCTCTGCAGGCTTTTCAACGTTGAACGCTACATCTTTTGGGATAAAGTGACGACGACCGCCGCCCATAGCAACTTCAAAACCATCAACATCAACCCCATCGAATCTCGCTTCGATGTTGTCTTCAAGACTGATCAACTGAGACGCGATATCTTCGATTTTGCCGAAGCAAGACGTGCCATCTCTGATGTCTGAAATGTCTTCGTAGTTACGATCTGGTGTCTTCGCGTATAGCGCACCAGGTGTCGCGTGTGTCAACCGTGCTGTCGAGATGATGCCGGTTGACATGCCTGCAACTTCAGCCATTTCAAGGTAGGTGGTTACGCCGTTACCTTCCAGAGTGTCGCAGTCGCCGCGGTTTGTGTCCTCGTCATAACCGAAAACACCGATATCAGTTTTAAGACCCGACACCATTGCTGTCATAGTGCCTGCAGAATCAGGAACCTGAGAGTTAGTGTTGTAAGTCTTTACAAGTGCTGTGTGTGGGAAGTTCTCAAAGTACAGCTCATGCTCTTCTCCACCTTGGTTACCCTCGATAGACTGGCCTTCGAAGATACGTGCGGTAGTCAAAGTGACAATGCCCATGCCGTCGCCGACGAACAAAATGACGTTCTTGGCAGTGGATGGTGTGTTCATGGTTTTTTCTTTCATGGCGATGTTTGCATTCGCTTCCTGGAACCAGACGCTCTCAGTCTGATGCGCGGGAAGTACCTGCGCGTTGGCGGCGACGCCGCTTACGGCAAGTGCAACAGCCATGCTTAACTTGCTTAAGCTTAGCTTCATTTTTTAGCACCTATAGAGTGATAGTTAGTTAAGGGGTGGCGTTTTCTGCCACGTGAAAGGTTGACGTCACTCAATTACAATCGCGTTTCGTAGTGATTAACTTTTCTTTGCTTTTTCTTTGCTTTTTCTTTGCTTTTTCTTTGCTTTTTCTTTGCAAATTTTTTGCGCGCTTATGACGGGTATCAGGCTTTAGTAACGTTTTGTATGTGGTTTCGGGGGATGACGTGATAGTGCATTTTTAATGCAAGTTTGAGTTCGTCTGGATTTGGCTCGCGAGAGTGGACGCAGCCAGTGTTCGGTAGATCACAAAAAGCCAAAAGCCCGCTTTGAGCGGGCTCTTTTATGTTTGGTAGGACCAGCCAGATTGTCTTCAATCGCGATTGCCTCTGGCGATTGAACCCTGCGGGCGCCTTCACGCTGCTCTGGCGGACTAAACCTTCCCAAGGTCGCGTTTTTCGACTGGCTTCGCCAGTTCAAGAGTGTGGTAACCCTTCAAACACAAAAAAGCCCGCTACTAGCAGGCTCTTTTATGTTCGGTAGGACCAGCCAGATTCGAACTGGCGACCTCTAACATGTCAAGATTCACAGAACTCGCCACAACACGTTAAGACACCACAATTATCACGTATGGGCGCCAAAGGCTCATTAATCCCTATCTAACGTGTATTGGAATTAAGGGGTTAGATGGAACGTGTGAGACAACTCTGTAGTTAAAGGTTAGTACTCAACTACCTGCCCCTGAACAGGAGCCGAGGTGTGGAATTGGACGATTTTCCAATCAGTCCCGCGCTTCTCTAATACTCCAGTGACGCGGATACCCGATATTGTTTGAGAGTTACCGCCGCTAGAAATATGCCAGTCAACAATCTGCGAGAACCACGCTACCTCGCCAGAGTTCGAGGTCTTAATGACTTGGTTTTTTGTATCAATGCTTTCCACCTCAAAGGCGCCGACCTGTTTTGCGAATGAGTCTCTTACCTCATCGAATCCAACCCATCGCTCAGATGCATCGGTGCCAAAGGTGACCATGTCGGTGTCCTTTGCCATGACGTCATCGAACATCTCGACACTCTCTTTTTCAAAGGCTCCCATAAGCTGGTTAACTGCATTTTGTAATTTAGATTTGGCATGTTTTTCCGACTCATGATGGCCTGCATGAGCGCCCATTACGGCTAGAGCCACCAGGGCGGAGAGTATGATGGTGGTGTGCATCAGTTTCATTTTAGTCTCCTTAAATAGCGGTGGGGACTCCCCCACCTAATACGGCTCGGCTCAAGACTTACTTTAGAACGTAAGCGCGGACAACTAGCTCTCTATCAACGGGCCGGAAAGTGACAATATCAAGGTTAAAGGTGCCATCATTTAAAGCCACCACATGTCGCATCGTGACCGTACCGTCGATAACTTCCCAGCGACCTGAGAAATTGCCCACCGCGATGTCATTACCTGCCGCGCCACGACCAGAGCCATAGACAGTTCCGCTGGCGCGGTCTTCGTCATAAGTAAGCCTAAAGGTCACGTAGACACGACCATAGACCCCCATATCACCCTCCGCATTAATCACGGATTCTTCATCTCCAAGTGTCAGAGATGTAATGTTCATTACGGTGTCTGGCTGACGCTTCTCCAGAGGTAATGGATCCGCATGCGCAGTCAGTGACAGCAAGCTCGTTACTATAGAAAGAATTAAATACTTCATTGGATTTATCTCCTTTTTAACACTTCGTATTGCCTTGGGTTCATGGATTAGTTGTTCAAGTCTTACCAATTGTTAAACGTCATTTCTCCCACGAACGAGCGAGAGCTATGACAGTCAACAAGCTCTGCCATACGGCCCTCGATCTGAGGGTTCTTTTCGACAAAGTCAGTCCATTTATTAGCCATATCCCCTCTGGCTTCGAAGGAATACCAGTGGTTCATCTGAACAAAGTCATATGACAGATCACTGTCAAACCCTAGGTAGGGGAAAAAGTAGTGAATACCCCACCCTTTGAAGCCTGCCTCGTCCATTTGCTTCTTGTTTTGCTCCGCTGCTGAGTAGACTGCATCCATTGATGCTCCGTCCCTTAGCGAGCATCGAGCAAACTGATGTGGTTGTCTCCGGTCTCGCTCTTCATAAGGAATGCGAGTGTGTGTTACGCCTGCGTTGAAGACAGCGACGGATGTATGACACGTTCCCGCTGCTGATGCGTCCGGATGGTTCTCAGCCAAGTAATCAGGATAATCGTTGGTATAGCTACCCCATTCCTCATACATCCCTGAGCCGTCAGGCCAGCTACCCCAAACTATGTAATCGTAGTCACTGACGTTGCCGGCATGCATAGGCGTAAGAATCGCTTGCATATATTTGGTGCCCGCTGACTTTGAGAACTCTCCATACCTCTTGGAATCCGCCACAGCATCGGCGATAGACTTCCCCTCATTTAATTTGCAGTACATGAACTCGGATCTAACTTCGTACTCTTGGGCGCTCACCGGAAGTGAAACTGCGGCGAGCAATATAGATAAACCTAGGTATTTCATTTGCGTCCCCTCTGTTGTTTTTGTGATGCGGGCGCCATTCACCCGTATTTACCCTAGCCCATAACTAAATTAAATTGCCCATATTTTGTCGTTTTTGCCGCTTTTTGTTGATTATTTAGTGACTGCGATAATTTTTTGAGCGGGAGGGCGTAGAGTTGGAAGTGTCAGCGGAGACTGACCAAGAAAAGAAAATTATTTTGGGGGCAGCAATGAAATATAAAGTTCTAGCGGCACTCGCCGTGAGCGCAAGTTTTTTGGGAATGTCTGCATGTAGTGATGTCGAGGCAGGATCCAGTAACGCAGAAACCGTGAAAGCATGGTTATCTGCTGGTCAGGTTGGCCAAGAAGCAACAATCAATGCAGTCAAAGAACATATGGCGGATGACGGCCTTTTTTATCGGCCTCGCTATGTGGGATTTGGCTTCACCTACGACAATACAGACGAGTCCGGTAAGATGGTGGTGGAGACTATCGTCCCCGGCGGCCCAGCTTCGACGGTTTTGCAGGTGGGCGACGAATTCATGTCCGTGCGTGGTGTGGAAGTCAGTATTGATAATAGAGACTCAGGAAAATTGAGCTTCCGCGGAGCACCTGGCGAAGAAGTGTCTGCAGTTATCAAGCGTGGAGATGAATTGATGGACATCGCTGTGACGCGTGGCACGGTTGAGTCCACGATTTCCAAGTCCGACATGATCGAGTGGATGTCGTCCGCAGATGGAGACGATTGGGGTGACGACTCGTTTACTTTGCATGAAGTCGTAGCAAGCGGTGACGTTGCCTATGCTTGGACCACTATAGCTAATGCTGACGATGTGACTGGCAAAACTGTCGAGACTCACGTTGTAACGCGCTTCAGATTTAATGAAGACGGTAAGGTGGTCGCGGTGAGTAATTTGCGCGAAAGCCGATTCATCCTAGAGCAGCAAGGCTTCTCGATTACTAGATAACACGAATTGAAAAGGCGCTTACTAAGCGCCTTTTTTTGGATCAAATATAGGAACCACTCTCTGGTTTCTATTCTAAGCAAGTGGAAATACACAATGTACGAGGCAAAGGAGCAGTAAATGAAAATTCTAAAGTTCTTAGTAGTTGCAGCGGTATTGGTCGTATCACCCCTGTCCTTAGGTCAGGATCTCAAGTTTGGTGAGTCGTTTGTCGGGGATTTCACCATCGATTCGGTCTCAACGACTGATGGCGTCAATTATCACCTGACCGCCTCAGGTGAGGCAGGCCCCTATGGCCGTGTTTACGGCAATTGGTTTTTTACTAACAAACTTGGGCTTGAAAATATGGGTGAGTTCACAGGTTACGGTTGGACTCAGAGTGGTGAAGATGTCGTTACCGCGACCCTTCAAGGTGTTTGGAAGAAAAACGGGAAGGTCTTCGATTTATATACTTTCGATGCGGTTTCGAATGGCCTCATTAATGTAGCGACTGGTGAACTTGATATGGTCAACAAGACCCTCAGGTTCAACGTTGCGCCAGTCGAGTAATTAGTGGAGACAGTCATTATGAAGACCCCCATTATTTTTGTGAGCTTCCTGGTTACATGTATTTCGGCCTTTTCATTGGCTGATGACCAAATGAGGGAGGTAAAAACGGCTAATCCTTTTGTCGCACTGCACCCTGAAGCCCAGCAAGAAGCAACGGCAGAATATTACGAAGCGGTAGAAAAAAATGTTTTTAATGGTGCTATCCCACTTAAGTACGCGCAGCTTGCAGCGCTCTCGGCATCCGTCGCGATAAGGTGTGAGTATTGCATCCCTGCGCACACTGCCTTTGCCAAAGCGGCGGGCGCAACCGACGAGGAGATTAAAACGGCCGTTGCTATTGCAGCCGATGTCTCGCTAAACAGTTCGATGCTGTATGGCAATCAATTCGACATGGATGCGTTCTTGAAAATGTTTGAGTAGGGGCGCCCCCCTTTACTCGGCTGTCTACATTCCAAGGGGTTTTTTGGTAGAAAGAAATAATCAGCATTTAAGTAGTAATTGTGTTTAAACAAAATGAAACCGTAAGGAGAAATTTATGAACCGCATATTACGAATTTTTTTATGTTTGGCTGTATTCAGTGCTCCCCTTAGCGCTGTTGCAGAGCGATTGGAAGTATTTCGATGGCAGGCTCTTGATGGGAAAACTGAGCAATTAGTCTCTTCGCTCATTGAGGCAGCAAAGCTTCATGAGAAATCTGGAGCGTCGGTAGGTATTTTTCAAATGGATGTTGGCGTTCCAGGAAACGCTACCTTTGACTACGTACTGAGGTGGGATACGAGTTCAGATTGGGCTAAGACGAAGTCATATAACGCCAGTGATGAGTGGCTGAAATTTTTCAGCGAGGCCACTAAGAACCCTTCGGGTCAGCTGATGATGTCGCTAGAGGGGATCAACTGGGACGCGGAAGTGACCGGAGCGAGTTTTGCAAATGATGGACCTTTTCGCGTCTTTATATGGCGACCAACGCCGGGGATGATGCCCGATATCTACAAGACCTTCATGGCGGCTAAGGGTATCCATGAAAAGTTGGGCGCCAAAGTTAATATTTACAACGAAGGCATTGGCGGTACGGGGAATATTCATTACGTCATGTCTTGGGCTGACTGGGAAGCCATGGCAAAGTCCGGTGACGCAATAGCGGCGAGCAAGGAGTTTATGGCTCTTCAGATGTCAGCTGCGGGTCAAGTGACACCCGTCGCTTCAATTCAGGGTGTGCCTGTTTATTATTCGAAATAAGAGTATTGATCAGGGAGTAAACCTGTCCTGGAGACTGGCTTCACCCGTCCTATAGTGCGGTAAACCTCCACGCACAAAAAAGCCCGCTCTGAGCGGGCTCTTTTATGTTTGGTAGGACCAGCCAGATTCGAACTGGCGACCTCTACCATGTCAAGGTAGCGCTCTAACCAACTGAGCTATGGTCCTATGGGTTATCGGTATGACTGGTGCGCTTTCATGGGTTAGTAAGTGCTAACCCGCTTCCGACCAATTTTGAAGATACCCAAAAGATACCCAATAGGCGAGAAGCTGCACCCGTCTTCATTACGAAAACTAGGCGGCGAGAATAAAGGATTAGTGAGAGAGGTTCAAGATTTGCCGCCAGCCGCAGAGACTTGAGTCCGGACAGACTTGAACGCCTTGCGTATTGCTTTGTCGTTTCCTTTGCCGTGCTTCTGCTGGAGACCAAAGAAAGAGGCTCATCGTTGGAACCTCTGTTGATATGCCTCCGCATCCTTTTCGACAGACACACAAAATTCTTCGAGCATTGCTTGAAGCTTTGCGTCAATCAGAATCTCGGCGTCTCTGTCTGTCAGATTTGGTGGAGCAGAAAGCAATAAATTCTTTCGATATTCTTGTTGTGCTTTCAGCGGTCGAATTATTCCGTGCCGCTCCAGTCTTCGATAAATCGTCCGCTCTGTTGGAGCGTATTTTGGGAAGAGTTCAACAATCTTTGGGACAGAGATTAGAAGCACGAGTTCCGACATTTGCTTGTCAGAAAGTCGATAAGTCATCTCGGTCGTAAGTGATATTTTCTTGGAGCATCTCCCATTCAGATTTCTCTTTTGGGCGAAGCTCGCTTTCTATGTAGTGCTTGTATTTCTCGTGGACGAAGGAGATAAATTCCTTGCGTTCGATGGAGAAGGCTTCTTTGAGAGTCTCGCTCATCTCTGATGCCTTTTTTACCTTCTTTGAAGGCTTGGCGAGTCTTCTTTGAAGAGTTTGCTCTTAACAGAATTCATAATATTGTCTCATATTCTGACATAGATGTCAAGATTTATTTTTCGTAAGATATTGATTCTTTTGGTATTTTTTTTGTTTCTCCCAGGAGGCGGGCGCAAAAAACCCCGCTCAAGGCGGGGCAAAGTTAGGAGCTTTGTGAGCGGTATTTATGAACCGAGTAAGATGACGATGTCGGTCTCGCGCATATCTTTAAAGCGCGGGTCATCGGTTATCTCTGGAAAGAATGCGCCTTACAGCTTCCGGCCGAGCCTCTTCTCCGCCACTTTCCGCTCCAGGTTCTGAAACGGCAGGCGGATGGCTTCGAATGTAATCAGTCCCTGCACGATTAGCCCGAGGCCGACACCGCCGAACACCCAGTACAGGGTCGGATCGTCGAAGCCTTTCACTGCAAAGAAGGCTACTGCGACGATGACGTAGGCCAGTACGCCGCTGAGAAAGTCCTTGACGCCTTTCGCGTATTCGAGCGCATCGGCCTCGTCGGGCTCGAGGTACTCGCTCGTTGTCGTCGTGTTTCCGTGTTCGATGTTGGTCATGCTTTCGTGATCTCCGATAAAGGTTGTGACATCCACCTCGAATACCGCGGCGAAGGCGTTCGCCGTTTCCAGACTCGGTTTGTGGCTGCGCTCGATCCGCTGGATCGTGCGGACCGAGACATCGGCCAACTCGGCCAACTGGTCCTGCGACCAGCCTTTACGGAGACGTAGCTTGCGAACAATCATTGCGCTTCCCGTGGTTTCGAGTTGCCGCCATACTCCGACTAAAACCGACGATCGCACACGACACCAACCCGAAATCTACCTGAAAAACGGGTGACAGCACAGTAAAAACAACGGGTTAGCGTGGTGATGGGTTGGACCACATACGGGCGTGCAGCAGTGGTGGCGAGCACTCGCATACGGCAGGTAGAACGGTATTTCTGGGATGCTCGATATTTGAAAGAAAGCACCCAACGAGCAAGCATCGAGCCTCAAGTTTCTGAGACCGAGCATCTCCATTACGAACATGAAGTTCTCTTCGGTATCTGCTTCCCAGTCTTGGGTGATGGGAGTGGTTTGGCGCCTGAATCACCACGCTCTTTGGTAAGCGCACTGTCTGGCGCAGACACACTAACTGAGGGAGCTACGAAGAGCGTCACTGCCGCGCCAATGAAAAGGTCTTTTGCCCAACCCCTGAATCGATATCGGACACGCCATCTTGGAGGTTTGATCATCGCTCCGATCTCTCTGCTGTTAACAAACGCAAAACATTCGTAACCTCAGTTATCTCACAGTAAGTCCTGTTTGGAAACGAGGGAGAGCAGGGCTGCTCGGGTGCACCAGTCTGGTCAATTTAGAACGTGAAAGGCTTATTTCAGAACCATAGCCACTTTTTGATGATCAGTCACTTTCGACTATCAACTATCTTGCGTGCAGGCTCTGATACCGTTCGGTTCGATAGTGATCTTTCGAGCTTTATAGAGTGCACCCACCGCCTGCTTAAATATTTTTTTGCTCACACCAAACTTAGCGTAAATGGCGGGAGGCGGACTTTTGTCATTGAGTGCGAAAAACCCCTCGTTCTCCCTCAATTTAGCTTCGATGGCGTCGATGATCGGTTGAATCTTTGACTCACTGAAACCGGGCCGATTGAGCGATAAGTCAATTTTTCCATCGTCACGAATGCGCTGAACAAAACCTACGGTCTTCTGGCCGCGGCGTATCCTACGATAGAGCTCATTGCTATACAGGAGTCCCCAGAACTGATGATTGATGACAGCTTTGAAGCCAAGTTCAGTTTGCTCTGCGATGAGAAGGTCCACTTCTTGGCCGACCGTTAGTGTCGTTGCAGTGTCCTCAATCCAGCGGTCAATGCGTGTAGAGCCTGTCGGTCGACCTTGATTGTCTAGGTAAACCTTCACCACTGAGTAAGCGCCCGCTCTGAGCGGATGCTGTTGCTCGCCAAAGGGAATGAAGAGGTCTTTACTGAGTCCCCAGTCTGCGAAGGCGCCCAGATGATTTACCTCGCAGATCTTCAGCCAAGCGACTTCTCCGACGGTGATTTCGGTACGCTCATTTTCTAAGTCGTTGTCGTTAATAGCATTGTCTTTAATAGTATGTACCTGCGTGAGCGCTAGTGCGCTTTCCGTTGGGCTTGGTGAAATTATCGCGTTAGGGCTAGACACTACCATCCTACTGGACCCTATCGACACTACCGAGGTGGTTAAAAAGATGACAGGTCTATACCCATAGCCCAATAGGGACCCCTCTCAAGTATAGGGTACGCGCTTTCAATTATCAGCGACTAAGAAATCCTTCATATTTATTATCAATATGAGTGGCGTGCTGTGTAATTGGATTGAAGATTTTGTGGGAATTCTATGGTCTAGCCAGTAGGCTCGAGACTCACTATTCCATACTGATAACAAGGAGACTGATATGGCCATTGGTGTCGTGGCAACACTGCCCGTTCAAGAAGGTAAAAACGAAGAATTCGAGGCGGCCTTTTTAGAACTCGCTGCACAGGTAACCGCCAACGAACCCGGTTGCATGTTTTACACGCTCAATCGCAGCAAGGCTGACCCGCAGGTGTATAAAGTGCTCGAGTCTTATGTGGACGAAGATGCCCTCAAAGCCCATGGACAAACTGAGTACTTCAAGGCCGCTAACGCTAAGTTGGGCCCACTGCTGGCAGGCCGTCCCGAAATCGAATACCTCGACGGCATTTCATAAACCAGTCTCGCTATTGGAGCGGCTCCTGAGCGAGCTGCTCCGCCTTCCACTCCATCGCCATTCGTACACGACTCTCTACCGAGGGGTGCGTGTAAAACAGTAATTCCTGCAGCTTTGCTGGGCGTGGATCTCGGTACTCGGCTGTTTTGACCAGCGCAGAAGCGAGTCCATCGGGCAATCCCACAGTCTCTAGCGAATATCGATCAGCAGCCGCCTCGTTCATCCGCGACAGCGTGTTATTGAGGGGCTGGAACACCATCATCAAAACACCGACAAGTAATATCAAGACGGGCACGCTTGCAGGATTTTGAATATCTTCATTGGCACCAAAGGCTCGTGCTACTGGTTTGAACAGCCTGTCTGCGAGCAAAAAGGCAATGACGACCTGTGCGCTCAATAGGAATACCACCCACCAGATATGGCCTGAGACATAGTGCCCGATTTCGTGCCCCGTCACGGCTTTCACTTCGTCGAGGTTGGCCTCTTTTAACGCTACGTCGGAAATCGCAATCCTGGCAGAGGCACCGATACCCGAGACGTTAGCGGTGAAATTGTTAGACTGGCGTGACCCGTCGTACATAAAGACGCGTTCGGTTGGGATGTTGGCCTCAATGGCCAACGCCTCTACGGCCTGCTTTACCTCTCCCTCTGGCACCGGTGTGTACTCGTTAAACATGGGCTGAAGGAGGGTGGGCCCAAGTAACATCATTGTCGCCAAAATGCTGGCGGTAATGCCGCCAAACCATGCCCACCAAAGCCGGCCGGCCTTTTTAATAAGCACGTAAAACGTCGCAAGTAGTAAGCCCGTGAGCACCGCACTTAGCGCGAGTCCCAAACCGGATTGCCCCAGGAAGTCACTTAGCGGTTGTTCGGTCATGTCATATTGGGTCTGCCGGTACCAACTGGTGTAGATCGTCCAAGGGAGCTCAATGATGGCCGATAGAACGATAAAGGCGGCGCTGACTCTAAAGGCGCGATTAAAGGCCCCTTTTTCCGATAATTTCTCTGATAACGAGGTGAGGATACCGCTGCGAATAATCAGCCATGTGGAAATAACAGTGACACCGAGTGACCACAGCATCAGCCATTGATTGCCGGCTGTGTAGGCCGCCGCTTGAGCGAGCGCCTCCGAACCCAGCGAGTCGATGTAGGCGTTCGTTGCAACCTCTGCATTAAAACTCATGCTACTTTGTTCCTTTTTTATTATTGCTCTGAGTGACTTGAGCTCTAGCTGGCGTCACGTAAGAATACTGCGCAGGTAAGAGTAAACCATGGTGCGCTACGTCTTAGGTAGCCATTGAATGCTTTGCATGGGGCTTAGGTGTGATCAAGCCATGATTAAGCCTGTCGCGTATACCCTAGTGATTAACAATATCATCTTACAGAAGGGAGCCAAGATGAAAGCCCTCGAGCTTAGAGTGGGTAAAACGGCGGCGAGGCGCCTCGAGGCCCAGGGATGGCATGCGGATCTTGTTGACGGCTTGATCGGCGCCTCGGGCGGACCTAAGTGGTTGATTTTGGGTCGCATGGATCGAGTGCTCATCTCAGATTTATTGGCCGATCGAAATAAACCACTCGATGCTGTCGGCTCATCAATCGGGTCTTGGCGTCACGCAGCCATGGCGCAGCCTGACCCCGTTGAGGCTTACGACCGATTTGAAAAGGCTTACCTCACCCAAAAGTACACGTCGAAAAAGCCCACGGTTCCTGAGATTACCAAGGTGGCGCTGTGGTTGATGCGATCGCTTCTGGGAGAGTCGGGTGAACGCCACGTTGTGCAGCATCCTTGGCTTCGGTCACATATCGTCACGGCACGCGGCAAGGGACTCAACAGTCGACAGCCCGGTAAACGACTGATTGCTGGCATGGGCGCAGCCGCTTTGGGTAATGCTATAAGTCGGCGGACGCTTCCCGTTTCTTTTCAGCGCGTGGTTTTCGCATCTCAACAAGCGACACAACTGAACCCTTTGCTTGACGGCTTTGCCACCCAGTATGTGGACCTCAGTGAAGCCAATGTCTTCAATGCGCTGATGGCAAGCGGTGCTATACCGTACGTCTTTGAGGGGGTATAT
>CBFHHL010000148.1:0-12733 GCA_965655685.1 Luminiphilus sp.
CTGTATATCGTCAATCATTCTCTTGATCTCCCCTTCGGTGCCGAGGTACCAGCAGCTATGGTCATCTACTGGATCAATGTTCCCTCGGAACCACCTCGTACAATACTTAATAAAGCGCCTTTCATCGACATATTAAATACGCGCACAGGCATTTGATGATCTCGAACCAAACATATTGCGGTGAGATCCATTACGCCGAGCTTCATATCGAGAACCTCGTCATATGAAAGTGACTCGTACTTGACGGCCGTCGCGTCTTTCATCGGATCAGCATTGTAAACACCATCTACCTTGGTCGCTTTTAGAACCAGATCCGCCTCGACCTCGATGCCTCTCAAGCAAGCCGAAGAATCGGTCGTGAAGAATGGGTTGCCCGTTCCGGCCGCAAAAATGACAACGTCGCCCTGAGACATGGCGCGGATCGCCTTTCTTCGATCGTAATGATCGACTACACCACTCATGGGAATGGCTGACATTACCTGAGTGGCAATGTTTGAACGCTCCAGGGCATCTCGGAGCGCCAGCGCGTTCATCACTGTCGCCAACATGCCCATGTGATCGCCAGTAACACGATCCAGACCCGCAGACTGCAAAGCCGCGCCTCTGAACAGGTTACCGCCACCGACAACCAAACCAACCTGAACGCCGATACCAACCAGCTGACCAATCTCTAACGCCATTTGGTCGAGTACCTTGGGGTCGATACCAAACGATTGATCGCCAGTTAGAGCCTCTCCGCTGAGTTTGAGTAAGATGCGCTTATAAACTTTTTCGGTTGCCATACTAATCTCCCAGAGCTCAACTGCTATCAATACCACTCGATACTCTCAATACGCACTCGACCGCACCCTTCAAAACGGCCCAATGGCAACAGAAGCCAAGTGATACCAAGGTTATACGTTTTCCCTGTCGCGATGATGAATCATCAACGCAACGTGTTGCAGCTCAAGCTAGCGACAGAGCTACAGCACAAACCGATCACATCTGCACCCCTCGACGCGGGCCACTAGCCGATGCTGAGGGGGACGATCTGAGCGCGTGCACGTACCTAACACGACCCCGCAGCCCGCGCCGTGGCGAGCAGGATTGCCTCCCTAGCCGCGAATAGCGTTATTGGCTGCTAACCGAGAGGTGGCTCCATACGGAGTCTCTATTAGTTACCCAGCTGCGCAGCAACTTCCGCAGCAAAGTCAACCTTCTCGACTTCGATACCTTCGCCCACTTCGAAACGCGTGAAGCCTGCAATGCTGGCGCCAGCAGTCTTTACTAACTTGCCGACAGTAACATCTGGATCCTTAACAAACGCCTGTTCAGTCAAGCTGTTTTCAGCCAGATACTTGCGGATGCGTCCGTCGATCATCTTCTCAACGATTTCAGGTGGCTTGCCAGATTCAGCTGCCTGCGCGGTGTAAATCTCGCGTTCTTTTTGCAGCTGCTCCTCTGGCATATCCGCCGGTGCTACGACCGCGGGATTTACTGCGGCTACATGCATCGCAACGTCCTTCGCTAGCTCCTCATCACCACCTGCCAACTCCACGAGCACTGCGATGCGATTATTGCCGTGAACATAGCCACCAACGACACCGTCAGGTGCTGACACGACACCAACACGGCGAACCGAGATATTTTCGCCGATCTTCTGGACCAGAGCCTGACGAGCTTCCTCGATATCGTCACCCGCGATAGCGGCAACGTCGTCCGTCTGAAGCTCAACCGCTTTGTCCATAACCCGCGAAACAAAGCCTATAAAGTTCTCATCGCGAGCCACAAAATCCGTTTCACTGTTTACTTCACCAATGACGCCCGACTTGCCGTCCTCAGTAATTCTGATCGCTACAACGCCATCAGCTGCTGTACGCCCAGCTTTCTTGGCAGCCTTCATACCACTGGATTTACGCAGCTCCTCGATCGCAACTTCAATATCTCCCCCGGCAGAAGCGAGTGCTTTTTTACACTCAAGCAAGCCCAAGCCAGTTCGTTCGCGCAATTCTTTAACTAATGCAGCAGACATTTCTATAACCCTTCTAATTTCTCAATATAGTCCCGATAAAAATACGAAACACACTTAAAAAAAAGCCGCGCTAGGCGCGGCCCGTCGATATCTACTCGGCATCGCCGTTGGCTTCAGCAGGCGCCTCTGCCTCTTCCGCCTCAACCACTTCCATGAATTCGTCCACGACTGGAGCTTCAGAGCCTGCTCCTTTGCCAGCCATTACAGCGTCCGCCACTGCAGTCACATAGAGTTTGATAGCACGGATGGCATCATCGTTACCGGGAATAATGTAGTCGACACCATCGGGATTACTGTTGGTGTCCACTATGCCGATAACAGGAATACCAAGCTTATTTGCCTCGGTTATCGCGATACGCTCGTGATCAACGTCAACGACAAATAGGGCATCGGGCAAACCACCCATATCCTTGATACCACCAATAGAACGATCGAGCTTATCCTTGCTGCGCGAACGCATTAACGCTTCTTTCTTCGTGAGCTTATCGAACGTACCGTCCTGCTCCTGAGTCTCCAGATCGCGAAGACGCTTAATTGAAGAGCGGATGGTCTTGTAGTTGGTTAGCATACCGCCCAACCATCGATGGCTAACGTAGGGCATGCCACAACGTTCGGCTTGCTCCTGAATAATCTTGCCAGCAGCACGCTTAGTGCCAACGAACATAATCTGGTTTTTGTTCTCTGCTAAGCGCTGAATAAAACCAAGCGCGCCATTAAACGCAGGAACAGTGTGCTCTAGGTTGATGATGTGAATCTTGTTTCTCGCGCCAAAAATGTATTGATCCATCTTTGGGTTCCAGAAACGTGTTTGGTGGCCAAAGTGCGCGCCGGCCTGCAGCAACTCGCGCATGCTTACTTGTGTCATAACTTTTCTCTAAGTTGGGTTTCACTTCCGTTTACGCAAAATGTCCAACCGACGGAGCGGCACCCGGCATTTTGTTATGTGTAAACGTGCTATTAATTACCAGCATCACCGATAACGGCGCGCGTTATAACATAGGCCTGCTAAATCCAGAACCCTTTACCTGTAATATTCAGCGCTCCATGCGGTAAACTACCGAGATTAACCCAACTCAACACAAAGAGGCTTGGACGAGAGCACGTGAGCAATATAGCTATTAAAACGAATGAAGATATCGAAGGAATGCGCGAGGCTGGCCGTCTCGCTGCCGAAGTACTGGAAATGATTGAGCCTCATGTTGTTCCCGGCATATCCACAGGTGAGCTAGATCGAATATGCCACGACCACATCGTCAACGTGCAAAAAGCCATTCCCGCACCACTCAATTACAAAGGATTCCCCAAGTCCATTTGCACCTCGGTCAACGAGGTGATCTGCCATGGCATTCCCTCGGAAACCAAGATCCTTAAGCAGGGCGACATCATCAACATCGATGTCACGGTAATAAAAGACGGGTGGCATGGCGATACCAGCATCATGGTTCCGGTCGGCAAAGTGGCACCACATGCCCAGCGACTGATGCGTGTAACTCAGGAGTGTCTGTACAAGGGTCTGGCGTTGGTAAAACCTGGCGCGCGGCTAGGCGACATTGGGCAGGTGATTCAGCAGTACGCGGAGTCATCCTATTACTCAGTGGTACGAGAGTACTGCGGCCATGGTATCGGAAAAGTATTCCATGAGGAGCCTCAGGTATTGCACTACGGTCGAGCCGGAACAGGACTTGTTCTCGAGAAAGGTATGACCTTTACTGTGGAACCAATGATTAACGCAGGTAAACGACATACCAAGCTCAACACGCGAGACGGTTGGACCGTAACAACGCGTGATGGCCGCTTATCCGCCCAGTGGGAACATACGATTGCCGTTACGGACAATGGCTGCGAAGTGCTCACCAAGCGAAGTGGGGAGACACTCCCCTTTTAACGCTTGCAAGGACGGCTGCATCCCGAGCAAAAACCGAAGCTAACATACCGAGCGACGTTCTCTCTCCGGTGAGCTCTGATACCGCTTTTGATACGTAATAAACGGGAAGACTTGATAACCAACCTCATGGTGACACCAATACTGACAGCGTTAATCACAGAACTAAGGGACGGCCTCAAAGCACGTAATGCCGAACTGTCAGTTCATTTTTCTCCTAGCGAGCCTGTTACGGAGTTACTCAAGGCTCGATGCGTGGCGGTCGATGATGCATTAGAGAGGCTTTGGGCTCACTTTGATCTGAATAACAGCAACGCAACGCTTGCGGCCGTAGGCGGCTATGGTCGAGGAGAGTTGTTCCCGCAGTCAGATGTAGACGTACTCATTCTCATATCCAACGAAGCAACCCCTGAAACCACCTCGCTGGCAGGCTTTGTGGGCGCCTTGTGGGATCTGGGACTAAAAATTGGTCACAGCGTCCGAACCCCAGACGAGTGCATCGCGCTGGCAGCAACCGACATCACTGTGATGACCACATTGCTAGAGACGCGATTACTCGCGGGTAGCGATAGCCTGCTCGAGGAGGTCACCCTCCGATTGGATCAGGAACGCATTTGGCCAACCGCAGCATTTTTCAATGCAAAAATGGAAGAGCAAAGCGCTCGCCACGAAAAGTTTGGCCTGACCGGCTACAGCCTGGAACCTAACATCAAGTCCTCGCCGGGTGGCCTACGCGACATTCAAGTTATTGCCTGGATTGCGCGTCGTCACTTTGGCATTAACCTTGACGAGCTTCCGAAAGGAGAGTTTCTCTCGGAGGAAGAAATCGCGCTATTGGATGAGGGACACGACTATCTAAGCCGAGTCCGTTTTGCCTTGCACGCACAAACCGGCAGAGAGGAAGATCGACTCCTCTTTGAGCACCAGCAAACCTTAGCCAAGCTTTGGGGATTTGAGGATCACGGGAAGCTCGCCGTCGAGCAATTCATGCAAGCTTACTTTCGTAATGTTCAGGCTGTATCTCATACGACTGCCTTACTAATCGACATTTTCCAAAAGACATTACTAAATACAGAGGCCTCTCCCGCAATCATTATCGATGAAGACTTTGAACTCATCGATGAACGCATCTCAGCTCGGCACCCTAACGTTTTTTCGGATAAACCTTCCAATCTGTTGAGAATTTTTTCGGTCATCGGACGTGACGATCGAATTAAGCGCATTGATCCAGAGACAACTCGGCTTTTGCGCGCCTCGTCCATACTTCTGGATAACGAGTTCAGAAAAGACCCTATTAATCGCCGCTTATTTCTCGAGATTATTGGTGCGCCCCACAACATGACGAAGCAGTTGCGCAGGATGCTTCGCCACGGTGTGCTTGCGCGATATCTGCCAGCATTCGGCGCCATCGTGGGGCAAATGCAATTTGATATGTTCCACACCTACACCGTCGATGCGCACACCATGCAAGTAATTGCGAATTGTCGTAGGTTCCTTCGTGCGGATTACACCGATCGATTCCCAGTTACAACAAGAATCGCGCAGCGCCTGAGAAACCCCTCGCTTCTCTTTTTGGCTGCCCTTTTTCACGACATTGGTAAGGGACGAGGCGGTGATCATTCTGAACTAGGCGCCGTCGATGCCCGTGCCTTTTGCGAGCAGCACTTCTTCGACGAACCTGATACCGAGTTGATTGTCTGGTTGGTCCGCAATCATCTCTTCATGAGCTCCTTTTCACAAAAACGCGACATCTCAGACCCTGAGGAGATTCAACGCTTCGCGGAACATGTATCCACAGAGGAGCGGCTTGATTACCTTTTCACACTGACGGTTGCCGATATCAATGGCACGAATCCAGAGCTATGGAATGCTTGGCGCAGCTCGTTGCTAAGGCACCTATACACCGAAACACGACGAGCACTTCGTCGCGGTCTCGCCAACCCCATCGCCCGTGAAGACGTCATAACTGCGACAAAGAAAGCGGCAGCGCATCTCCTGGAATTCAGAGGTTTTCTCGACGATGAGCTCGCCGATATTTGGGCAAATCGAGGTGACGATTATTTCCTTCGCGAACGGCCTGAAGATGTCGCTTGGCATACCGAGGCGATAGCCGACTTTGACGGAAGTAGTGAGCCGCTAGTACTCATTAAGCAATCAGCAGAGTCGCTGATTGCCAACGCAACACAGATTTTTGTGCACACCCACGAAACAGACAACGTGTTCTCAAAAGTATGTTCAGCGCTGGAACTTTTGGACCTCAGCATCAACGATGCACGGATTTACACTGGCACTGACGGTGCCACACTTGACACTTTTTTTGTTCTGAAAGCGGATGGCTCACCCGTAGACAGCGCGCCAGAAACTCTGAATATGATCGAGCGCTCCATTATTACTGCGCTCACGGCATCCCATGTCAGCCAAGGAAGTCAGCGCATAAATCGCACTTTGCGGTCCTTCCTTTCACCCACCGAGGTAACGTTTATCGAAGATCATAATCGCAACCTCACTATTATGGAGCTGAGTTCGCCAGACCGACCCGGTTTGCTAGCGCGAGTAGGACAAATCATGGCAGACAACCATGTCAGCATCCAAGGCGCCAAAATCCAAACCCTAGGAGAACGTGTGGAAGATGTATTTTTTCTGACAAACGAACAGGGAGACAGGCTGGCAGATGATGCGATATGCACGCGCCTACGAGATCAGGTGTGCAAGGCACTGGATCAAGGATTAGCCGCATGAATCCAGGTATGAATGCACTTCATCCCTACCCGTTTGAGAAGTTAGCGGCGCTAACGGCCGACGTAGACCTTCCCTCAATGAGTCGCATACCGCTGACAATCGGCGAGCCAAAGCACCAGCCCCCAGCACATGTATTGGAGGCCCTGGTGGCGTCCATCGAAGAAATTGCGAAATACCCAACTATTGTGGGCACCACCGAGCTGAGAGAACAAATCGCCCGCTGGATAGCAATGCGATTTAAGACACGCGCCATCGATCCGCAAGGCGAGGTACTCCCCGTGAACGGGACTCGCGAAGGGTTATTTGCTATTGCTCAGGCACTTGTCACACCAAGGAAAGTTGGCGCCATCGTCATACCCAATCCGTTTTATCAAATTTACGAGGGGGCAGCGCTAGTGGCTAACGTCGACCCCCTACTCATTCCCTCGACCGAAACCAACAACCACCTCGCCAACTACCGCTTGCTGACTGATGATGACTGGGAGCGCTGCGAGATGCTTTTCCTGTGCACGCCTGGGAACCCATCAGGCGCAGTCATACCTGAAACTGATCTTCACTACTTGATTGAAAAAGCGCTCGAGCATAACGTGGTCTTGGTAAGTGACGAGTGCTACAGCGAACTTTACTACGACGAAGAGAATCCGCCCGTGGGTCTCCTGCAAGCTGCAGAGACCTTCGGCAACCTTACGTTTAAGAACTGTCTGGTATTTCACAGCCTGTCGAAACGCTCAAATCTTCCAGGGCTGCGGTCTGGATTCGTGGCGGGCGATGCTGCACTCATGGCTCAATTCAAGCGCTATCGCACTTACCACGGTTGTGCAATGCCACTTCACCATCAGTTTGCCAGCATCGCCGCATGGTCAGATGAAGATCATGTAATTGAAAACCGCGCACTTTATCGCGCTAAATTCGATTCCGTCACCGAGCGACTCGCTCCGGTTTTGCCTGTATCTATCCCTGAAGCGGGCTTTTATTTATGGACAAAGACGCCTTTAGCGGACACGGCATTCGCGAAAGAACTGCTCCACCGAACCAACGTTGCCGTTTTGCCGGGTAGTTTCCTAGGACGCGAGGTAGATGGCCTTAACCCTGGTTCTGATCACATTCGTATCGCTCTGGTAGCAACAATGACAGAGACACTTGAGGCCGCAGACCGTATCTGCCATTGGCTGCAGCGAGGGTAAGACGTTAAGCACATGTCAGGCAACATGCGTAAAGAAGAGCGAATAGCGTTTATTGACCGGCGCTTGCAAGAACTCTATCCCGACCCCCCAGTCCCCTTGGACCATACCGATCCATATACTCTGTTGATCGCAGTATTACTTAGCGCGCAATGCACCGATGAACGCGTCAATCAGGTCACCCCTGCCCTATTTGAGCTAGCCGACAATCCGTATGACATGGCAAAAGAATCCTTGGAAACCATTCGCAGCATTATTAAGCCCTGCGGCTTGTCGCCACAAAAATCAAAAGCGATTCGACGACTCAGCGAAATTTTGATCGAAGCACATAGCGGCGAGGTCCCGCAAGATTGCGAAAGCCTCGAGAAATTACCCGGGGTGGGACATAAAACCGCCAGCGTCGTGATGGCCCAGTCATTTGGTGTCCCAAGCTTCCCAGTGGATACGCACATACACAGATTGGCACAACGCTGGGGACTCACCCGTGGACGCAATGTCAATGAAACAGAGCGCGACTTAAAGCGAGTGTTTAAGAAAAGCCGTTGGAATGACCTCCACCTACAGATTATTTTCTACGGAAGAGAGTTTTGTACCGCGAGAGGCTGTGACGGTCGCGTTTGCGAAATTTGCACTACGTGTTATCCAACGCGTAAACACCCCAAGCGCGTCAATAAACCTTAACCAACAAATTAGAGAAGTTTGAAAACATGACTACCATTTACGGCATTCCTAATTGCGATAGCGTAAAGAAAGCGAGGAAGTGGCTAGAAGCGAAAGACATTCCCTACAACTTTGTCGATGTTCGTGAAAATACACCACCCGCTTCTCAAATTGAGTATTGGATCGCGACACTCGGCCCCGAGAAGATGGTCAATAAGCGGAGCACTACCTGGAAAAACATGTCCGATCAGGAGCGGGTTGAAGCGCAAACGGGAGATACTGTTGGCGTTCTGCAAGCAAACCCAACGCTCATCAAGCGTCCGGTGCTAGAACATAACGACGTGTTAGATGTTGGTTTTAAGGCAGATGCCTACGCAGCATATTTTCTGTAGCGTCCCGTCATGATCTTTTCTAATACACTTAGGTTCCCTTCGTAAATTCTGGTCAAACAATCCAGTCGTAAAATCTCATTAACCAACTTTTTACTTTAGGAGTACGTACTCGATGTCAGGCACTCTCCACGGCTTTGGTCTTGGCGTAGCATCAGAAAATGCTAACGGCGATATCCTTGATGTTTATTTCCCCGCACCCAGAGCAAACCTATCTGGAGCATTAGCCGATGCACTTCACTCAGTATCCGGCGTACTGGGCGGAGCGGCACTCACGTCTCTCGCCAAGGACTGCAGAGGCGCCGGCGATGAGCCCATGGCTGCGCTGGCAGAGCGACTGCGCGACAGCAGTCGGCGAATCGTAGCCTCATCACTCATAGAAAACCAAGCACCTGAAACTGTGGGAGACGCCTACCTTAAGCTCCATATGCTCTCACACCGGCTTGTTAAACCTCACGGAACAGACCTCTCAGGCATCTTTCCGCTACTTCCCAATGTCGCCTGGACCGACGAGGGTCCGATTGACTTGAGCGAACTCGCAGAGCGCCAATTAACCGCGCGGCTGCAAGGTCGTGTACTGGAAGTAGCAAGCGTTGATAAGTTCCCGAAAATGACAAACTACGTCGTACCGTCTGGCGTTCGCATCGCCCACAGTGCACGGGTTCGCCTTGGAGCATACCTCGGAGAAGGCACTACCGTTATGCACGAAGGATTTATCAACTTCAACGCTGGCACCGAAGGACCGGGCATGGTCGAGGGTCGGATCTCTGCCGGTGTTAGGGTTGGTAAAGGCTCTGATCTGGGCGGCGGCTGTTCTACGATGGGCACGTTATCAGGCGGCGGGAACATCATTATCTCGGTAGGCGAAGAATGTCTGATTGGTGCTAACGCTGGTCTTGGGATCCCTCTCGGTGATCGCTGCACCATTGAGGCAGGCCTTTTTGTCACCGCTGGAACAAAAGTGGCAGTGCTCGATGATCAAAAAAATACGATTGAGACCATCGCCGCTCGACATCTCGCCGGTCGCTCCGATTTACTCTTCCGTCGGAATTCACAGTCGGGATCTGTAGAGTGTCTAACTAATAAAACAGCTATTGAGCTCAATGAGAGCCTTCATGCAAACAACTAAAACGCATACCGATGCCATAGCCCTAACCAAGGAGCTGATCGAAAAACAGTCGGTGACACCGGCTGACGATGGCTGTCAGCCACTCATGGCAGAGCGACTCAGCCGCATTGGCTTCACCTGTGAGTCTTTACCCGCTGAGGAAGTGCTTAATCTTTGGGCGACGCGAGGCAATGAAGGCCCGCTTCTGGTCTTTGCGGGACATACCGATGTTGTGCCACCAGGACCATTGGAATACTGGGATAGCGATCCGTTTACGCCAACAGAGCGGGATGGCTTTTTGTTTGGCCGTGGTGCCGCAGATATGAAATCAAGCCTTGCTGCGATGATCGTTGCAACAGAGTCATTTATTGGCAAGCATCCAAATCATAAGGGGCGCATCGGCTTTTTAATAACCGCCGACGAGGAGGGTCCTGCTATCAACGGCACCCGCCATGTGATCGACACACTGATGGCAAGAGGCGAATCCATAGATTGGTGTGTTGTCGGAGAACCTTCAAGCACCTCCAAGCTGGGTGACACCATAAAAAATGGACGGCGCGGCTCTATCAATGCAACGCTCACGATCAAAGGTAAGCAAGGTCATGTGGCCTACCCTCATCTTGCTGATAACCCCATGCACAAGGCCTTTGACGTGCTGCGGCAACTCTGCGCGCTCGAGTGGGATCAGGGCAATGATTTCTTTGATCCAACGCAACTGCAGTTCTCCAACATTCAGTCGGGAACAGGCGCGACCAATGTGATTCCAGGTGAGCTCACCGCTATTTTCAACCTGCGGTTCTCGACAGAGATAACCGCCGACGGTATCAAAGAAAAATGTCAGACAGTTCTCGATGGCTCTGGCGTTGATTATGAGATTGACTGGCAGTTAAGCGGCAATCCGTTTCTAACTGAGCCCGGCGAGCTCGTTCAAGCAGCCATAAAAAGTATCAGCGATATTACGGGTGTAACCACCAAACTGAGCACGGGTGGTGGAACTTCAGACGGCAGATTCATTGCCCAAATGGGGGGGCAAATTATTGAGCTTGGCGTGATTAACGAATCGATTCACCAGCGCAATGAGCATGTATTGATCTCAGACATTCCAAAGTTAGCAGCCATTTACGAAGGGATACTCACTTACCTTCTTGCAGACTCATAGGGCGCATAAAGATCCAAAGACCTATGCCTAGCGAAGTTTGCGGCTGCTCCTAAGCCCGCGCATTCCTAAGAATGCGGTAAAGACAAAGCGTGAGCGCACGGGTGCTTAGAAGACAGCATCACCAAAAAGCACTGACCGAGCAAATTAGCCGAACCGACTAGCCGAACCGACTAGCCGAAGGTGATTTTGGTCTGAGGCAGTTCCTCAGTGAGGCCTTGTGCCAGTGTCCTGAAGTAGGCTTCGCAGGACCGTGACCAGATATCAGCGGTGGGAGAAACCACGAACTCCCACTCGACGCCAGCATTGAGCATCAGCATTGCTTCAAGTACCCGAGTCAAACCTACGATCTTAGCCTGCAAAAAATCAGATGCCGCGCCCTCAAAATCAGGACTATCTAGACTGCATTTCACGCGACTGGGAAGCTTATTTTGACGTAGCCAATCCATGATCCGGGCCTGCCCGTCGACGGTTGCCAAGTCAACATGAACGAAGCCTTCGAGAAGCTCGGGCTGCGCAATCACGCCCAATCCTGCGTAAGTCAATTTGTACTGGGCCGCCAACGCTTTTGTTGGCATACAGTCAATCAATAATAATGATGCCGTCATAATAGTTTCTAAATCCTGGGCTGTTACTCACCAACGGGGCGAACCAATACGTCAAATCTCACCGTTTTTCCGATGATAGCGTGGGAGGGTTTAATACCCCCAAGGTAAGACGACTTTGCCGGTCGCTTAACGACTACTCGCTCCACAGGTTGCGACAATGCCCAATTGAGCAACTCTGCCGCAGGATCTCTCGAGCCGGACTCCGCTATTTCTTGATTAATTGACTCGCTAGCGAGCAGCGATTGCACAGCCGCAAGGTCTTTTTTGACCGCAGCCGATTTACTTCGATCGGGAAACATAGGATCGAGGTAAATTGCATTGAACCCCGAGAGCGAACGACGGGTGCTATCACCGAAGCTAATTGTCATTCGTTCTGCGGCATGAATAACCTTCTCTGACGCGCTCAAAAGCGCTGTCTGGTGGGCATGCTTAAGTAGAAAATGCAGAATCGGTGATGCCTCCGACAGCTCGACCTCGCAACCTAAGTCCGCGAGGACAAAAGCGTCACGCCCAAGACCCGCCGTTGCATCAAAAACGCGCGGCTTCTTATCAGCTTTCACACCAACCGCCCGCCCCAAAGGCTCGTTGTGGCCTGACTTTCGTCGATGAAGCATATTGGGAGAACAAAAGTCGACCAGGACTCGGCCAGGACGGGGCGTCTCTAACGGCTGTAGCCAGACCTCATGTGCGTCAACGACCAAAGCAACAGACGCCACTGACTCAGCAAAGGAGCGAGAGAGTGTCAGCCCGAGCTCATCAGCAACTCTCTCTGCCGCCTGCTCTGCCGTCTTGGTGGCGGGTACGACTTCGCAAGCTGTCATCGATTTCTGACACCAAGCTCGACCGAGTTGTCTCCTAAAGCCACGTTAAAACCCACTGACAGTGCCTGTTGACGCAATCCGTGCTTGTCATTGAATTCGATTTCACGCGCGGCGGATTGACCCGCTGACCAATCCAAAAACTCCATTCCTGTCAGCTGGCGCTCTCCAATTCGAAGAC
>CBFHHL010000149.1:0-19706 GCA_965655685.1 Luminiphilus sp.
GACCGATCGTAAGATAAGCTTCTGGTATGGCGCGAGATCACTGCGTGAGATGTTCTATGTTGAAGACTACGACACCCTGGCAGCAGAGAACGACAATTTCGATTGGCACGTTGCGCTCTCTGATCCCCAGCCAGAAGACAATTGGGATGGGTTAAAGGGATTCATTCACAACGTATTGTATGAGCAGTATCTCAAGGACCATCCAGCGCCCGAAGATTGCGAGTACTATATGTGTGGACCACCCATGATGAACAAGGCCTGTATCGACATGCTGCTCGATCTTGGCGTCGAGCGCGAAAACATTTTCTTGGACGACTTCGGTGGTTAAGAGGATGAGGGCGTCAGCAGGAAGGCCAGCCATTTTGCTGGCCTTTTTACTTTTTGTCGCGGGCTGTGGCGACGCAAAACAAGCCGAGAAGTTGTCTGGCGGAATATTCGGCACGACTTGGAATCTCACATACCATGATGCGCCCGAGGCTGTGACGGTCAAGCAGATCGAACAGGCGGTGGTCGAAGCGTTTGCGGTGGTGGACGACAGCATGAATCACTATCGACCCGATTCGACGATCAGTCGATTAAACGAAGTTGATGCGATGACAGTATTTGAGGTCGATTGGGATTTCGCGCTGGTCTTCAACACAGCACTTGATATTCACGCCGCGACAGACGGCGCCTATGATCCTTCAGTATCGCCTCTCGTAAACTTATGGGGTTTCGGTCCCCAGGGCGTTTCGGATAAACCCTCGCAAAGTGGCATCGAGGCCTTGGAGCCTATCATTGGTTTGGACGAGTTTGCTTGGGACTTGTCCACTCGCGCTTTCGTTAAAAAGCATCGTAACGCTGCGCTCGATTTTTCTTCCATTGCAAAGGGTTATGCCGTCGATCTCGCCTCTGATCAACTTATAGAGCTGGGCCTTGCCAACTTCATGTTAGAGGTTGGCGGTGAGATACAAGTGCGCGGTATGAGTCCCCGAGGTGATCGCTGGCGGCTAGCCGTTGAAAACCCATCATTGGGTGTTACGGGTGGTGTGTACACAGCAATTGCGGTAACTGATATAGGAATAGCCACGTCGGGGGATTACCGTAATTTTTTCGTTGAAAATGGCGTCAGGTACTCGCATCTCATCGATCCACGAACCTCACGACCAATAGAGCATGATCTCGTCTCCGTGACGGTGGTTCACCCATCAACGATGATCGCTGACGCATGGGCCACGGCGCTGATGGTGGTAGGTACGGATGAGGCCTTAAGGTTGGCAGACGTTAACGAGTTGGGAGTGTTATTGATTTCGCGAGAGGGTGAGCAGCTGGTAAGCTCGAGTAATACGCTTATGTCACAATGGTTGAAGGCCGCAGCGCGCGAGGGTGGTCCCAGATGATTTTTTTAATTAGCTTTGTTGTTTTCGCCTTTATTATTGCTGCTATGGCGATTGGCGTTATGACCGGTAGAGAACCTATCAAGGGTTCTTGTGGGGGCATCGGCGCGCTCGGCATCGATCAGTCCTGCGATATTTGTGGTGGTGATCCTAAACGGTGCGAGACCGAGACGCGGACCTCAGTAGCGACAGTAGACGGGGCCTCCACCCAAGGTGGCTCAGAGAAAGGTGCTGTGGTTTTTGATCCGGCTGAGAAGTAAGGCCTTTGCCGCTTGAATTTGACATCGCTCGAAGGCTGAGCCTCAGTTCGGAGCAGCGTTCCTTTACCCGCTGGGTTGCTATCTTATCTGCCACCGGTATGGCCATCGGAGTGGCGAGTCTCATTGTCGTTCTGTCGGTGATGAACGGCCTTGCCGGTGAGTTGACGGGAAGGCTGCTGTCCGCAGTGCCTCACATCACTATCACGTCTACTGGATCTCTATCGGAATCAAAGACGCTGTCAGACAAGGTGGAAGAGGGCTGGCCGAGCGCTGTGGCGTCACCGTTTCTGAGCAGACAAGCAATGCTCAGATCACCGTTTTATTCTGCGGGAGCTGAGCTTACTGGATATGTTTCTCTTCCCTCAGATACGGCTAATCTGCAGTTAATTGAGGGCGATCTCAGCCCGTTGTTCATGTCACGTTATCAGGTTGCCCTCGGGCAATCGCTTGCGCAGCAGCTTGGTGTGGGTGTTACTGATCAGGTGGATGTGGTACTTCCGCTGTTGTCGGTAACGCCCCTCGGACTTGTGCCCCGTTACCGTCGCTTGACTGTCTCAGCCATTGTTTCAGTTGGCGCTTCGCCCGATAGTACGCTGGCCTGGACTTCATACGAGACCATGCAGAAATTAGCGCGCGCCGCGCAACCTGATGGTGTCCAGATACGGCTCGCCGACCCCAGTCTTGCAGGATGGGTCGCCGAGCAAATACAAAAGCAATCGTCAGCGCAATCTAAAGTGACAACATGGGCCGATACAAACCGTTCGCTCTTCTCAGCTATTAGAATGGAAAAAATTCTAGTCAGCATTCTGCTTTCAGCATTGATCGGGGTTGCGGCTTTTAGCGTGGTGTCGTCTTTAACCATGTCCGTTTCAGAGAAACGGTCCGACATTGCCGCGCTCAGAGTTCTCGGTCTTACTCCAGCGAGAGTGATGCTAAGCTTCTTACTCCATGGGTTACTGCTTGCGATTTTAGGGGTTTTCGTAGGAGCTATTTTGGGCCTCCTCGTAGCGATGAATCTGGAAGGCATTATGAATGTGATTGAGAGCGTATCTGGCTGGACCTTGTTTGATCCCGAGGTTTATTACATAGGGGGCTTACCTACAAAGATCCTCGCTACCGACGTCTTCAGTATTGTTGTCGGTGCTGTCTCACTCAGTCTCTTCGCTGCAGCGTACCCGGCGATAAGGGCGAGCCGTATAGCTCCAGTGACGGCCTTGGAGGGTTTACGCGTATGACAGTTTGCTTGAGTGCAAAGCAGGTGAGCAAATCCTTCGGTTCAGGTAAAACAGCTGTTGATGTCCTCGACGAGCTATCGCTAGAACTTTTGGCTGGAGAAAAGGTGGCAATAGTAGGCGGATCCGGCGCGGGCAAATCCACGCTGCTCAATATCCTAGGTGGACTTGATCAGCCTTCGTCGGGCGGTGTCTACATCGGCGGCACTGACCTCTTCTCTCTCAGCGAAATCGAGCGAAGTCAGTGGCGTAACCGCCATCTTGGATTTGTTTTCCAGTTCCACCACTTGATGCCAGAGTTTTCTGCGCTTGAGGCCGTCGCGATGCCGGCTAGGATAGGTGGTGTGTCGAAGCACTCTGCGCTTGGGGCTGCTAGCGTTCTTCTCTCAGAGCTAGGCCTCGCTAATCGGATGCATCATCGCCCGAGCCAGCTATCAGGTGGTGAGCGTCAGCGTGTCGCCATTGCCCGAGCGCTTGTTAATCGTCCCGCCTGCGTATTGATGGACGAGCCGACGGGAAACTTGGATCCAGCGACGGCGGAGCAAGTGCTCAAGCTGATGCATGATCTGACCTTTGATGAAACAGCCTTTGTTATCGTGACACACGATCCCAATATCTCGGCAAAAATGGATAAGCAATTTCGGCTAAACGCAGGAAAATTGTGTCGCGAGTGATGCGTATGTGGCTGCCACGCTCTATTCACTTTGAGATGGCGTTTAGGCAATCTCTGGGTGACGGTACGGGTCTTTCTTCCTATCTTTCAAAGCTTTCGATAGCAGGGATGGTAATTGCGGTCGCATTTCTGATCGCATCGCTATCGGTTATGAATGGCTTTGAGAGGGAAATGCGGCTTCGGATTCTCGATTTAGTGCCACACCTGACGATTCGAAGCTATTTGCAGGATGCTTCGAGTAGGGAGCTCCCTCTGGACGTGAGTACGCTGCCCAATATTGTTCGAATCTATCGTTTCAGCGAGACAAACGTTCTTCTTTATGCCAAAGCGGAGTCTCGTGTGGGTCGGATAGTTTACGCGGACTCCAATGTGCTCCAGTCCTTACAGCTGCATTTAACACCACGTATAGGGCGATTGGCGCCTGGCGAGATTGTCTTGGGCAAAAACTTGGCGGAGTCGCTTGAGGTGAACGTTGGAGAGTCGCTTGTCGCACTGGTTAGTGAGGAGGGCGGTGGTCGGCGCTTCGACCCCGAGGCAATGAAACTAGCCGCAATCCTAGACTCTGGAACGGAAATTGACAGAGTTTTTGCCCTCGCTGATACCGCGTCGAGAAGTAATCTTGAGGACGTAAAAGCGTCTGCATGGGCGATGAGTATTGCTGACCCCCTTGAGGCACCTAAGGTCAGTCGATTTCTGCGAAGAAGCTTGGGTCCGCAATATTGGATCTCGGATTGGACTCGATCGCTCGGAAACTTGTATCAAGCCATCCAGCTGTCACGTCAAATTGTTGGCTTAATGTTGATCGCGCTGTTGGTGGTTGCGGTCTTTAATATCGTAACCTCTTTGGTGCTAGTTACTGCGGATCGCCGTCCTAGCTCTGCTATGTTGCGGGCCATGGGAGCATCCCCGTCGGACGTGCTTATCATATTTACTATCCAGGGGACAATTATCGGGGCTGGTGGCGCAGTCCTGGGGGCGATATTGGGCGCAGCCCTAACGGCAGCAATTCCTGGTTTTGTATCAATTATCGAAACCGTTAGCGGGCAGCCTCTGCTGGATACAAGCGTTTACCCATTGGCCTATGTACCTGTCGATTTAAGGTGGTGGGATTTCTTTACTGTCGCAAGCGTCGCGTTCGCGCTTTCATTAAGTGCCTGCGTTTTTCCAGCGATTAGGGCTTCAAGAGCTTCTATCAGCGACGCCCTTCGGGAGTCTCGCTAGCCTCGGGGCCTCTTTCTTTTCGCTAGGCGCTTACGTGCGCGTTCGGTGATACGTTGGCTTATTCGTAGACGCCACAGACCATCTGCGATGAAGAACCCCAAAAAGGCAGCGACCAAGCCCATAACCGTACAGCCAAGGATGAAGCTCGGGAAAATTCCCAATACCTCCGCGCTGAATGGGTTCAGCCAATCCACCGTACTGACATCGAGTACTGGTTCGCCCAGTAGAGCACTCCCTATCAGATAAGCGCCTAGATAAATGACGGGCATGGTTAGCGGGTTGGTAATAAAAATCAGCATGAATGAAAGTGGCACGTTAGCATTGAATCTAATCGCCAGAAACACCGCTACGAACATTTGGCCCGGTAGTGGAATCATCGAGCAAAACAATCCAATCGCTGTTGCCCGGGCGATGGAGGTTCGGCTGATATGCCATAGTTCTCTGCGATCTAGCAGATTACCAAATCGTTCAAATCCATTGAGGCGCTTTAAGCGCGACGGACTGGGTAAGAACTTTCGCAAAGAGCGTTTTGGCATGACCTTCACTTAGATATCTAACTATGCAGTGCTTTTTCGAGAGATTAGCTCTTTAAGCCGCCAGTGATGTGTTCGCCTGGAGCGCAACCCCAAACACTGCGTTCTCATATCCTAAGTATGATGGGGTAAGAGCCGATCTGCTAGTTGCTAGATCCCGTAAATTACGAATATTTGTGTTAGAAAATGGCGCGGTGCTCGTGTATTGCCTCACCTGCATACTGGCGTTGCTTTTACCATCCCTTACACATTTGAAATTTTTGAAGGAATTGTTGCCGCATTGCTTTTACTGGTGGCGCGATCCTACTTCTGATATTTTCTATAATACCTAACAGCGTTACCGACTTGAGTGAGCTCGTCGTTAATTTTCCTGAGGCCGAGGCCGAGGTAGAGCAGAGACAGGCGGAGGCCTAAGGACTTGAGCTTATTGTCACCGCGAACGAGGAAATGTTTTTGAATGGCACCCCATTTCCCGCTGACCATAACAATTTACGCTTAATTCTCGTTGTAAAGGCCGGTGCACGTCGCGATATTCCTATATCAATTATTGCGGATGCGGATACGCGCCATGCAATGGTTGTTATGTCGATGGATACTGAGAGCAAGTTAGGTTTTAAACAATTGTCCATCAGTACGCAAAAACCGCTAGCGAGTACTTAACGTTGCCTAAAAAGACGTACAACGCGACCAGCGATACGCAGCTCTACGGAAGACTGTTGTCATACGCATTTCACTATAAATGGTCACTGGTTCTAAGTTTCTTGGGTTTTGTCGTCTACTCTCTGGGTAATGTTCTGCTCGCAGACTTGACGCAGTTCTTGCTTGATTCCCTCGGTGGTCAGCAACTGATGAGTCTAGGATTTGTTGCCCAAGCCTCTCAATGGTTATGGCCTCCCGGAGATAAGTCGGCCACAGACTACGCGCGCATCGCGGTCCCCATTGCTGCTGTTGTGCTATCCCTTGGGCGCGCACTTGGCTTCTTTGCAGGCTCTTATTTTATGAATAAGGTGGCGCGGTCTGTGGTTCACACGGTTCGGACAGAACTTTTCGGCGCCCTGGTTCGCGCGCCGAAGTTGCACCTCGATCAATTTTCAACCGGTGAACTATTGTCGAAGGTAACGTTTAACGTTGAGCAGGTGAGTGGTGCTGCTTCAGATGCCCTCAAAACCTTATTGCGAGAAGGGTTGACCATTGTTGCGCTGGTCTCGTACATGCTTTATCTCAATTGGAAGCTGACGGCGCTTTTCTTTGTCGTGGCGCCCGCTATTGGTGTCGTCGTACACGTTGTTGGTAAGCATTTCAGACGTTATAGCCGACGTATCCAGGATTCGATGGGGTCGGTGACCGAGGTGACGGCGGAAAGCCTTTCCGGCCTTGATGATGTCCGGATATACGGCGCTACTGAACAGGTGCGTGAGCGGTTTGAATTGGCAAGCGCATTTAATAAGCAGCAAAGTCTCAAACTTGCTTTCGTGCAGGCGGCGTCTACGCCGATCATGCAGACGTTGTTAGCATTAGCATTGGGCGCGCTATTTTGGTTCGCACTCGATCCGGAGGTCCTTGCTGAGTTTAGTGCAGGCTCGCTGGTTGCCTTTATTACTGCGGCCGCACAGTTAGGGAAACCCATTAGGACGCTCAGCAGTATTCAAAGCATCATTCAAAGAGGGCTAGCAGCGGCAGAGGATATATTTGTTCAGCTGGATACACCTCCAGAAACCGACCAAGGTGAGGTAAGGCTTACGAAAGTCATAGGTAACGTGGAATTTCGTAACGTTGCGTTCAAATATCCAAAGGCTCAAATGAACGCGATCTCGGACGTTAGTTTTACCATTGAGGCCGGTCAAACGGTCGCCGTTGTGGGTAGATCAGGAAGTGGTAAGAGCACGCTTGTCAAGCTACTGGCGCGTTTTTACTTACCTACAGCTGGCGAAGTCCTCCTCGACGGTGAAAATGTCCAAGATATTGACCTTGAGCATTATCGAGAGCAGCTCGCTTTTGTGCCTCAGAATATTACGATCTTTAGCGATTCAGTGGTTGGAAACATCGCACTGGGTGAGATGCGAGCGCGGGAGCAGAGAGACGTAGAAAGCGCTGCGAAACAAGCTCAGGCTGACGGATTTATAAAAGATTTAGCGCGTAGCTACGACACGATGATCGGGGATCAGGGGTTGGGGCTTTCAGGTGGTCAGCAACAGCGGATTGCGATTGCAAGAGCCTTGTTGAAACAGGCGCCCGTATTAATACTCGATGAGGCCACCTCGGCACTCGATACCGAGTCCGAGGCGCTGATCCAATTGGCGCTCGATGCGGGTCGTGCCGGCAGAACAACCTTCGTCGTTGCACATCGCCTATCGACAATCGAGTCAGCAGACTCCGTTCTACTTATGGACGAAGGTAAAGTCATCGCGCAAGGTGACCATCTACAGCTTTTAGAATCTGAGCCGCTCTATCGTGCGCTTCATCAGCAAGGCTTCACTGACGCATGACAGCGGTGAGGGGTTGGCTCGAAAAAGCGGTCAATCGATCATGGTACGGACGCATCGGCTGGACCTATGCTTTCTTACCCCTTGCCCCCATTGTCCGTCTGTTGATCTGGTGGCGTCGCCAATTTCGGCCTAGGGCCGATTTTGCCTCACTTGGTGCTCCGGTTATCGTGATTGGCGGGCTCACCGCCGGGGGTACCGGGAAAACACCGACGTTAATAGCCATAGCACGCTATTTGTCGAGCCGTGGATTTAAGGTGGGGGTCATTAGCCGGGGTTATGGTCGTAAGGCGAGAGAGAGTGGCTTGCTGGTCGAGGTCGATCACAGTGCTGATAAAGCCGGTGATGAGCCGTTGTTAATTAAGCGCTCAGTCAAAACCGCAGCGGTCATTGTGAGTCATTCCAGACTCGCGGCAGCCAGAAGTTTGTGCCGAGAGCATGGCGTCAGTGTTATACTATCCGATGATGGCTTGCAGCATTACGCATTACCTCGAGACTTTGAAATCGCGGTTCTGGATGCGGACCGGCGCTTCGGTAATGGATGGCTCGTACCGGTTGGGCCCTTGCGAGAACCCATAAACCGCCTGCGATCTGTAGACTTTATTCTCGAGCGCAACGGATCCGACCCCCGGCGCGCGTTTTGTTATCTTCCAATCAAGTTCACTACTGTCGATGGCGCAGGGAAGCTCCCTGTATCTGAAGCCTCTAAGGAATGGGCAGATAAGAAGGTCGTGGCAGCAACGGGTCTTGGCCAGCCCGCCCAGTTTTTTAGATTATTAAAAGACCTCGATCTACAATTTGAAACGGTTTCTGTCGCAGACCACGCTGGACTTGATATGGGAGTCATCAAGAACAACTTTCAACCCGATATTATTGTCGTGACGGCCAAAGACGCGGTAAAACTTGATACGGAGTCGTGCGATAATGTGTGGGTGTTGGAGATCGAGGCCCAGTTGCCCGAGTCTTTATATTCCGCGATCGAGCACTGCTTAGAGTAGATAGCAGTGAAAAGGTTGTCTTCATGTATCACATTGTGATCCCAGCTCGGTATGGCTCAACTCGTCTTCCTGCCAAGGCGTTGGCTGATATAAATGGGAAGCCTATGGTCTATTGGGTCTGGCGCCAAGCTATGCTGAGCAAGGCACTCTCGGTGACTGTGGCAACCGATGACGAGCGTATTCGTTCGGCGCTATCACCGCACGGCGCCCAGGTTGCTATGACCAGGCCTGATCATCCCTCAGGAACCGACCGCTTGGCGGAGATCAGTGAGGCGAAAGGTTGGGCCGATGACAGTGTTGTAGTCAATTTACAGGGGGATGAGCCGTTGATGCCCGTGGCCAATCTCGAACAAGTTGCGGACTTATTGCTTGCGCATCCAACAGCGTCAATGTCAACTCTGTGCGAGCCAATCGCCTCGTATGCGCTGTTTGTGGATCCTTCGGTCGTGAAAGTGGTTTCTGACAGCATAGGCAGGGCCCAATACTTCTCCCGCGCGCCGATACCTTGTGAGAGAAATGGCCATGGTGCCAGTGTTCCAGTTGAGGCCCGAAGACATGTTGGCCTTTATGCGTATCGTGTCGGATTTTTACGCGACTTCACTTCTGGCTCTGTTGCACCGTACGAGCGACTTGAGTCGTTAGAACAACTGCGTGCTCTACACAATGGCCATGAAATTCGAATCGCGGATGCAAAAGAGAGTGTCCCTGCAGGTGTTGACACAGAGGCCGACCTCGAGGCCGTCAGAGTGATGATGGCCGCTCGATGAGCGAGCTTCGAACCAACGTTTCTTTGCGCGATCTCAATACCTTGCGACTGCAGTCCAACGCCGCGTGCTTTATGTCTGCAACCTCGGTGGAAGATGTCCAATTAAGTGTGCACGAGGCCAGAGAACGAGATTTCCCGTTGATTGCATTGGGAGGAGGAAGCAACGTAATCCTGGGGCCGGAGATCGAGGCTTTAATTGTTCATATGAATATTTTGGGTAGGCAGCTCCTCGATGAATCTGACGAACACGTATGGGTCCGCATTGGCGCTGGTGAGAATTGGCATGAATCAGTCCTTTGGACCCACCAGAACGGCTACTACGGCCTTGAGAACCTAGCGCTGATACCGGGCAGCGTCGGGGCAGCACCCGTCCAAAATATTGGTGCTTATGGGGTAGAAGTTGAGAAATTTATTTCGCAGGTCAATGTTGTTAATGGCGTCACCGGTGAGTGTGGAAGACTCAGTAACAAAGACTGTGAGTTTGACTATCGTGACAGTGTGTTCAAGCGAGACTGCGGTAAACATTGGTTGATAACTTCCGTGGATCTTCGTTTAGCAAAGCAACCGGTCTGCAGCCTCGAATACCCTGATTTGATAAAGATGATAGGCCACGAGGCAGTTACGCCAGCGGGTATTCTTGATTCGGTTATCTCCATTCGAACGAGGAAGCTCCCGGATCCTAGCGATGCGCCTAATGTTGGCAGCTTTTTTAAAAACCCCGTTGTCAGTCTAGCGCATGCTAAAACGTTGAAAGATGAATACAACGAAATGCCTCAATTCCCGGTTCAGGGCGATCGTATTAAGCTGTCTGCAGCTTGGATGATTGATTATCTAGGTTGGCGGGGCGCGCAAGAGGCAGGCGTAATGGTATCTGAGCAACACGCGCTCGTCTTAGTAAACAAATCTGCTTCTTTTGCGTCTGAACTTATTGTTTTAGCGGATAAAATTTGCGATTCCGTAAACAGGAACTTCAACGTGGAGTTAGAGATCGAGCCTCAAATGATTGCGTTGGATTCCTAAAGATGGCGAATGCCGGTTTTGATGTCGAGTCCTTTCTTCAGCAGCTGACAACACGGCCCGGTGTCTATCAGATGTACGACAGTGTTGGAGGGCTTCTCTATGTCGGCAAAGCCAAAAACCTTAAGAATCGCGTTACAAGCTATTTCAGGGCAAGTGGACTCTCGGCAAAAACGATGGCCCTCGTGGCACGGATCTGTGATATCCAGGTGACTGTGACGACAACCGAGCGTGATGCTTTGCTTCTCGAGCACAATTTGATAAAGGAGTATCACCCGCCGTATAACATTCTGTTGAAGGACGATAAGTCGTATCCCTATATCTACCTTTCATCTGAGGATAAGTGGCCAAAGCTTGGGTTTCATAGGGGACCCAAACGCCGTAAGGGGGAGTACTTTGGGCCGTACCCCAGTGCTGGAGCAGTGCGTTCGACCTTGCACTTGATGCAGAAGGTTTTCAAAGTTCGGCAGTGTGAGGAGTCATACTTCCGAAACCGCTCACGACCTTGTCTGCAATATCAAATAGGGCGATGCTCCGGCCCCTGTGTCGGACTGGTGACTGACGAGGATTATAAGAAGCAGGTGGAGAATTCAGCTTTATTCTTAAGCGGCAAGTCGCAAAAAGTAATGAAGCGGCTAGCTGACGATATGGAGAAAGCGGCGGAAAAGCTCGAGTTTGAGAAAGCGGCAGAATACCGCGACCAGCTTCAGCGGCTTCAGGACGTACAGGCCAGTCAAGGAATTGAGGGATCGCGCGGCGAGCTCGATTTGCTGGCTGTTAAGCAAGCCCATGGTCAAGCGTGCGTTCAAGTGTTGTTCGTGCGGGAAGGGCGCGTTTTGGGTTCTCGAACCTATTATCCCGCTACACAGCTTGATGAGGATGAAACCACGGTTCTCGACGCCTTCATTCCCCAGTTCTATTTGTCGGGTCGTCAGACAATCCCGCAAGAGATCGTTGTTAGCCATAAGCCCAATTTTGCAGAGTTGCTCGCTGATACGCTGATGGAGCAGAGTAAGCGCAAGGTTGTGATTAAGACTTCAGTTCGTGATGCCCGCGCTCGCTGGTTGCAACTCGCAAGGCAGACTGCGGAAAGTAATCTGGATTCTTTTTTGAGCGGCAAGCAGACCATGTCTGGCCGTCTGGAGGCACTTCGCAGAGAGTTAGACTTGGAAATGTCACCGACGCGCATGGAGTGTTTCGATATCAGTCACAGTTCCGGCGAAGCGACCGTCGCGTCCTGTGTTGTTTTTGACAGTAATGGAGCACGTAAAGCCGACTATCGTAAGTTCAATATTGATGGCATCACGGGTGGTGATGACTATGCTGCAATGCAGCAGGCGCTGGAGCGGCGATATCGACGTTTATCGAAGGGCGAGGGGACACTTCCCGATGTCCTGTTCATCGACGGCGGCAAAGGTCAGGTGTCACAGGCCCAACAGGTGTTAGAGCTATTCGAGCTCAGCACCGTCAAAGTGGTCGGCGTTGCGAAAGGTACAACGCGTAAAGCGGGTTTTGAGACGTTGATCGACGGTGATACTGGGGCAGAGAAACAGCTTAGGGGCGATAATCCCGCATTGCATTTGATTCAGCAGATTCGTGATGAAGCGCACCGCTTTGCGATTAGTGGACATCGAGGCCGTCGCTCCAAAGCCCGAAAGCAGTCCACGCTGGAGGGCATAACCGGTGTCGGCTCAAAACGCCGCAGAGATTTGCTGCGGCACTTTGGTAGCATCCGGGGTGTTGAGAATGCCTCGGTTGATGAGATTTGCAAAGTAGAGGGGATCAGTGCGACTCTCGCCCAGAGTATTTATGATCACCTACACACCGCTGAACAGTAATTTCCGGAGCTAATGTGCGTTGGACGCTACCTAATATCCTTACTTTGTTGCGCGTTGCATGTATTCCTTTGATGGTGCCTGCGTTTTACCTAGCAGGTCCGTATGCTGGCTTTCTGTCTGCCCTTATCTTTCTGATTGCAGCAGTGACGGATTGGTTCGATGGGTGGCTCGCGAGGATGTTAAACCAAGAAAGTGAATTCGGTGCTTTTATGGATCCCGTGGCTGACAAGCTTATTGTTGCAACGGCCTTGGTACTGCTCGTTGCGCATTACGACAATATCTGGATTACACTCGCTTCGATGGTCATTATTGGGCGCGAAATACTCATTAGCGCGTTACGGGAGTGGATGGCTCGCAGTGGACGCAGTGAGTCTGTGGCGGTGACTATCATTGCAAAATTTAAAACGACTCTGCAGATGACGGCCATAACCCTTTTGCTGTGGCGTTCAAATGAAGCTCCAAGCGATACGTGGTTACTGGCCGGCTATGCAGCAATGCTGATTGCTGTTTTGTTGACCCTTTGGTCAATGTGGAGCTATTTGCAGGTGATGTTTACGTCGTCAACTACGGACGAAACTGCTTGACCACTTGGGTCCAGCGAATACACTCATAGTCATGCGGGAATAGCTCAGCTGGTAGAGCGCAACCTTGCCAAGGTTGAGGTCGCGAGTTCGAACCTCGTTTCCCGCTCCAATCTCTTTTCGTTTGCTGCTAACGCTCCTAGCTTACTTTTAAATTACATTTCTTCAGCCCTAGGCTTGTTCGATGACCACTGAAACATGGTTGCTACTCTCTTTGGCCCTATTCGCCGGCGCCGCGTCTCCGGGACCATCACTGGCCCTTGTGGTCCGTACAGCGTTGACACGGGGACGGTTGGCAGGTTTGGCTGTTGCAGTGTCTCACGGGCTTGCTGTGGGGTTTTATGCGTTTCTAATAGTATTCGGGGTGGGGGAGGCTATTAGCAGTGCTTCGTGGGTTATGGGAGTACTACAGGCCGGGGGCGTTTTTTTCCTAGTCTACCTCAGCGTAATGATGATACGAGGTGGATTTGCGGCCACACGCCAGAGTAATGATCAAGATCGAGAGCCCTCCCAGTACGTGGGAGAGCTCTCGAATGGAGCGCCGTCGCTTGACAATTCTGACTTTCGTGCTGGTTTTTTAATTGCTTTTCTGAACCCAAAGGTTCTGGTTTTCTTTCTCGCTATTTTTAGTCAATTCTTGACGCCAGAACAGCCTTTAGGCACAAAGCTCTCCGCGGCAGGATTGGCGGCTGCGATTGATGCGTTGTGGTATGTCGGGATCGCGCTGCTGATTAGTGTGCCCGGTGTGAGTAGCGCATTCGGGCGCCTTTCAGGGCTTTTAGATATTGGATTTGGGCTCTTTCTAGGTTGCGTTGCCCTGTGGATGGGAGTTTCGTTGATTTAGGTTCGGAGGCTCATAGCGCGGTTAAAAGCGCCATGAGCCTCAAATGAACCATGGCGTCTTAAGCGTTAGCCTCAGCAGTGGCCTTTGCCCATTTATAGTCCGCTTTTCCGTTCGGTGCCCGCTGTACGACATCGACCAAGATGCACTGCTTGGGTGCTTTGTAGCCTGCTAACTGGGTTTTGACATGCTCTCGAAGGCCGTCTTCGCCAATAGGTGACGTACCCGGTTTCTGTGAGTAAACGGCGATGACTCGGTTACCTAGTCGTTCGTCAGGTAGACCTACGACCAAGCAGTCCTCAACATCACTATGACGCTTGATAGATTCTTCGACCTCTTCGGTAAACACCTTCTCGCCACCCGTATTGATGCATTGGGAGCCACGACCGAGAAGTGTGATCGTTCCGTCGGCCTCGACCGTCGCGAAGTCACCGGGGAAGGAATACCGCACGCCATCCACGACCCGGAAGGTTCTTGCCGATTTTTCCTCATCTTTATAGTAGCCACGGGGGACGATTCCCGCTGTCGCGACCATCCCCATTTCACCTGACCCGGGTTGAACCGGCTTGTCATCTTCGTTAAAGACTTTGACGTAGTCGGCAATCATAAACTTGGCCGTTTTAGCGGCGCCTTCGCGGGTGCTGATTGACGCACCCATCGACCCTTCGGTTGAACCCATGATGTCGTTGAGCACCATGTTCTGATGCGTCAGGAGGCCTTCCTTGATCTCCGAAGACCACATAACGCCCGACGAGGCGATTTGTCCCACACTCGATAAGTCGTAGGGCTTTCCTGCCGCCTTCGCGGCGTCAAGCGCTGCTAGGATCGGACGCGCAAACGCATCACCAACAATCGTAAGATCGGTCACCTTGTTATCCACCACACATTGCAATAGCGAATCTGCGTCGAGGTGTTGGGTTCGCTGTGTGACAACTGTGCCACCACAGTTCAGCGCAACCATGGTACCAATCCACATTCCCGTTCCGTGCATTTGTGGGCAGGCGGGTAGACTGCGATGAACCGCGCCCATTTCAGTGATTGCACGTGCGCCTTCAAGTACTTCTTCGATTGACTTGGGGGGTGCGAGTCCTCGAGAGGTGTAACCGCCAATACAGAGCCAGTGGGCTAGGGCACCGTTATCATACATCACGCCCTTAGGCATGCCTGTTGTACCGCCCGTGTAGAGCATGTAACGGTCTTCATAGGCACTTGGCGTGAAGGGGAGTGGATTAGATGCTGTTAGCGCGCTTTCGTAGTCCAGAGCGCCGTCTAGTAGCGGCTCGCCACACCCGTCATCGACTTGAATGTACAGTTTGATTTTTGGCAACGAATCTCGGATTTCCTTGATTCTCGGCGCATAGCTTGCGTGATACAGCACGACCTCGGAGTCGCTATTGTCGAGAAGGTATATAAGCTCCTCGGCACGGTAGCGATAATTCACATTAACGGGGCAAACCGACTGCTTGAAACAGCCAAAGTGCGCTTCGGTGTATTCATTGCAGTTGAGCATATACATGCCTACTGACGCACCGTTAGTCACTCCGTTCGCCGCGAACAGGCTCGCAAGTCGCGCAGCCCTGTCATTGAACTCTGACCAGGTGACTGTTTTGCCCTCGCAAATTAAGGCCGGGCGATCTGGGAATGCCTCTGAAAGTGCTGTCCAAACGTTATTGAAGTGAAATTCCATTAAACTGCTCCGCTGGCTTTATTGTTGTTAACAGCGCGGCGCAGACAATGAATCAAACGCCGATCCATGGGGAAGAGATTCTCACGAGCGGGCATAGATTTCTAGCCCATCCTTGGGCGGTTTGAATCAAGAGGATCGGTGGTGACTCGAAGGTTATCGCGTGGGTTTAGGCAGAGAGTGAGTCGACAACACGCACGATGCCAAGGTTCGCCCCCTTTACTCGGGTTTTCTTTAAATGCTTGAGAACCTGCTTGGGCATGCCTTCGGGTAGGTCGATGGTGGCGTAGTGCTCAAAAATATTGATCTTTCCGATGAATTCACCTTCGATACCAGCTTCATTGGCGATGGCACCCATGATCTCGCTTGGCTTTACACTCTGCTTTTTGCCAACGCCCAACCAGAAACGCTCCATAACTATATCGGGATGTTCCTCAAGAGAGCGAGCGCGTCCAAGCTCTTTTACCGTGTAAGACAGAGGCACCTCTCGCTCTTTACCGTGCTTGTCCTTGAGCGGGCGTGGTTCGCTGCGCGGATCTCGCGAGGACTTTTGCTCCGCGTCACCGCGTGATGATCTGGGCTTTGATGACTCTGTGGGCGGTTCTACACCGTCCATGATCATACCCGCTAATGCTAAAGCGATGTCTTTGTGGCTATGGCCGTCATTGGCAAGCTGCTCGACTGCGTCATTCGCTTTTGGATGCGCGGGCGCTTCCATCGCGCCACGAAGCTTATTGAGTAAGCGTTCCTTTGCTTTCGCGTCAATATCCGCATAGGTAGGCAAGTCGATAGGTTTAATTTTTTGCTTAGTCACGTTCTCGATATTGTTGAGCATTCGACGCTCGCGCGGTGCGACAAACAAGATGGCTTTACCCGCGCGCCCAGCGCGTCCGGTGCGGCCAATGCGATGGACGTAAGACTCTCGGTCAAAAGGGATATCGTAGTTAATAACGTGAGTTATGCGCTCTACATCTAAGCCTCGTGCGGCAACATCGGTGGCAACAACTACGTCTAGACGGCCGTCTCTCAACTGTTCAACTGTCTTTATGCGCGTCTTTTGATCAATGTCACCGTTTAGCGGGGACGCGTTAAAGCCCCGCTGTCGTAACTGATCTGCGATTGCCGAGGTTGATTCGCGGGTTCGAACAAAGATAAGTACGCCTTGAGTATCCTCAACCATCATAAAACGGGCGAGCGCATCGAGCTTGTTCGTTCCTTTAACCAACCAGTAGAACTGCTCGATGTTGGTGTTCGTCGTCGCTTGAGAGGCAATAGCGACCTCTACAGGGTCCACGAGGTGTACGCTGGCGATTTGACGAATGCGTGGGGGCATCGTGGCAGAGAACAGTGCTACGCGTCGGCCTTTAGGTGTCTTTGAGAGTATCTCGTCGACATCGTCGATGAAGCCCATGCGGAGCATTTCATCAGCTTCGTCCAGCACCACAGTTTTAATCTGGCTGAAGTCTGCTGATTTACGATTAAGGTGATCGAGAAGGCGACCCGGTGTCGCAACAATGACGTGAACACCTTCTCTGAGCTGCTTAAGCTGCTGCCGCATATCATTACCACCACACAGCGCAACAACCCGGCACCCCTTGGAACGTTGTGCGTAACTACGAAAGGCATCAGCCACTTGCATTGATAGCTCGCGTGTTGGGCAGAGCACAAGGATCTGTGGCAAAACCGTTTCAAAATCCAGACTTGCTAACGAGGGAAGCGCAAACGCCGCGGTCTTCCCGGTACCTGTCTGGGCAATACCGACAACGTCTTGGCCTCTTAGCATGGCAGGAATAGTTTCCGCTTGAATGGGCGTGGCAGCCTCATAACCCAAATCAGTAAGGGAGGTCAGCAAAAAGTGAGGCAGACCAAGGCTACTAAAAGCCGTTGGCGAGGAGTCGGAATCGGTCATGGGATATTTACGGGCTGGGAAAGCGCGCAGATTACGCGCAGATCTAGGTATTAGAAAGGTAAATCCTGCCTATATCCAAGATATCGCTCGCGAAGTTCAGGGTTGTGACGGGTATTGAGTCGTTTGACAAGCCTCAGGTGATCGCTGCGACATGCCTCATGTCGTAACGCCCTATCTTAATTGTTATGAGGGTTTATCGTTGTGGAGGTGCTTTCATGCCACAGCGGGCTATAGTTGCGTTAAGCTTCCAACTTTAAGCGCTGCGACAATAAACATCATGAGTAATGAGCAATCATTGACGCACCTCGACAAGCGGGGTGAAGCCCACATGGTGGACGTGGGTGATAAGGCGGTCACGCAACGGGTAGCTGTTGCGCGGTCAAAGATCCGCATGGCGCCTTCGACGCTTGCAGCCATCGAGTCCAGTGAACTAAAAAAGGGTGACGCGTTCGCTACTGCTAGGATCGCTGCGATCCAGGCAGCAAAAAAGACGAGTGACCTTATCCCCCTCTGCCACCCTTTACCCATTACTAAAGTGTCTGTGGATATGCGATTGGATTACGATCTTCCCGGAATCGTGACTGAAGTGACTTGTAAAGTACGAGGACAGACCGGCATTGAAATGGAGGCGCTAACGGCAGCCGCTGTTGCGGCCCTCACGATATACGATATGGCGAAGGGGCTTGATCGTGCCATGGTGATAGAGGAAGTGGCGTTACTCGAAAAAATAGGCGGCAAGTCAGGAGGGTGGCAAAATGACGGTTAAGGTTAAGTTCTTCTCTCTCATCAGAGAGGCCCTAGACACTGAGGAAGCCACGCTTGATTTCGCTGAGGAAATAGCAACTGTAGAGGGACTAAAGTTCGTACTTGGACAACGAGGGGACGCCTGGCGTGAAGCGCTGTCCCATCCGAATCTCATCCAAGCGGTCAATCAGCGAGTTGTCTTTCAGGAAGAGACAATCCGTGATGGTGATGAAGTCGCCTTTTTCCCACCCATGACGGGGGGCTGACGTGTCAGTTACCGTTACAGATGGCAATATAAATCCGGGAGACCTAGCGTCGGCTTTTTATGCTAACAACCCGCACGGTGCTGTTGTTACGTTTACAGGGTTTGTTCGTGACTTTAACGCGCAGGGCAAGGTAGAGACTCTGCATTTAGAGTGCTACGTCAAAATGGCAGAGAGGGTGTTGAATGAGCTCGGCCACGAAGCAAGACAGCGCTTTGGTTTAATGTCGTGGCAGATCGTCCACCGTTTCGGCAACCTCTCGACTACAACGCCCATCGTTTTTGTGGCGACAAGTGCCGATCACCGTGCTGAGGCCTTTAGCGCCTGTGAGTTTGTCATGGATACACTAAAAACAGACGCACCTTTTTGGAAGCGAGAAGACTTCGAGGGAGAGGGGCAATGGGTTACAGTGGCGACCCGTGATGTTGACCGCAGAAAGCGGTGGGATACTAAGGACCCGGTTTCATGAAGTTTTGTTCCAAGTGCGCCACGGAAGTTGAGCGGAAAGTTCCTGACGGCGAGGATCGCGAACGTGATGTGTGTCCCGCTTGTCACGAGATTTTCTACGTCAATCCGAAAATTATCTGCGGTTGTATTCCCACAGTCGGCGACAAAGTTCTTTTGTGTAAGCGCGCGATAGAACCTCGATACGGTAAATGGACATTGCCGGCGGGTTTCATGGAAAATCGCGAAACGACAGAAGAGGGCGCAGCTCGGGAAATGTGGGAAGAGGCTGAGGCTCGCGCCGTTGATATGAGTCTTTACCGCATTTTCGACGTGCCCCATATAAGTCAGGTCTACGTTTTTTATCGTTGTGAAGTCCTTGATGGAAAATTCGGTGCCGGCTCGGAGAGTTTGGAAAGCCGCTTGTACTCTGAAGAAGAGATCCCTTGGGATGAGCTCGCATTCCCTGTTGTCATCGAGATACTGCGCGAATTCTTTGAAGATCGGAGGGCTCACGAATTCCCCATTCGTAATAGCACAATCAGATACCAATACCGTCGTACAGGCTAAGGCCTAGCGGCGCTGCATTTGACGAAAAATTATTCATACGAGGTTTCGAAAATGGCTCTACCAACTGCGGGTGCACCGGCACCTTCGTTCACACTTCAAGATCACAAGGGCGCTGAGGTTTCGCTCTCTGATTATCAGGGTACGAAAAATGTGCTGATTTACTTTTACCCTAAAGCGATGACGCCGGGCTGTACCGTGCAAGCACAAGGTCTTCGCGATATTGCCGAGCAGCTGGCTGCTCACGATACCATTGTATTTGGCATTAGCCCTGAC
>CBFHHL010000150.1:0-16983 GCA_965655685.1 Luminiphilus sp.
AGCGGTTCACCGCCTGCGCGCAGAGGTGTACCAGAAGCGCCGCGAGGGCGAGACGTCGCTTATGGCCAAGGGGATATTTGGAACGGCGGCTAACCAGTCAAAAGAGCAATGTGGTCTGGCTTAGTCGCTGCTCTAGGTTATTGGGACTTGCCTTCGCCACGCGCCGCCTTTCATGGAAGCCGTTACGATAGCTGTGTAGGCAAACATTCCACCTACCGCACCGATGAAGACGCCGGTCATACCGAGGTCCATGGGGCCGAGCAGTAAGAAGGCGGTGCTGATCGCAACAATCGGCCTCGCGATAAGTGCTTTGACGGGACCGCGCATGGCGCCGGCACCCTGCGAGGCAAAGTATAGCGCCCAGCCGACACCGTGAATGGCGAGACAGGGGCCGACAATTTGAATAAAGCCTTTGGCGGTCTCGTAGACCATAGGGTCGTCTGTAAAAACCGGTATCCACACATGGGGGAAAATAGCGAGCAAGGTTCCGATAACACCACCCAGAACAAAGGACATACCAGCCCCTGTCCAGCCAATTTGTTCAGCGCGACCTGCGTCTCTCGCTCCAATACTCATGCCAACCAGTGAGGTCATTGAAGCGCCAATGCCAAAGATGAGCGACGACATGAGAAACTCAATTCGCGAGCCAATACCATAGCCAGCGAGCGCCTCTTCACCGAATTGTCCAACCAAGCCAGTGAGTACCAAGATCGTCGTTACCGTTGAAATTGGCGATAGGGAGGCCGGAAGTGCCACACGACCAATATCTTGGAAGTGGTACTGCCTCAGCTTAAAGCGGGAGAGTCTCAAGTTGGCGGGCAGCGGGGCTCTTGCCAGACGCGATAAAATAACAACAGCCATGAGTGCGCTTGTGGCAATAACCGATACAGCTGCGCCAAATAAACCAAGTTTGGGGGCGCCAAAGTAACCGAGCACGAGTGCCCCAGAGAGCGGCACTTGTATCAACGAGCCAACGATCATCATCCTAGCGGGATAACGCATGTCCCCAAGACCACGGAATATCGAGCTGGCCACGCCCATGATCCAAATGGTGACACTGCCTCCAAACAACATAGCACTGTAAGCAAAGGCTAAGTCGAGAATTTCACCCATTCCCCCGAGAAGGGATAAAAAGAACTTTCCCGAAATCAAAAATGCAATAAGCAGCACGACCGGTCCAAGCACAGCAAGAGTGAGACCATGCCACATCAGTTGCTCTGCACGCTCTTGGTCACTCGCACCCAGGGCTCTTGCAATCGCAGATGACACAGCATTTCCCAGAGCGCCAACGGATAACATCTGCATGAGCATCAGCATCGGGAAAACCAAGGCCATTGCAGCGAGGGGTTTGCTGCCAAGCTGACTGACGTACCAGACCTCGGTCAGACTAACCGTCGATTGCACGATAAATGCAACGCTACTGGGTATCGATAGCTTTATGAGTAGCGGGAGAGCCGGTGCGGTTAATAAGTGCTGGGTGCGTTGATCCATCCCTCACATTAGTCATCAAGTTAGTCCGTGGTACAAGCATTTTTTGACGGTTAGTTTGTCTGCGCTCGCGACAAAGTGAGCAAAGGGAAGCCATAAATTCCGATGTATTGTTTAAGTCATGAGCGAGCAGGCAGGGTATTGATGATCGTGTCTTTGTCTGCAAGCATGCTCAAAATTAAAAAAACATACTCAAAGTTCAAATTTATAGTCGCAAATCATCGATTTCGGCAGAGAGTTTTGGCAAGGTACCCTCCGGAAATTAATAAGGCTTTTCTAGTGGGAGACACGCTATGCCACACGCAGCTTATATCTTCGATGCGCTTCGAACGCCCCGGAGTAAAGGAAAGAAAGACGGTACCCTTCACGAAGTAAAACCCGTCGATTTGGGAGCCGGCCTTCTCAGAGCGCTTCAGTCACGTCATGACCTCGATACGAGCTACGTCGATGATGTTGTTATGGGCTGCGTAACACCTGTTGGTGAGCAGGGCTCTGATATCACAAAGATGATTGTTCAGAACGCTGATTGGGATGAGTCAGTCCCGGGTGTTCAGCTCGACCGATTCTGTGCATCAGGATTAGAGGCTGTAAACACAGCAGCACAAAAAGTGGCGTCGGGCTGGGATGATCTTGTTGTCGCGGGTGGTATCGAATGTATGTCACGAGTGCCGATGGGTTCTAATGGTGGCGCTATGGCTAGTGATCCGGCCTTTGCGTTGAAAACTGGCTTTGTCCCACAAGGTATTGGCGCTGACATGATTGCCACCATTGACGGTTACAGTCGTGAGGATGTTGATGCCTATGCCGTCGAATCGCAACGACGCGCGGCGCATGCACGTGACAGCGGGTGGTTCGATAGGTCAGTTGTACCTGTCAAGGATGCGTCAGGTATCACTATTTTAGAGCGCGATGATTTCATCAAAGCGGATACCACGATGGAGGGTTTGGCGCGACTCAAGCCCTCGTTTGAAGTGCCAGGTCAGATGGGATTCGATGACATTATCTTGGCCAAGTACAACGAATACAGCAAAGTTGATCACGTCCACACGCCTGGTAATTCCTCTGGCATTGTCGATGGCTCGAGTGCGGTCCTCATCGGTAGCGAGAAAGCGGGTAATGATCTGGGGCTCACGCCAAGAGCCCGTGTTGTCGCCACGACCGTGCTGTCCACTGACCCCATCATTATGCTTACGGGTCCCGGCCCTGCCGCCAAGAAGTGTCTCCAGAAAGCCGGATTAACCCCTGAAGATATTGATCTCTGGGAGATCAATGAGGCGTTTGCCTCTGTTGCGCTTCGCTATATGAGAGACCTCGATATCAGCCACGAGATCACCAATGTTGTAGGCGGCGCAATCGCCATGGGTCACCCACTAGGTGCAACCGGTGGCTGTTTGGTCAGCGCTATGGTTGATGAGCTCGAGCGCCGCAATCTCAAGCGCGCCATGCTCTCGCTGTGTGTAGGCGGTGGCATGGGTATTTCCACAATTATTGAGCGCGTCTAAGCGGGATTAGGAGTGAGCGAAAAATGAGTTTTCATTACGATAAAGACGACAACAATATTGTAACGGTCACCATGGATATGGATGGCCCTGTCAACGCCATGAGTGACGCCTTTCTTCCGCTGCTCGAGGCGACACTGGACAAGCTGGAAGCGGAGACAGATCTCGCTGGCGTTGTATTAACCTCAGGTAAGTCGACCTTCTTTGCCGGCGGCGATCTGAATATGCTTTGCGCTGTGACAGAGGATACCGTTGAGGAATTCTTCGAAGGCATGTGTGCGACAAAAGCGGCCATGCGTCGCATTGAGAAGTTATCCGCACCCGTCTGTGCCGCAATCAATGGGGCGGCGTTAGGCGGGGGTCTCGAACTTGCGCTGTGCTGCCACCACAGAATCGCCTGGAATCACCGTAGTGTTCAGCTCGGCTTCCCCGAGGTGACACTGGGCCTGCTACCCGGAGGCGGCGGTAACGTTAAAGCCGTGTATCTCATGGGCCTAATGGCTGCCAATGAATACATTGTTGAGGGCAAACGCGTTGCTCCCGAAAAAGCATTGGGGTCAGGCTTGATCGATGCTGTTGTCGAGGACAAAGAGCAACTCATCGCTGCGGCCAAGCAGTGGGTATTGGAGAACAAGGACGACGAGGCCGCGCGCACTCAGCCTTGGGACACTAAGGGTTATAAAATTCCGGGTGGCAATATCCGTAACCCACAGGTAGCGCAGATGGTCACTATGGGCGCGCCAATGATTCGCAAGAACACCCGCGGTTTGCTGCCTGCACCTGAAAAGATCTTCGATGTGGCAGTACAGGCCCTTACCGTCGATTTCGAGACAGCAATGCGCATCGAAAGTCGTGGTCTCGCCGAACTGGCGCTCACGCCTCAAGCTAAAAATATGATCAATACGTTCTTCTTCCAGATGAACAAAATCAATGGCGGGGCGTCACGACCCAAGGATATTCCGCCCCAGAAAACCGAGAAGGTTGGTGTGCTTGGTGCGGGCATGATGGGGCAGGGTATTGCGTACTCCTCAGCTATGGTCGGTATTAAGGTCGTTCTCAAAGACATCAGCCTCGAAGCGGCTGAGAAGGGTAAAGCCTACGCAGAAGCTCTCCTACAGAAGCGGGTCGACAAAGGTCGGATGACGGCAGAGAAGATGGCTGAGGTGCTGTCTTTGATTCATCCAACAGCATCGGATGAGGACCTTGATGGCTGCGACCTCATCATCGAAGCGGTGTTTGAGAACATGAAACTCAAACACCAAATGACGCGTGATCTCGAGCCTCGTATGGCGGAGGGCGGCATCTGGGGTTCAAACACGTCCACGCTGCCTATCACTCAGCTAGCTGAGGCCAGCCAAAACGCCGAGAACTTCATTGGTATTCACTTTTTCTCTCCCGTCGACAAGATGCCACTCGTTGAGATCATCATGGGCGAGAAGACCGGTGACGTCGCACTGGCGAAGGCTTTTGATTACACCAAGCAAATCAAGAAGACGCCGATTGTTGTTAACGACTCTCTAGGCTTCTTTACCTCGCGTACGTTCGGCACCTATCTTGACGAGGGTGTGCGTATGCTCGTAGAGGGCGTAAAGCCTGTTCGCATCGATAACCTCGGCAAAGCAGTAGGTATGCCCGTTGGGCCTCTGACTGTCTACGATGAGGTCAGTCTCGAGCTGTCTCGCAAAGCCCAGGAGACCTGGAAAGAGATGGGTCTAGCCATCGATGGTGACGATCGCTCGATTACTGCCGGTGTTGTTGACACCATGATCGGAGGCCATGGACGTGGGGGCCGTTACCACGGTGGCGGATTCTACGAGTACGGTGCTGACGGTTCCAAAGAGGTTTGGTCAGGACTCTCCGAGCTCTATGGCAAAGAAGGCGTCGACATTTCTGATCAAGACGTCAAAGAGCGCCTACTGTTCCGTCAAGTAATCGAGGCACTGAAGTGCTTGGAGACAGGTGTTTTGCGCAGTGTGGCTGACGGCAATATCGGTTCCATCATGGGTATCGGTGCGCCCGCGTGGACCGGTGGACTGTTGCAGTTTGTTAACACCTACGGATTACAAAATTTCATTGATCGATGTGACGAACTCAGCGCAGCTTATGGTGATCGATTTGATGCACCTGCCATCGTGGCGGAGAAGTTGGCATCAGGAGAGACCTTTGTCTAAGGCGACGGCGTCTTTTGGAAGGGCGCTCCGTGCGCCTTTTTTTATGCCTGTTTAAAGGGGGTGGCTTTGCCTTCCTGCTCCCGCTGCTCATAAGAGGTGCGCAAAGCGGGTGTATCGGTGTTAAATAGAAGCGCAATCAATGGAGAACAATAACAATGAGCTTTGCTGTCACCCTGGGCCGATTTTTACTCGGTCTGTATTTCTTCCTTCCCGGTATTTCGAAAGTAACGGCCTACGCTGACACCCTCAGCTACATGGCGCTGCACAACATACCGGCTCCAGAGCTACTGCTGCCGATCACAACCGTTTTGCAGATCGGAGGGGGCGTGATGCTAATGATCGGTATGCGTGTTAGTCAGGTGGCTTTGATGTTCGCTGGCATGACCCTGCTTATTAATCTGGGAATGCACGACTTTTGGAACGTCTATGAAGGTGTGAGTCAGGCTCACGAGACGCAGAACTTTGTGAAAAATCTGGCGATTTTTGCGGGTTTACTTGTGATGAGCGGTGCCGAGGATCTTCCTCAGCACCGCCTTTTAGGTCGCAAGTGACGGATGCTCGTGTGGCTTAAGCGCCTAAGTCGAATGTGAGCCCAGCCTTAGCGACTAGTCGCTCAATCAGCTTCTCACCCATTGCGGGCGCTGGTGTGTAAATACCCCCTGGCAGATCAGTGCAGTCCTGAACGATGCAGAGCGCGCTCTCAGCTATCATCTTAGAGGTCGAGCCGTAACCCGGGTCCATGTCGCCGGTAACAGCGGCTTCAATGCGATCGCCATTCGCGTTTGTACCGATGAACAGCACATCGTAATGACCGGCTTCGCGGCTCTCTTTTGATGGTCCTTCACCAGGCTTGGGGACGTCATCACCCTCAAGAGGATTGCTGCTTGCCACCATATTGGCAACAGCTTCACCCTGCTCACCCGGGCCCGTTACCATCATCTCGTCGTACTCGAAGTCTTCACCGTAGAGGTGACCTAACAGTGCATTCGAGCGGTGCACGTTTTTAGTGTTGATTGGCGCCATGATGAAGGGGGCAACCCAGGAGCCGATAGCATCGTCCTCGTAAGGCTTTGCATCTGAGGGTTGCTCAGGACCTTGGAAGCCATTGGCGAGTGAGAAGGGGTTAGCTAGCACCTTTAATAATCCTGGGTTTGTTTTTAAGGCTGCCATTGTGGCGCCCAAAGATGCCGCCGTACCGCCAGAGAATTCTCCGTTCATCGCACGAACACGACCACGAACGCGGCTCATAGGCGCACCTGTCTGATCGATAGAGGCCCTCTGAAGGTAGTAGACACCGAGATCAAAAGGGATCGAGTCAAAGCCACAGCTATGGACAATTCGTGCGCCTGAAGCACGTGCTGTTTCGCTATGGGCGGCGATCATCTCGTGCATCCAGCCGGGCTCGCCGGATAGGTCCACGTAGTGAGTGCCTTCCTCTGCGCACAATCTGACAAGTTCCGAGCCATAAAGCTGGTAGGGACCTACAGTGGTGCAGATGCATGAGGCTCTCCTGACCATTTCGCGCAGCGAATCTTCATTGTCGGCATCGGCCGTGACAAGCGGTATCTCGGTTGATACGCCGATTAGTTCTCGCACCTCAGCCAGCTTCGCCTCGTTTCTGCCGGCCATCGCCCAGCTAACGCTGGTTCCATAGGTGTTTCCCATGTGCTCGGCGACCAATCGGCCTGTAAATCCACTTGCGCCATAGACGATGACGTCAAATTCTCTGCTCATCTAAGTTCCTTGTTTAGCTTTGTTTGTGTTTAACCTGCCCAGTCGAAAAGGTGTCAGCAAAGACCCAGCAAAGCTGTGGCTCTCCTTTCACCTTACTCGCGTATGATTTGGGGGGTGTACGATGCTTCTGCGCCTACTTTACCGCATTTACCAACCAAAAATTAGCTTCAAACGAAACGCCGTTTACTGGCGAGTAAAACTCGAGCAGGCGCTCATAGACAGCTTCTCGTGCGCGATCCTTCAATGAGGGATCGCTCTCTGCGATGAGAGCGGCCGCGGGGCCGATTTGAATGAGTTCCTCGAATATTTCGTCAAAGGACTGTGATGCGCCCACGGATAACTCAAGTGCGAGAGGCTCAATGTTTGGCTTGTTGAAGCCTGCTTCCGTGAGTACGTGTTTGGTAGTTTCTGGGATTGCCAACCCAAAAGGCCCTGGTGCACCGGGTTTCGCCGGTGGGGGCGGAGGAAGTACCGAAAGGGCCGCTTGCATTGGCGCTGTAAAAAAGGGGTTGAGCGCTGGGCTCTGCCAACAAACAAATGCCAGTTGACCGCCGGGTTTTAGCGTTTCGCGCAGCGTAGCAAAGGCAGTTGTTGGTTCCGCGAAGAACATGACCCCAAAGCGTGAGTAGATGGCATCGAATGATTCATTCGGGAAAAGCGAATCACTTGCGTCCCCCACGATAAATTCGACCTCAGCTTTAAGTGCGGTGTGATTTGCCGCTTTTAATTCCTCGGCCAAGGCAAGCATAGGCTCAGAGATGTCGATACCCGTAATCTTGGCCGATGCGTCTAGCCGCGATGCTAACTCCAAGGTTTGATTACCACATCCGCAACCGACATCAAGAAGCTGCGCGCCTGATGGTGGCGAAAGTGCATCCATGCACCGACGTCCTGGCTCTGCGAGCAGCTGCTCCAGCAGGGTGTTATGTCTCACCCAACTCGCGCCCGCTCGACCGTTCCACATCTCTTTTTGCTGTTGATTATTCATAGAAGAGGCTCTTAATTACCAAAAATGTAGGATGCGACGTCCGCTAAGTTCTCCAGGTCCTGACGAGAATCAATATCCCAGCCCGCAGATTCCATGGGTTCAACCCGCACACGATTTTCAGGGTGAGTCAGTATTTGTTTGGCGCCATTCTCAGTGTCGAGCGACAACAGGGCAGGGTAGAATGCTTGCCCAAATAAAGCCGGTGGCCCGACAGTATTTCTAAATCCTGCACACGCAATACCGGCACTGTTCGCACCTTTTATGAGTGCAAGTAGCTCTTCGGTTGACACTAGAATTTGATCTGAGAGAAGCACCAGAAGTTGATCGCAATCACTTGCTAGTAGCCTACACCCTAAACGAATAGAGCTACTCATGCCCTCGGACCAATGTGGGTTATAAATCAGCTCAGCATCGTTAAACAATCCGCTGTCGACAGCGCTCTTTAGTTGTCGGTCGTACTTTCCCGTGATGATCATAAGTCGCTTGTGGGGCAGGGGTAGAGCGGCGTCCACGACATGTTGAAGTAACGGTTTATTTTGAAATTTAGCAAGCTGCTTGCAGCCGCCAAATCGACGTGCCTCGCCTGCGGCGAGAATCAGAATTCCGAGTCGTGATTCAGTCATGGGCCTTAGCGGACTGATTTAAAGCTTCATTGCTAAAACCAGACCCAGAACCAGAACCAGAACCAAAAATAGCGTCGTGACACTTGGCGATAACGGACAGCGCAATGCTCTCGGGAAGCTCTCCTCCAATATCAAAACCGGCTGGCCCATCCACGGTGGGCTCGAAATCTCCGTCTATAAGGCCTGCTTCTTGGAAGACTTCATCACGGCGGTGAGAGGGCCCTAACAGGCCAACGTAATCGAGGCCTTTGTTTGCAAGCGCCTGCAAGCTTTGTGCATCCATTGGCACACTATGCGTCATTACCATGGCTGCGTTAATTGATAGCGCTTGGACCTGATCGGATAGCTCTTCAACTGAGCACCGCAACCGGTGATCCGCTATATGGAAAAACTCATCTCTGGCATTGGCAGGTCGCGGGTCCCAAACGGTTGTCTCCCAGCCAAGTTGATTCGCGAGGATGACAACCGGCTGAGCATCGATACCACCACCAGCAACTAATAGGTGGGGAGCTGGAGTGATATGTGAGCTGAGCCATGTTTCCTCGCCCGTTTTACCGAGAACACTTTTCGCCCGCTTGCGGGTGAGCGTTGAATCTACTGAAAAGGTACTGGGGAGCGATTGCATTCCAGTCCGAGGGATGTGCTGCCGCAGCTGCCCGCTTTGCCGCGCGGTCAGTGCAGCTTGAACCTCGAGTAAACCCTGATAGTTATTGTCGGCGTTTATGAGCTCGAGCAACACGTATACAACGCCTCCACAACCGATGCCCAAGCGATATGACAGATCATCCTCGTCGTCGCCATCGTAGCGAATACAAACAGGAACACCTGATGCCATGACTTTGCGAGCATTAAGCCTAATATCGGCCTCCAAACAGCCGCCGCTTAACAAGCCCAGCTGGTCGCCGCCCGAGCTAATCAGACTCATTGCTCCCGGTTTTCGATAGCTTGACCCCTCTGTTTTAAAGACGGTTCCTAGCACCCACTCTTCTTTATCTCGTTTGGGCGCCCACGTGGACAACATTGCCGATAATTGCATGGTCATTTTGCGAGACCTTTCTGCAAAGAGAACTTGCCTGGTGTGCCGGATCGATGCTGAAAACCGTATTTTGCATTCATGTCGGTCACTTTAAGACAAACGGGTGCCAGCCGCATGATGGACTGCCCTTGTGGGGTATATCACGCGCTGGAAGCGCGAATGCCTTGGAGAATGTAGCGCGCATTTTGTTCAAACCGTGTCTTCATGTCGAAGTGTCCTATAAACCTCGCCACATCTTCCGGAAGGTGTTCAGTCTGCAAGACCGACCCAGAAGCACCATCATAGGAGCCGGTTAGCAATGCTGAGATGCCGGTGAGTGCAGCAAGCGCCTCCCCATGGTTTAAGTTGAGAGGGCCTGCAAGTTGCTTAACCATGGCATTAAAATGTGTCGCCATGGCGCGCTTCGAGGTGATCAGTGCATCGACCGAAATATTTTGCTCGATAACCGTCCCGAGTCTCGCATGCAGTGATAAAAAGAGCGGGTCAGAAATGCTGGTTTCATAAATGCGCGTTACAAACTCAGCATCAGTCATTGTTGGTGCTATTCCGGTAGTGAGTTCACTACAAAAGCGCTCGAACTCCCGGCTGTAAAGCGATAAGAGAACCTCTTCTTTGGTGCCGAAGTAAAGGTACAACGTACCTTTTGCGACACCCGCGCGCTTGGATAAGAGCCCCATTGAAAAACCCTCGTAGCCGGCTTCCATGAAGAGCGTTTTTGCTGTGAAGAGGATAGTGTCCCGTCGGTCGCTTTTCTGCTCCGGCGTTCGCGCTCGCTTGATCTGACTGATTGTTGATGACATTGAATAATAATAACGATGTTGACAAATGACCGCTAGTCATTAAATTAAATGACCGTGAGTAAATAGCGATGTGTTGGCTCTGTTTATCGTTGATCTTGATGGTTGCATTTTTCAGCAGTACGGAAAAAATTCGCTCATACTACTGGCAAGGCCACGCTTATCTGATCGCTATGATACCGAGGAATAACTCATGACAACATTCACACTCAACGGGGAAGTACGGACAGTTGATGCTGATCCAGAAATGCCCGCGCTCTGGGTTATCCGAGAGCAGCTTCACTTAACCGGAACAAAGTTTGGCTGCGGCATGGCACAGTGCGGCGCCTGTACCATTCACGTCAATGGTCGCGCGCAACGCTCATGCATCACGCCGGTGGCCTCGCTGGAAGGCGCGAGTGTGACGACGATTGAAGGCTTGAAGAATGCGGATGGGTCGCTTCACGCGCTTCAGCAAGCATGGATTGATCAGCAAGCACCACAATGTGGCTACTGCCAATCGGGACAGTTAATGTCGGCAGCTGCCTTGTTAGCGGAGAACCCAAACCCCTCGGATAGCGATATTGACAATGCCATGCGCGGTAATGTCTGTCGCTGCGGCATGTACGGGCGAATTCGATCAGCGATCAAGCAAGTCACTGGTGCATCCTTCTACAATGCGATGGAGGGCAGTCAGAATGGGTAAGTGGACTAGACGAGGTGTTTTATCTGCAGGCGTTCTCGGTGGAACGGGCCTCGTTATTGGTATCGCTATTCGTCCGGGTAATCCTACCGAAACAGCGGGTCATTTGGTTACAGGCGAAGGCGAAAACTTACTTCACATCTATCTCAAAATAGACGATCAAAATCGCGCGACAGCGATTTTGCCTCACTCAGAGATGGGGCAGGGCGCGCAGACCGCGTTAACACAAATGTTGGCCGAGGAGTTGGATGCCGATTGGAATCTGATGCGGTTTGAAGAAGCGCCTGCGGACGCTGAATACGCGAATATGGCGCTGGGACGCGGTTACCTTTTCAAGGGGGTGGATTTCCCTGATGCAGTGGTCCCAACAGTTGACGGACTTATGCTGAACTTAGCCGATGCTATCGGCATGCAGGTTACGGGCGGAAGTATGAGTATCCGAACCACTGGCCAGTACTTCCTGCGCGCAGTAGGCGCATCGGTAAGGGAGATGTTGGTTAAAATGGCCGCGAAAGCCTGGGGTGTCCCTCCAGGAGAAATCCGAACCGCCAAGAGCATGCTCCATCACGACGGAAGCGGTCGATCAGCACCGTATTCAGAATTTGCGGCCGCAGCTGCCGAAATGACGCCGTCTTCAACGCCAAAGCTCAAGAAGACCAGCGAGTTTTCGATCATCGGTAAGAGTAAGCCGCGTCATGACATACCCTCTAAGGTTGATGGCACAGCGATGTTTGCGATGGACGTCAAGCGCCCTGGTATGGTCTATGCTGCAGTTAAACGAACCCCCGTTGCGGGTGGTTCCTTACAGCGGGTTGATGACAGTGCAGCGCGTGCTATGAAAGGCGTCATCGATGTTGTGAAGATTGGACCTTCGAGTGCAGCGGGACTGGTGGGTACCTACTCAGCAGGCGAGACGATTGCAGTTGTTGCAGACAGCTATTGGAGGGCGGAAAAGGCGCTTGCAGCGCTTAATCTCGAGTGGAATACAGACGGCAAAGAACAAGTCTCAAGTGACTCGATCTTTGAGCAGTTCGATCGCGATATCACCGCAGGTGTCGATCGTGCAAACGATGTGGCAGTGGGAGACGCAAACGCTGCGTTTGATGCGGCTGCAACGGTCCTTACGGCAGATTATCGTGTGCCTTATTTGGCACACACTTGCATGGAGCCACCAAACGCAACGGCAGAGGTTACAGCGGATCGCGCAGAAATCTGGGTTGGCTGTCAGAATCCACTGGGTTTCCGACAGCACTTGGCCGCGAACCTAGGGCTAGATGTAGAGCAGGTCACCTTACACAACCACTTCATGGGTGGTGGCTTTGGGCGAAAGAGCAATGCGGATTACGCACTGCAGGCTGCCATGATCGCACGCCAAGTTGGCAGACCCGTTCAGATGGTTTACTCGCGTAGTGAAGATATCAAGCAGGACTTTTATCGGCCTGCTGTTCAGAGTCGATTCAAGGCGGGTTTAGATGCTGACGGTAAGTTAATCGCTTGGCAGAACACCTACGTTGATAAGCACGAGCCCGTTGAGGCTCCGCTAATTCCGTACGCTGTTGCTTCGCAGGACATCGGCCACGTATCCAGTCCAACGCATATCCCCTTTGGCGCGTGGCGAAGCGTTGACCACTCGCAGCACGGGTTCTTTACGGAGTCGTTTGTTGATGAGGCTGCGCATGCGGCCGGACGCGACCCCTACCAGTTCCGCGCTGAGATGCTCAAGGACAAGCCACGTATGCTCGCTGTTCTCAATCGAGTGGCTAAAGAAGCCGACTGGGGACGTCCTAAGGAAGAAGGGCGCGGCCGCGGTATTTCGCTGCAGGAATCCTTTGGGTCCATTGTCGGGCAGGTTGTGGAAGTGACTGTGTCGGGTGGCAAGACATGGGTTGACCGCGTGGTTGCCGTGATTGACGCGGGTTACGCTGTGTCACCGGATGGTATGAAAGCCCAGATCGAATCAGGGGTGATCTACGGCCTCAGTGCTGCGATGTACGGTGAGATCACTATCGAAAAGGGTGCTGTTGCACAGAGTAGCTTCGCAGATTACGACGCGATTCGTATGCACGATGCGCCGATTATCGAGACACACATTATCAATAGCGGTGCTGAGGTGGGTGGGGCAGGTGAACCGGGTACACCTGGCGTTGCACCTGCTCTGGCGAATGCCATTTTTGATGCCACGGGTAAGCGCGTAAGAACGTTACCGGTTATCAAGGCGGACCTGAGGAGCGACGCAGAGGCAACGCCATCCGTTGCAGCAGTGGGTGCTTGATTAGGTAATCGCTGATATCGAAAGCAAAAAGCCCCCAATTGGGGGCTTTTTTTTGTATGGCAAAAATCGCTTCAACGATAAGACGCCTAGACGATAGTAAAGCCCTCGTTACTGATAGGGAGCGAACGGATTCGTTTACCACAGGCGTTGAAAATGGCGTTACAGACGGCAGGCGCCAACGGTGGTAGAGCTGGCTCGCCGGCACCGCTGGGGCGGTAGCCTGAGTCGAGTGTTTGGACATGCACACGTGGGCTCTGAGGCATACGCAGCAGCGGATAACTGTCGTAGTTACTCTCGACAACGGCACCGTTCTTGACCGTGATCGACTGCGCGGCCATCGCACTCACACCATCGACAACCGATCCCTGTAATTGGTTCTCAAGCCCTGACAGATTGACGACCTGGCCAACATCCGCAGCAAGCCATACGTCATGTACGGTAACCTCATTGTCCTTGACACTTACCTCCGCAACCTCGGCAATGTGGCCTGCATGACTCAGGAAAAAGCCAAGACCTAAGCCGTGACCCTCTGGGAGCTTTCGACCCCAGCCTGCTGCATTGGTTGCAGCTTCGATAACAGCTCGCGCCCGCGCTGTGTTAAGACTTTGGATATCGCCTTCTTTGATCCAGCCTTGATTGCCAATAGCGTCGAGCAAGAACGTCTTATGATCTATTCCTGCCTGCTGAGCGAGCTCGGCGATGAAAGATTGCTCTGCGAACGCATAGACATTGGATATGGGGGCTCGCCAAGGCCCAGTGGGCGTTTCAGATTTGAACAGCGTCTGCTCAATCGCCACGTTAGGGATGACTTTGCCCGGGAAATCATAAGGGCGATAGCCGGCGGCGTAATTGGGGTTTTCATCATCGCGTGAGCCTGCAGCAATAAGATTTTTCCAGCCAACAAGTTTGCCGCCACTGACGGCACCTTGTAGCCGATAATTCGTCGCTGACCGGTAGTAATCGAAAGCCATATCGTCTTCACGCGACCATTGGAGTTTGACGGGCTTTCCAACACGTTGAGAGATCGCTGCCGCTTCAAAGACCGGCTCATTGGATAGACGCCGACCAAAACCACCGCCACCTCGAACTTGATGTACGGTCACGTTTTTTACGTCGATACCGAGCTGATTGGCTATATTTTGAGTGATGAAAACGGGTGTTTGGCTACTGCTCCAGACTTCAACACGCTCTCCCTTAACAGCGACAACGACGCCCTGCGGCTCGAGTTGTGCGTGGGAAACGAAGTCCATCTGATAAATCGCGTCGCCCGTGAGATCGGCGTTTGCAAAAGCAGTATCCACGTCACCTGTTCGCTCGATATTTTTTTGACCTACGCCAGATTTCAGAATTTCCAATGCCTTTACTTTCAGTGCGTCACTGTCGTCTTTGGAAGCGGTTGAGTAATCCCATTCAATGGTGAGCGATTTTCTGGCTTTGAAGGCTGACCATGTGTCCTTTGCAACAATCGCGACCCCGGGTGCGAAAGCGTGCATGTTCCTAAGCGCCCCAAAGTCCAAAGCACCCGGGGTACCTTTAAGAATAAACGCATCGATGACGCCGGGCAGGGCTTTGATGTCATCGAGGTTTGCTGACTTGGCGATGCCGCCTATCGAGGGGCATTTCACATAGCTCGCATAAACCATATCCGGTGCAGTGGCATCTATTCCGAAAATCGGTTTGCCGACAGCGATATCTGCTGCTGATGCATTAACCACGCGCTTACCAAGCAAGGTGTAGTCGCTCGCCGCTTTAAGCGCTAGGGACGACTCTTCGGGCACAGGTATCGACGCTGCATTGGCGACAAGTTCCTTGTAACTAGCTGTGCGTCCACTCGGCGAGTGAGTAACTATTGAGTTCTTCGTGACGAGTTCAGAGCGTGCGACTTTCCACTGCGTCGCAGCTGCTTGGCACAGCATTTCGCGGGCTGTGGCGCCCACTTTACGGAGTTCATCCCAGCGCATTGGCGTTGACAGCGAGCCGCCGGCAAATTGCGCGCCGTAATGTGGCGCTACAGGAGCTGCTTTGCAAACTACGTCGTTCCAATTCGCATCCAGCTCTTCGGCCACAATCATTGGTAGAGATGTATTAACGCCCTGGCCGACCTCTGGGTTCGGCGCGAAAATCGTAACCTGACCAGAACTGTCGATCTCAACGTAGGAGTTCAAGATTCCAGACGTTTCTGCTGCTACGGCTGACATAATTGATATACCGCCCGATGATGTCAGGGCGAGACCAAGTGATGCCTTGAGAAAGTTGCGACGTTCTTCATTCATCTTGCTTTCGCGGATAGCACTCATGCGGTCGCCTCCTCTGACTGTGTCGCATCGTAGAAGAGAGCAGAAGCGGTCATTACGCCACTCGCCGCTTTAATCGCTGACTTGATACGAACATAGGTACCGCATCGACAGATATTTCCCGCCATGGCTGCATCGATTTCGTCGTCTGTTGGGCTTGGATTCCGCTCGAGAAGTGCCACAGCCGACATAATTTGACCCGCCTGACAGTAACCGCATTGCGCGACGTCATTTTCGATCCAGGCTTGTTGAACAGGGTGCAGATTTTTGCCGGTGAGACCTTCAATCGTAGTGACAGAGCGACCGTCGAGCGCCCCCACAGTTAGTTGACACGATCGCGTTGCAAAGCCGTCGAGCCAGACGGTACACGCACCGCACTGTCCAACCCCACAGCCGTATTTAACGCCTTGAATCCCGGCATGGTCCCGCAAGGCCCACAACAAGGGCATAGAGGGGTCGATGCCCTCAAAAGATTGATTTTTACCGTTGATCATTATGGTTGGCACAGGTGTCACCTCTGAGGCTTTTTCTTTGCATCAATAGTGGCACAAATTAAATCCAAAGGCAGGTCGCCAAGCGAGATGCGACTTCATTTTTCGCCTTGGCTTCTCGTAATGGTGAGCTTATAGATCGGCTGCGGCTTGTAACTCTTGTTCTAGTTTTTGCTGCGAATCTGCGCGCGGTTTTGAGAAACGTGCAACTCCCAGATAAACCACGGGAGTCAAGAACAGTGTGAAGAACGTTGCCAGCCCTAGGCCACCAAAGACAACCCATCCAACGGCCTCGCGGGCTTCCGAGCCTGGGCCGGACGACAAGATGAGCGGCAGTGCACCCAGGACCGTTGAGATCAAGGTCATCGCAATAGGCCTCAGACGAATATTGGCCGCATTCTCGATGGCTTCTCTAACGCTGGCGCCCGCATCTCTTTGTTGGTCGGCAAACTCTACGAGCAATATGCCGTTCTTTGCTATCAAACCTATGAGCATGACCAGCCCAACTTGAGAGTAGACATTTAATGACGTGCCCGTAATGAACAATGCAAAGATGGCCGCGGCTAATCCAAAGGGTACGATGGTCATTATCACAAGGGCAGAGGTTAGGCTCTCAAACTGGGCAACTAGGACGAGAAAAACAATCAACAGCGCAAGGCCATAGGCGTAGAGCGAGTCGCGCCGCGACTCACCCAGGCGTGCGGCCTCGCCTTCCGGGACGACGGTGATATGTGGGGGCACGATCTCGCGTGCCAGCGCTGTGAGATCATCAACCGCTGTTTGCAGATCGACACCCTCGACGGTTTGCATATCAATACTGATAGACCGTCTTTGATAGAGGCGTCTGAGCTCATCAGGTACGCCTTCTTCTACTACCGTTACCAACGAAGCGAGAGGTATGAGTTGCC
>CBFHHL010000151.1:0-5419 GCA_965655685.1 Luminiphilus sp.
GATGGGAAAACGACTCGATCTGGTATCGCCCGTTGATCGGTCTGATTTGGAGCCCATCAGTGAAATTCTTCAGATAAAGGGAAGTTCTGAGACGCATCCCTTGTTGTCGAGTCTGGATGAGTTTGCTGACTTCGAGATAGCGGGCACAGTACCCGGTCGGGAAGTGACGTTAACGAATGTCAAAGGTGGTTACGCGCGAGATGCATTGCGTAGCGGTATTTCCATGGCGCATACCGAAGGTTTCAACCCGCTGAAGTTCGGTGTGATTGGTTCCAGCGACAGCCACAATGCAACGTCACCCAGCGATGAGAAGGGGTATACAGGCAAGCTGCCGATGATGGACGGTTCTGCCGGCTTACGAACCGGAGCCGCAGGCTTGGGGCTAGACAAAATGACACCCGCGCGCAAATGGGGTTCAGGTGGCTTGGCGGCCGTTTGGGCGCCCGGAAATACGCGTGAGGCGCTCTTTGACGCCATGCAGCGTCGGGAGACCTTTGCCACCTCGGGACCGAGAATCATCGTTAGCGTGTTTGCAGGCTGGGGATTCCCTGAGGGAACAGCTGTTGCGGCGAACTTCGACGCCGCTGCGCGCGCGCACGGTGTCCCGATGGGCTCTACCTTGCCCAAACCTACTGATGTTGAACAACAAGCGCCAGAGTTCGTAGTGGTCGCAGAGCGCGACCCTATCGGCGCTAACCTCGATCGTATTCAAATGATCAAAGGCTGGGTCGACTCAAATGGGCAGAGTCACGAGCGTATCTACGATCTTGCCTGGTCAGATGAGCGGTCTATCGATCTCGAAACAGGCAAGCTGGGGCCTGTTGGATCCACGGTAGACCCCGCAACGGCCACTTTTAAGAATACTATCGGGGCACCGCAGCTACGCGCTCAGTGGTCAGACCCGGATTTTGACGCTGATCAGGAAGCCTTTTATTACGTTCGAGTTTTAGAAATCCCCACGCCTAGATGGTCAACGTATGACGCGGTCCAGTTGGACATGGAGCCGATGGCACCCGTTTCGATACAGGAGCGCGCCATTAGCTCAGCAATCTGGTATCAGCCCTAGCGGAAACCTCATCGCAGCGGCTGAACCTAGTTACAAGATGCCCGGAATGACAGCTTTGCGTTCTTTTGGATAATCGTCAAAGTTCTTGTGGAACCACTTGTGTGTGAACAAAGCGCGGGGAATGAGATTGCCCGCGGTCATGGCAAGTACAAAGACGGCCCCTAAGTTCCAGACCATGATGGCAAACCCTGTGAAAGAGAGGATTTCTCCAAAGTACTGGGGGCAGGTAACCCACTTAAAGCCGCCGCCGTAGGGGATTTTGTAACGGGGCTCGTCAGGGCTTGGGTTGGGTGATCGAAGATTTCGCAAGATACTGTCTGAATGCACATTCAGTGTGAATCCAACGGCGTAGATCGCAAGGCCAATCTGGAAGCGCGGGTCGCTGAACCAGTCAACTGTGTATTGGTTGCCGAATTCCGTTAGGTAGGCCGCGTTGAAATAACCATGCAGGAACAGCGTTGCCCAGCCTGCGAGCACGACGCCCAGTGAAAAGCTTGCCGTGGAACCAGGCTGTACACGCATGAGCATTGGGGTTACAAGCGCGCGGTTGGTGTAGTGGAACATCCACACAGCAAGGAAAAATAACGGTACGGTTTGATCCGCATTCGGCCCCATGAAGAAGACAATAGGGAACACGATGAGGCCCGGCAGCTCCATAAGAATCCAACCCGCCTTTGAGCCCAATTTAATGCCTTTTGCTCGCTTACCTCCGCCAAAACGTCCGCCATAGGCAGCGGTACCAAAAAAACTGGAAACCATCACCAGCACTGCGTAAGCGAAGCCAACGATGAGAAGCGTGTCGTAGAGTGTGTTGCCGGTATACCACTGCATGAGCTGAGTCCTGTTGTGTGTGCGTTCTGCGGGGCTTAAGGTCTCTCTGTCGCGCGCTAATCGCAAGGGCTGACTATCGTCCAAACGGAGGCAGAGGCGCTCCGGCCTTAGCGCTACATTGAGGCCATACTAATAACGCATTTTTGGGGGCACGCTTTGTCATTTGCACCTGTATTGGAAAAAGACGTCACAGACTGGACTGACGAAAAGGACGTCCTCATCGTTGGATTTGGCGGTGCAGGCGCCTGCGCGGCAATCGAGGCGGCGGATAATGGCGCCTCAGTTGCGATTTTTGAGGCGGCTTCCGAGAGTGGTGGGTCGACAAAGCTGTCGTCTGCTGAGTTGTACCTGGGCGGTGGCACTCGGGTGCAAAAAGCCGTTGGCTATGAAGACTCCCCGGATGATGTTTATGGCTATTTAATGGCGTCTAACGGGCCGCAGGCAGACGCAGCTAAGGTGCGCGCCTACGCGGATGGGGGGGCTGCCCACCTTGCCTGGCTGATGGAACTTGGCGTGCCTTTCAAGATGTCAGAGCACCGTGAGCGAGCAATGATGGCGCTGACAGACGATTGCCTACTCTATACGGGGAGCGAGAAGGCTTGGCCCTACGTCGAACAGTTTAGCCACGCACCACGGGGTCATAATCTATACGTAGAGGGCGATAATGGTGGGCCGCTTTTCACCAAAATCATTACAGAGGCCGTCGAACAGCGTGACATTGATATCCATATCGAAGCTCGAGCCTTACAACTGATTGTTGATCATCACGGGCCTGGTCAGCGGGTGGTTGGATTGGTGGTTCGAGAGAATATGGAGGAGCGCTCCTACCGTGCAGCGAGGGGCGTCATCCTGTGCGCGGGCGGTTTCGTGATGAACCCCGAAATGATGCAGCAATATGCGCCGGAGTTAGCCGAGGCCGGCACCGTGCCCATCGGTAACCCGAACGACACAGGTAGTGGGATTCAGATGGGTTTAAGCGTGGGCGCAAGGGCGATTAATATGCACGAGGGTTTCTTGAGTGTCCCATTTTATCCGCCGGCGACCTTAACCCACGGCATCTTTGTCAACGGTCAAGGCCAACGCTTCATCAACGAAGACGCTTACCACGGACGAATTGGCTGCTACCTCGTTAAGCAAACCTACCCGGTATACCTGGTCTTGAATGTTGATGACTATGGGGATTATGAGACAGCGAGTTGGCTTGCTGCGCCAGTGGCGGGTACTGGAGAGACGCTCACAGAGCTTGCCAGTGAGCTCGAGCTCCCGGACGGCGCACTCGCGCAAACTGTAGAGACTTACAATCAGGCAGCCGCTAGCGGTAACGACAAACAGTTCCATAAGTCCATAGATTGGCTCAAGCCGTTAATCGGACCTTTCGTCGCGCTCGACTGCACGCCAGGACACGGCGCGTTCTTTCCTCACTTTACGCTCGGCGGTTTGGATACAACGGTTGATGGTCAGGTGCTGACCTCGCAAGGCGCCGTCATTCCGGGGCTTTATGCAGCAGGGCGGACAGCCTGCGGTGTACCCAGGCGAGGTGATGGTTATGCCTCGGGAAGCTCAGTCGGTGATGCCACGTTTTCGGGACGACGCGCCGGGCGTCAGGCTGCGACGGCATGACCGTTACAACACTATGACTAAGGCGCTAAATTAATTGTGCACACTTCGCGAAAAAACCGGATGTAAAAGACGATGTTAGCCTGCAGACGCCAAAACCGCTCAGAGGAGAGGTATTCACTATGACTGACACAGCACTGCTAACGCGCATCGATCGGCTAGAGTCCATCGATGAGATTCGCCAATTGGCGGCAAAGTATTCGCTCGCGCTCGATATGCGCGACATGGATGCCATGGTGAACCTGTTTCCGGAAGATGTGCGCGTCGGCAAAGACAAGGTAGGTCGCGCGTATTTCAAACAGTGGATGGACGAGACCCTGCGGGTTCAATTTACTGGGACGTCCCATCATATCGGTAACCACATAATCGAATTTGAAGACCCTGACCGCGCAGTCGGTGTGGTTTATTCAAAAAACGAGCACGAAACGCCGACTCAAGACGGTGGCTGCGAGTGGGTGATTATGCAGATGTTGTACTGGGATCATTACGAGCGAATCGACGGGCGTTGGTATTTCAAGCGTCGCCTGCCTTGCTACTTCTATGCGACGGATCTCAACAAGCCACCTTGCGGTGACAACAAAATGCGCTGGCCCGATCGCGACCATTACGATGGTGCGTTTCACAGTTTATTTCCAAGTTGGCAGAAGTTCTGGAGCAAGCCACCCTCTGACGAGCTTCCCTCGGTGGCACCACCTGCACCCTATGAGCAGTTTTTGAAAACTATGCGCGCGGGTACCGAAAACCCAAGTATCCGCACCCGCTAACGGCCTCGCTAAAAGGAATTTATCTATGCCACTCGAGCACTTGCTGTCGCCGATAGCAGTTGGCGATCTACGATTAAAAAACCGCGTGGTTATGGCGCCGATGACCCGAAGCCGCGCGTCCCAAAACGACGATTTTGTCTCCGAGTTGCACGAGGCCTATTACTCTCAGCGCGCTAACGCAGGACTCATCATTACGGAAGGCGTTCATCCGTCTTTCGACGGTAAGGGCTACAACCGCACACCCGGTATGTGCAACGAGGGGCACGTTGCTGCTTGGTCCAAAGTGGTCTCTGCGGTGCATAAGGAGGGCGGACTGATTGCCTGTCAGCTGATGCACTGTGGTCGCGTTGGCCATCCTTACAACAAGGCACCCGGCACACGGATGCTGGCGCCATCAGCGATTGCCGCGCGCGCTGAGATTTTTACCGAGCAGGGCATGCAACTGATGCCCACGCCCGAGGCTATGTCGATCGAAGAGATTAAAGCGGTCATTGAGGATTACCGCCAGGCCGCTGAGCGCTGCCTAGCTTCAGGTTTTGACGCCGTGGAGCTGCACTGCGCCTCGGGATATTTGCCGGGGCAGTTTCTCGCCTCAGAGAGTAATCTTCGCGATGATGAATACGGTGGCTCACTCGAAAATCGTCTGCGCTTCATCGGAGAAGTGATCGACGCACTCGCCAGTGTGATGGGCGCCGGACGGATTGGCCTTCGTATCTCGCCGGGAAACCCCTACAACGACCATGTTGATGCTGACCCCGAGACGACCTATGCGGAGCTTCTGAAAATGGCCGAGGACAAGAGCGTCGCCTGGATCCATGCGATTCGCATGCCCGCTACCGGGATCGATAGCCTCTCGCTAACGCGACAGCATTACTCGGGGACATTGATTGGCAGCGATAGTTACACAGCTGATGAGGCGGAGAAATGCATTGCGAGCAAGGAAGTCGACGCAGTCTCCTTCGGTCGTTTGTACATCGCGAACCCAGACCTTGTCGCACGTTTTAAAGCGAACGGGCCTTTTAATCAAATGGATAAGCGGACGATTTATGGTGGGGAAGGGACTGCAGGATACACCGACTACCCCGTTCTTTCGGATGATGCGTAACGCTTTTTGAGGCTGTAACGTACCCCCAAACGGAAA
>CBFHHL010000152.1:0-7245 GCA_965655685.1 Luminiphilus sp.
AGGCGCAGACTCAGGCGCCTTTTGGCGTGAATTTCCACATGTACGTTCCGTATGCGGAACAGATAGTTGATCTGTGTATTGAACATGAAGTGCGAGCAGTGAGTTATTCGCGCTCGCCATCGTCGTCCACGGTAGAGCGATTAAAAGCCGCTGGTATCGTTTGTATACCAACGGTAGGCGCAAAGCGTCACGCGATTAAAGCTGTTGAAATGGGTGCAGACGCAGTGGTTATTCAGGGCGGTGAGGGCGGGGGGCACACCGGTTCTGTTGCCACGTCGATATTGTTGCCGCAGGTTCGTGATGCAATCGATGTCCCTATTGCTGCCGCTGGCGGCTTCCGCGACGGACGCGGTTTCGTCGCGGCCCTTGCCATGGGGGCTGATGGGATAGCTATGGGGACACGTTTTTTACTCACGCAGGAGTCGCCTGTGCCCGAGGCCACTAAGGCAATTTATTTGGGGACACCCCCTGAGAAAATTGTTGTGAGTACAAAACTGGACGGGTTGCCCCAGCGCATGATTGCTAACGCTTATTTGGGCAAGCTGATGCACGCCAGCCAGTTGGGGCTGTTACTTCGCGCAGTGAAGAACGGACTGGCTTTTAGTCGTATGCAAGGAGGCTCGCTCCTCGCTACCTTGGGCGGTGCCTGGCGGATGTATCGCACAGGTGATCTCTCCTTTGGACAGACTTTAATGGCGGCGAATGCACCTATGATGATTCAAGAGGCAATGGTCAAAGGGAAGCCTGACGCGGGTATTTTGCCCTCGGGACAAGTCGCAGGTTTGATAGAGGATTTACCTACGGTCTCAGACCTTATGGCCAATATCGTTGAAGAAGCAAATCGCTCAGCGCGCCAGGTGTCGTCAACGATGTCAGGTGAACAAAACACACATTAGGAGATTTGCTATGGCGTTTACGTCATCGGTCGAAGCGGGTATTGCTCAGCTAGTTTTCAACAAGCCCCCAGTCAATGCGTTTAACAGCGCGGAGTGGGCGGGTATTGCCGCTGAGATCAAGGCATTGGGTGCTCGTGATGATGTCACAGTCATCATCGTGCGTGCTGAAGGCAAAGGCTTCTGCGCTGGTGTAGATATCAAAGAGTTGGGTGCAGACCCCAACATGATCGTGCCGGTCAATAAGGGCAACTACGATACCTTCGAGGCGATCCACCGGAACCCTAAGCCTGTCATCGTCGCGTTACATGGTTTTGTCTTAGGCGGCGGCATCGGTATTGCTGGGGCAGCTGACATTATTGTTGCCTCAGAGTGCGCATCCTTTGGCGTGCCTGAAGTTGATAGAGGCGCAATGGGTGGCGGCGCACATTTACAGCGCATGTTCCCCGTTCAGAAAGTTCGCTACATGTATTTCACCGGTGAGTTTATTGACGCACAAGAGGCCTACCGCCTTGGAGCCGTTGAGCGTGTTGTACCTAAAGATCAGTTGGTCGATGTGGCGCTAGAAATTGCAGCAAAGATTGCCGAGAAAAGCACCATCATGATTACGCTTGCGAAAGAGGCGTTAAACGGCATTGAAGACGGAAACCTTGAGGCGAAGTACCGAAGCGAGCAGGGCTTTACGCTAGAGGCTTATCGACACCAGGACTCGCAGGAAGCTCGCGATGCTTTTAATCAAAAGCGCGACGCGAATTTCGATTAAAAGGTGTGTCGACACTGAAGCTAACGATAATAAGAAACGTTATTTGGAGGGAGAGTGATGATTGATTTTGATATGGCCAAGGCCGCGTGTGAAACCTACGTCCGTTGTTTGACCGAGAGCGATCTCGAGACACTACTGGACCTTTTCGCGGACGATGCGGCTATTGAAGATCCTGTTGGGACGGACTGGCGAGAGGGCAAAGACGTACTTCGCGGGTTTTACGCTGAAGCTTGTCAGGGTGTTTTAAAGGCCGAACTTACAGGTAATCCGCGCGTAGCGGGCAATGAGGTGGCGTTCCCTTTTAATGTGACTGCAGGGGCACCGGGCCACGAAATGGTGATCAACATTATCGACATCTTTAAGTTTAATGATGAGGGTAAGATCGCCACGATGCGTGCGTTTTGGGGGCCTAACAACGTCACCAGTTGAGGGCTAACACGCGAAGCGGGCTACCGTAGGCTCTCGTGTGGTGTCTGCCAGTCTCTCCGCGGACTCTTGCCCTTGTAAGGTGAGTTATTAGGAGTAAGTCACAACACTCTTCAGCAGCAAGCTGACAAGCATCGACTGACGCGATACACCCGTTTTAGCAAAGATCGATCGTAGCTGTGCGCGTGCCGTATTGCGGGCAATGCCGAGCTCTGCGGCTGCTTGATCAAGGTTGGCGCCTTCTGCCAAAAGCTTCGAGAGAGCTACTTCTGCTTTTGTTAGACCATACAACGACATCAGTATGCGCGTTTCTATCTGGAAGCTACGCTCCGGCTCGTTGATAAAGACAATCATGTGTGGCGTATGGCCGGGCTCGACGGTCTTGTCGATCATCATTGGCTTTAGCAAAATCTCGAGGTCGGCTTTGCCTGAGGGCCGCTCTACCGACAACGCGTTAGTAGGCGCAGGTTCTTGATTACGTTGCGCGACCACAATGTCCTCGATAAATCCATTCAACTTACTGCGTGATGAGGGGCTTTCGAGGTGCAGCTGCTCGTTGACAACGGACAGGCCGTCCTTATCGCGAATCAACTGATCAGCGACTGCATTGCGTGACACGATCTTGCCGCGCTCATCGAGGGTAACCACGCCCACGGACTGCTTGGTGATCGTTGAGCTATACAGTTTGCGCTCTTTATCGAGCTGGATCAGTTGCATCCCATTCGCCACAGCACGCTGAATATGGCTGGCTAACATCTCCAAGAACTCACGTTCTGCTGGTCCAAAGTTGTCAGCGGTTTTGGGTCGGCAAAAACGGACACTAAATCGGAGACCGTTAGCATTACGAAGATCTACACCGATCATGTGATAGATATCGATGGGCGCCATGCAATATTTGTAAAGTTCAGTGCGCTCTAAAGTGCGATAGGGGACACACTCATCAAGCGAGACAACCTTGCCCCATGGCAGGTTCGTCATCAAATTCGATGTGTAGTACCTATCGGTATAGGGATTGTCGTGGTCGTCGACAAAGGTTTTTGGGAGCGCCTCACAAGACACAAACAACAACCCACCGTCGTCTCCTTGGGGTTCGCGCATGGTGATCGAGGCAAAGTTAGAGTCGATGATTCGCCGTGTTTCAGCCAGGAAGGCGCTGTACGGATCTTCTTCGATGTGGCCATCGTAGAGGAACCCGATCAGTTTTGAGAGTTCTGCAATATTTGGCTGATTCATAGGGCTGCGTACAGACATCCCGTCGTTATAATGGTCATTAAGTATCAGAAAGACCTTAGGCCGTCTAGCCTTACTGGTTTTTCGAGGCCATCTCGATCGCAATTTCCTCGATTAGATCCTCTTGACCACCCACCGTTCGTCGTCGCGCCATTTCGAGTAAAATTTCGTGTGACGGCACACCGTATTTTCCCTGGGCCCGTTTCGCAAAGAGCAAGAAAGACGAGTAGGCACCGGCGTAGCCCAGTACTAACGCGTCACGACTCAGTCGCACCGGCTCGTCCATAATGGGTAGCACGTGGTCCTCAGCCGCGTCTGCAAGCTTGAAGATATCGATCCCTGTGACTGCGCCCATGCGTTCCAAAACGGCCGCCATGGCTTCTAGTGGCGTGTTTCCTGCACCTGCACCCAATCCAGCGGCGGAACCATCAATACGCACTGCGCCAGCGTCAATCGCAGCAAGCGAATTAGCCACACCCATGGCAAGGTTGTGGTGTCCGTGGAAGCCAATTTCGGTCTCGGGCTTGAGTGAATTGCGCAGCAGCGTGATGCGCTCAGTGACGTCTTGAGGAAGCATGTAGCCCGCTGAATCCGTGCAATAGATGCAGTTAGCACCGTAGGACTCCATAAGCAGCGCCTGCTCAAGCAGCTCTTCTGACGAAATCATGTGCGCCATCATCAGGAATCCAACCGAGTCGAGCCCCAAATCGCGGCTCAGATTTATATGCTGCCGAGAGACGTTCGCTTCGGTGCAGTGTGTCGCTACCCGAATCGTTTTGACGCCGCAATCTGCAGCCATTCTCAGATGATCAACGGTGCCGATACCGGGAAGAAGGAGTGCGGAGATCGAGGAATTCGTAACTCGATCAACAACTGCGCGTAAATAAGTTTCGTCGCTTGCATGAGGGAAGCCGTAGTTAACCGATGCGCCACCGAGGCCATCACCGTGCGTCACCTCAATAAGCGGCACACCCGCATCGTCGAGTGCACCCGCAATGTCTACCATTTCCTCGACGGTGATTTGATGTTGCTTTGGGTGCATGCCATCGCGAAGGCACATGTCATGTAAGGTAACTTTGCGTCCAGTTAAGTTCATAGCGGGCCCCCTTAAGCTTGTCTTCGCTGAGCGATCATTTCTGCCGTTCTCAGTCCCGCAGCTGTCATGATGTCGAGGTTGCCCGCGTATTTGGGCAGAAAATCGCCTAGCCCTTCGACTTCTACGGAGATGGTGACACGATTGCCGTCGATGATGGGTGCGTTGTTGAGTTTGTAGCCGGGTACATAGCGCTGTACCTCGGCGACCATAGTGTCAATCGAGGCGCGAATCTCGGCTTCATTGGGCGCGTCGGTGGTAAGACAGTGGATCGTGTCTCTCATGACCAATGGTGGCTCAGCTGGATTGATAATAATGATGGCCTTGCCTTCGTCTGCTCCGCCGATTTTGGCGATGGCCGACGAGGTAGTTCGTGTGAATTCGTCAATATTGTCCCGAGTACCCATACCCACTGATTTAGAGGCCACTGTTGCGACGATTTCCGCGTACTTGACGCCTTGCACGCGGCTCACGGCATACACCATCGGAATCGTTGCCTGCCCGCCGCAGGTCACCATATTGACGTTCTGCGCAGGGCCCGTATCAAGCAAGGTCTCGAGATTGACGGGCGGGATGCAAAAGGGTCCGATCGCCGCAGGGGTTAGATCGATCATAGTGGCCCCAAGGGCGGTGACTTTGCGGCTGTTCTCTGCATGCACGTAGGCAGATGTTGCGTCAAAGACAAAGTCTACCGGTGACGCCTCAAAACCTGCGACCAGTCCGTCCACACCCTCGGTGCTTGTTCTCAGACCGAATTCTCGCGCGCGTTGGATGCCAGCCGATTCTTCAATACCAATCAACCAAGTAGCTTCGATGAAATCACTGCGCTGACACTTCATCAGCAGGTCAGTGCCAATATTGCCCGGACCGATAATTGCGGCTTTGGCTTTCTTTGTCATAAATCACCCATACTTTACGAACATAGTTCCACGGCTCGTTGGTAGGACTATTCGCTGGATAGTCGAATCTACACTTAACAAACAGCTCAATGCGTTGACGGCTCGTTAAGCCGCCAACTAAATAAATCGGCAGCTCACGCCACAGTTTTCAAATCCTTCGCCCGACATGACCAAGCTCATTACGTCTCCAGCTTGAACAGGCTCAAGCGGCACAACGGAGCCCGACAAGATGACTTCACCTGCTTCCAGTGCTATTCCGTAGGCCCCTAGGGTATTCGCGAGCCAAGCCACTGCCGTCAGCGGATTACCTTGGACTGCACTTCCTAAGCCAGTGCTCAGAGGCTTTCCATTTTTACTGACTTCGATCTTGATATTTGGAAGATCCGTGGCATGTGGATCGATTGCCGCATCGCCCAGCACATATACGCCACAACTGGCGTTATCTGCGATCGTATCTTGTATCGCAATCTGCCAATTCTCGATGCGTGAATCGACAATTTCGAAGCAGGGGATAATGCTTTCTGTGGCGGCTAGAACGTCAGCCTCAGTGTTTTCGGTACCGGTAAGTGATGATTTAAGCCGGAAGGCAATCTCTCCCTCCGCTCGTGGAGAGATCATATTACCAGCAACGGGAATTTCTGCATGGTTGGCGTAGGACATCGCATCGGTCAAAAAGCCGAAGTCTGGCTGGAAAACACCCAGCATCTCCTGCACTGCAGCCGAGGTGACCCCGATCTTTTTGCCAACAACGATCTCGCCGTCGTTACCCGTACGGTGCGACAGCATAACCCTGGAAATTTTATAGGCGTCTTCGATAGTGATGGACGGGTGCGTCTCAAGTAATGGTTTGATGGGCGTCTCTGCACGCATTGCATCATAGAGTGCGCGGCCAAGGGTTTCGTGATCGGCGGATGTAAGGCTCATGCGCGGCTCTCGCTTGTGGGGGCGATCTTTATTTAGAAAGGAACGACAGGCAGCGCTCGTTGAAAAGGTCTGGATATTCTGACATCACCCAGTGGCCACAGTAGTTCACGAGTTCCGCTTGAACATTGCCCTTCATCTGAAGAATTTTCCACGTGCCAGAAGCAGGGCAGAAGCGATCCTCAGTACCCCAGAATACTAAGGTGCTAATGTCGATTGAAGCCAGCCTATCGGTGAGGTCTGGAATCTGCATCGTTGCCAGCACGTGTGCGTTCTGGGTCTCTAGGGTTGCCCAGCGCTCGTTCACGAGTTCGTCATCGACGTTTGTCGGGTCATACACGAGCTGCGTAAGGAGCTGTGCAAGGACCTCTTTGGTGAACTCGGGTGAGCCCATGGGATACTTCACCATGGCCTGAATGCCCGGCATTGAGAAGTAATCCTCGCGCGACTCGATACCACCGGGCGCCATAAGGATCAGTTTTTCAACGCGCTCTGGATGGCGCAGTGCCAAACCCAGCGCCACGGCGCCACCCAGTGAATTACCCACTAGTACTGCGCTAGCGACGTTGGCACTGTCCATCAGTGATACGAGTCCGTCGACGAAAAAGTCCAGAGTGTGGTCGATATTTTGTGGTTTGGAGGTCTTCCCATAGCCCCACTGATCGTAAACGATGCAGCGGTATCCAGCCTCCTGAAAGGCGAAAACGTTGTGCTTAAAGTTGCTCCAGCCGCTAGCGCCGGGCCCACTTCCATGTATGAAAATAGCCGTACCCCGGGATGCCCCGATAGGCGCATGATCGGTGTAGTGGATTAGCCGCTCGGGCGTCACTTCGTGATATTGCGATGTCTCGGGGTTTGCTGCCATTAGATAAACACATCCTTGTTTTCCATACCCAAGGTAACGCTACCTAAATTACGTGCGAACGCCGTTGGGTTGTTCGCCACGTGACAACGCGCAATGTGGATGTCATGCCAAAGCTGTTGAAGCGGGTGACCGTTAAAAACCGAGCGACCACCGGC
>CBFHHL010000153.1:0-22027 GCA_965655685.1 Luminiphilus sp.
ACCGGTAGTTGGCCCGCGATTCGTCGGCTGGGTGCGTTAGGCAGTTGCTCCCAGTTTTCGGGAATACCGTTTCGCCAGAAGAGGAGCATATTCATCTGGGGCTCACCATCCGTGATAACCACAAATTGGTCCTCATCGCCAAAGCCCATCAGGGATGGCGTTGCTCCGGAGCCATGTCCCCAGCCGTTCAAATAGGCTGCACTCCAGGCACCGTCGCGCTCATCAATACTTAAACGTTCGCCCGTCCAAACCACTTTATGCATGTGTTCTTGGGACGCGATATAGATACCGCCGTCTTCGTCGATCGCAAAGGCATTGCGGATCCAGCCATAACCTGTGGGTTTGGTGGCTTTATCCTCCGCACCTTCGCTGTGATTAAGGCGCACCCAATGGAACTGACTTAGATCACGACTGACCGCAACGATGTAGCCATGTTCGGTGGCAGCAACAAGCCAACCGTCGTAGGTCATGCTGAGTCCCATAACAGGCCCTGTCACCTCGCTGGGAAACTGAAACTCGCCCTTTTTGACAATGTGTGATCGGGAGTCTGCAGGATCCTCATCGCCGAACACCAAAATCTGTCCGGTCTTACTGCCGATGTAATAGTTATGCTCGTGGTCGAGAACCGTATACAGGTTGGCTAGATCTCGCAGTTTGCTGGCCTCTTGAAATGCATGGACCAGCGCAAACAGTCCCGAGTTATTTTCATCAAAGCGCGCTATCGAGGCGTCGGCTCGTGCCTCGTCGTAATAGGTTGTTCCGGGAAAAGGGTACTCGTCGATTAATTCATAGGTGTCGTAATCCACCTTCACGATACGATCGATGCCGTTACCCCAAAAGACACGTTTGCCATCGGCGTACTTACCCGAGATAACCTGCCCAAAGTGCGCAGGCCCTGTATGCAGGTACTGGATTTCGTCATCCGTGAGTCGCCGCGAAGGGCCAGATGGGCCCGCTAACATCTGCGCATCTTGTTGAGCTGGGTCGTTATGCGCCATGGCATTATGGCTGTTTGCAAGAAAGAAATTCCTGTTTGGAAGATTCGGTGTGTTGGCGGCCTCAACAAACACGAGATCAGCTGTAGCTATGCTCGAGAGACCCACGACGCTGCAGAGAACAAGAAAGGCGCGTCCGCGTCGATAGGCTTTATTGCAAGGAGTCGACAGAAAACATAAAACGTTGAGGACCCTTGGCACTGCACTATGACAACAAAATTTATGGAGCTTAAGGCCTGAACGACGGTCGGAAATCGTGTTCATTATTATTTCCATCACTGGCTACGACGTGTGACTCTACGATATTTCCAGAGCGAAAGAACAGCGATGTTGGATACCGAGTGATGTTGATTTAGCTACTCAAGTCGTTGAAGCTGAGGAGCCAACAATAAAATTACAAGAAAGAGCGAATACATGGGACGAATTGCTACGCTTAAGAGTGGCGATCTGAAGTTCACGGCTATCGAGCAGGGCGAAGGTACATTAGTTCTCTGTCTTCATGGCTTCCCTGACTGCTACCACTCCTTTCGCCATCAACTACCTTTCTTGGCCGAACATGGATATCGAGCGGTGTCGGTGAGTCTTCGCGGCTACGAGCCCAGCTCTCAACCTGCCGACGGCGATTACTCACTCGAGTCGATAGCTAATGACGTCATTAGCTTTATCGATCAGCTCGGAGAAGACAAAGCGCATCTCATTGGTCACGACTGGGGGGCTGCCATTGCCTACACGGCAGGCGCCGCGGCGCCCGAACGCTTCCACAGCCTGACGACAATGGCCGTGCCTCACTCTGGCCGCTTTGTGAATGAAGCGTTCTTCAAACCCAAGCAAGCACGTCTGTCGTGGTATATGCTGTTCTTCCAGCTGCGGGGCCTTTCTGACTACACAGTTAAGCGAGACGACTTTGCTTTTATTCGCTGGCTATGGCGGGTTTGGAGCCCTGGCTGGCAACCGGAAGAAAGCGCGCTGGCTGAGGTTGTCGACACGCTACGACAGCCAGGCGTGCAACGAGGCGCATTGGCCTACTATCGTGAGGCCTTGAGCCCTAAGCAACTCCCATTGACCCCAGCCCGGCGAGCAGCTAATGCCTACCGGGTGCCGGTGCCAACATTGGCATTAACAGGAAGAGATGACGGTTGTATCGACTGCGATATCTTCCAAGCGTTGTGCCGCGAAGAGGACTTTCCAAATGGGCTTGAAACTCGTGTCGTTGAGAACGCGGGCCATTTCTTACACCAAGAGCAGCCAGACATCGTCAACGCACTGTTATTGGAGTGGCTAAGCAGACATTCGTAATTTGCGCTCCACAAAAGTCAAAGAACAAACCGGATACCAAAATACCTACAAGGAACCTGAAAACCATGGACAAGCGATTAGAAGGAAAGCGTGTACTGATCACCCAAGCCGAGGACTATATGGGTCCAGCCATCGCAGAATTATTTGGCGAGCATGGTGCGACGGTCATCACAGATACCCGCGACCTGACCCAAGCGGGCGCTGTGGAGTCACTCGTCGAATCCGTCGGTGATATTGATGTACTGATCGCAAATCTGGCGGCACCTGCACACCTAGGTTTGTCAGTCACTGACACTGACGACGCAACATGGGAAACCGCTTTCGATGTCATGGTGCACCCATTACATCGCCTCTTCCGAGCAACGCTCCCGCGAATGTACGAGCGCAAGCGCGGGAAGGTTGTCGTCATCGGGAGCGCCACGGGACTCAAGGCGCTTGAAGGCGTAGTCGCCTATGGCGCCGCTCGGCACGCGCAGGTGGGCTACGTACGCGCTGCGGGCATTGAAGCCGCCCGCCATAACGTCCAGATCAACTTGATTGCCCAAAACTTTGTTGAGAACCCCGCCTACTTCCCACCGGAGTTCACTGAGAGTGACGAATTCAAACAGTTACTTGCAGCGCATGTACCGCTCGGAAGGTTAGCGACCGCGAGAGAAGACGCGCTTTTTGCACTTTTTCTGGCGTCAGACGAGAGTGACTTTTTTGTCGGACAGGCAATTCCGTTTAGCGGTGGCTGGGTGCAGTGATCGTTTACTTTCGCACCCAGAAGAGCCGAGTAGGCGTTGTCCGACTGGCCCCCTAACGAGCCAGCAAGAGAAGATAGCTGCCTAACTCATCTGAACTCGTCCGACGTGAACCTGCGACTGACAACAGTCGATCAGAAGTTACATCTCATAGAAGACACTGGCGCCGGGGCCCAAAGGAAGATCGAGAACGACCCACATGATGGTCATTGCGAGCCCGGATAAGAGTAAACCTATCGAGAAGGGCAACATGGTCGCGGCCAAGCTCCCAAGTCCAAAGTTACTTTGCCAACGCTGGCAAAAAATCAGGATCAGAGGGAAGTACACCATAAGCGGTGTGATGATATTGGTTGCACCGTCGCCGACACGATAAGCCGCTGTTGCCATTTCAGGAGAAATACCCAAAAGCATCAACATGGGCACCATGACCGGCGCGATGAGCGCCCACTTTGCACTGGCAGAACCCACGAACAGATTCAGAAGCGACGACACGAGAATAATCGACGTGAGAAGTGCCCACGCAGGCATGCTCGTTGAACTCAGAAAGTCTGCCCCATGAACTGCAAGAATAAGGCCCAAGTTCGACCACGAGAACATCGCCACAAAATGCGCAGCAGCAAACGCGAGGACTAAGTAATAAGCAAGGTCTTCCATCGCACCCGTCATCATTTTCACGAGGTCACGGTGGTTTTGGACAGTACCAGCACCTTTGCCGTAGGCCCAACCCGCCAACAAGAACAGCACAAAAAAAGCTGCCACTAAGCTTTTATAAAACGGCGCCATTTGCGCTTCGGCGGATGCACTCTCATCAATAAGCGGCGTGCCCGGCCCAATCGTAAAGTAGGTCCACAGCGCGATAACGAATAGCACCGCCCATCCTGCATTTTTCAGGCCTTTGCGCTCGGCCTCGGTGAGTTCGCGATTGCCCTCATCATCGGCACCTGTGGCAGCAGCCAGAGAGGGATCGAACGCACCTAAGCGGGGCTCGATAATCCGGTCAGTGACGTACCAAATAACCGGCAAGAAAACGAAAGTCATGCCGGCAATAAAGAACCAGTTGCCGGCAATGTTGGCCGTAAATCCGTCAAATACGGTAAGGACGCTTGCCTCAGTAATACCAAACAGCAATGCATCCAGCTGGCCCGGTAATAAGTTTGCAGAGAAGCCGCCCGATACACCTGCAAAGGCCGCGGCAATGCCCGCAATTGGGTGCCTTCCTGCCGCATGAAAAATAATACCCGCGAGTGGAATAAGCACTACGTAAGCCGCATCAGCGGCAAGGTTCCCCACCATGCCAACCAACACCACGGTTGGCGTCAAAAGTACATTGGGAACATCTCTCACACCCGCTCGCATTGCCGTCCCAAAGAGCCCGACACGTTCGGCAACGCCTGCACCTAACATAACAACGAGAACATAACCCAGTGGATGGAAGTGGGTGAAGGTCTTCGGCATATCCACCCATAACCGCGCAATATTCTCGGCCGATAACAAGCTGGTCGCACTAATGACTTGCTGCGTTCCCGTGGCGGGGTCAATCTTGGTGGGGTGGAGTGCGGACACACCAGTGAGGCCGGCAACAACAGAAATAGCGACCAAACCCACAATTAACCAGAAAAAGAGAAAGACCGGGTCTGGAAGCTTGTTACCGCTTCGTTCGACCCATCCCAAGAATCCGCCCATATCCTGCTGCGCACCACCGGTAGATATACTCATCTGTTAGCCCCCTAGCAAAGCTCTCGCTATACGCTTCAATCGTCTTCTCGTGCTCTTATGACACCCTAGCTAAGCGTGTTGCGCGGGCATAGGGATCCGTTCCAAGCACTACTTTACTGATCTATTTTTCCGCTTTCATGAGTTGCCCGCAGTGCATTGCCACGACACTCATCCACACCAGCACAGACTGCGCCTGACAACACCATAAACGTTCTGAAACCCGCCCGAAATAGGCATTAGCGTCTCACCGAAAGCAGTGTACCCCTGAAGCGAGGTATTTCTAAATGTCATGCAGGCAGCCTGAAACTCAACTTCTTAGCCTTAATTAAAACCAGAAGCCAGTTCTGCGGTATACCCCAAGGACTCAAACATGCTCGCAACCACGAGGGTCGTTCTATCGCCATATTCGGGACCAATCACTTGTAACCCAAAAGGAAGTCCGTCGCTGTGGCGACCCACCGGCACTGCCGTTGAAGGCAAGCTGCACAAGGTCGCAACACCCGCCCACACAACATTATCTGTGTAGGGTCGAGGCTGGTCGTTGACCCAAATTCGCCGAGCTCCGTAAGGCGTATCTTGGTCGTGAGGCATTGCCGTGGTGGGTGTCACAGGGCAAAGCAGCACGTCGTAGTCGTCGAAGAAAGCATCCCACTTGGCCACCATGTGCGCCCGGATCTCGTTCCACAGCAGCCAATCGCGATGCGGTAGAAGTGATCCACGCGCCTGAATCGCATTGTGCGATTTATCTTCCGGGCCCAGTTCGCGCGCAACGCGTTCCATGAGCGCAATTGCATCAGGCCCAAAACTTGCGCCGACGATCGGCGCCAAGTGCATAAGATACGTTTCGTGGTGCTCGGCAAGCGAAAAGTCGGGCTTTGCCTCCGAAACCACTGCCCCCTGCGATGCGAGGGCTTGTGCCGCCTGCTCAATGCCCGCAAGAATTTCATGATCAACTGGGCAGTAATCATCGCCCAACCAGACACCCACTCGCAGGTGTCTAACAGACGTTACTCGAGAAGCGGGCAGTGCCAATTCGAGCCCAGATCCTGGCTTTCTTTCGAAGCCCACTGTTATGTTGAAGGCTAGCTCCAAGTCTTCTACCGAACGCGCTAGTGGCCCCATAACCCCGAGTGCCGGCGAGGTCAAAGCCCCGTGAACCGGTGGCACGTGACCTCGCTGCGGAATAATGTCAAAGGTTGGCTTATGACCAAACAGCCCACAGAAATGTGAGGGCGTGCGAATCGAACCACCAATATCGCTACCAAATTCAAGCGGTGTCATTCCCGCTGCTAGCGCCGCCGCCCCACCACCGGAAGAGCCTCCAGGTGTCCGTGCAACATCGTGCGGATTATTCGTGGTGCCATGGATCGCGTTGTAAGTTTGCAGGTCAGCACAGTGAAGCGGTGTGTTTGTCTTACCTAGAATGATCGCGCCAGCTGCGCGCAACCGCTGAACCACCACCGCGTCGGCATCAGAAACACGGCCTTTGAAAGGGAGGTGGCCGACTTCGCAGGTTAGCCCTGTCACTTCGTAGGCGTCTTTGATCGTCATTGGTAAGCCGTGCAACGCACCCAAAGGCTCGCCACGCTTAACCATTTCGTCAGCGCGTTGGGCCTCTTCGCGCGCAGCTTCGAACCGTTCGGCAATCACGGCGTTAATCGAACCGTTATGTGCTTCGATCCGCCCGATAAAGTACTCCGTCACCTCGAAAGATGACAGCTCTTGATCCTTAATGAGGCGCACCAGCCCCTTTGCATTGTTATCCAGCACGAGCTCAGTCTCTTGCAATAGCAGGCAACGCTGCCGATAGACCAAGAGAACATAAGGTCTACGCCCCGTTCAAGTCCTGTCTTTCCCCTATTAGAGTAACGAATGGGAATAGTAAGTCGGGACACAAAATTGGAGCGAAAATTACGGCACGAGAACCGTTATTGGCTGATCGGTGGTGCAATAATTTTAAAATTCTGACGACCCGATGGATCCTCGTTAAACCCGTCTTGGACAACGACCAAACCGTTGGGAAACCGGTCACCTAGAAAGGCTGATGTTGCATCCAAACCGTCTGTCTCTTGAGCGCCATCGATCCCTGTTTCGCCGGTGACAATTCGGAAGCGCTTTATAAATGAGTGCGGATAGGCCAGGTCGTACATGGCATAGCTGTCATTACCCTGCGATGACACCAAGATAACTTGCGGGTCTCCCTTGTAAAGCGCTACGCCCTCAACGTCCGCAGCAATTCCGCTGGCGCCATCAACTTCGTCGATGAGCTCCGGTTCTGCAAATCGGCCCTGCTGAAGCGGAAGTCTCCACAAACCCCGCTCCTCTTCACCCACGAACACCACCTGGGACTGGTCATCTTGCACGCAGCCCTCTAGTTGGCTGTCGAATTGATAACTGTCGCTGAGCGACATAGCGAATTCATCGGCAAGGTCGACCTGGTACTGTTCAATTAAACCGTTTTTGTAAGTGACATAGGCAACCAGCTCGCCCGCCGTAACACCGAGACAAAATCCATAAGGCTCGGGCGAATCCGTAGGCAGGATAGAAACCAATTTTGTGGTTCCCTCGTCACCGATTGATAACCAGCCCACGCCATCAGTCTCTCGCTCAGAAAATCCAGCCACATCGACTCTGCCTGCTGGGGACGTCAGATTCTGCCGAATATCAATATTGTTGGGACGTCCTGCGGGGATAAACTCAAGTAAGCGCCCGGATAGATCGTAAACCGCAATCCCAGATTGTTTATCGGTACCAAAAATTCGACTTTCAGACACCGATTTTTGATTAATCCAAATAGCGGGGTCGTCTGCTGCGTCATTACTTGAGGCAACCGGCGCTGTCTCTACCACTGCCGAAACAACTTCCACACGATCCGCATCGGGATAAATTAGCGCGTCACGATCTGTGGTCGCACAGCCGACAAAAACGGAAAGGGCCGCAACAGCGGCCCACCTCACTGAGAGGTTCAAAGAGCTTAACAAAGGCACTTAGAAACGAACCCTAATGCCCAGCTTACCTGTCCATGAGTATTCCTCGTACTGGAGCAAACGGTCGCGTCCGGGACCGGCCTGGTAGGCAATGTATGGCTCGTCGGTAAGGTTGATTAGTTTGAGGAACACGCTGACACCGTCCGTAACTTCGTAGTCAGTTGTGAAATCCACCTGCGTATGGTCCTTCACAAATCGGTCTTCCTCTGGGTCGCCATTAACTTCGTCTAGGTACATATCACGATACGCTACCGTCAAACGAGCACTTAAGCGGTCTCTTTCGTAACCGATCAAGGCGTTGTACGTCGTCTCAGCGGCTGCTGGGAGAGCAATAGGTCGACCGTAGAAATCTCCTTCGGTGTCCGTGTACGTGTAGTTAAGGCCAAGTACGAGGCCCGAATCGAACGCTTGGCTGTAAGCAAATTCGAAGCCCTGAATCGTTGCCGTATCACCATTGAGTGGAATTTCCGCCTCGTCGAACGCAACACTGTTGTAAACGCCGTTGAAGGGTGCATCGTCAGCTTCGAATTCGGCGGTAACAATGAAATTCTCCACTTCTTTATAGAAGACGCCTGCTTGAACTACTGCGCTATCCGTGAAGTAGTGCTCCAGAGAAAGGTCGAAGTTCCAAGCTTCGTAAGGGTCTAGGTCGGGGTTACCAAATTCACCTTGTCGCTCGCCGTCGTCCGCTTCTTCAACAATGAAAATCGGCGCTAACTGTCCGATATTGGGTCGGACAACGCTTTTGAATATGCCACCTCTGAGGATCATATCGTCGGTCAATGAGTATTTCAGGCTGAGGCTTGGCAAAATATCCGTGTAGCTTTGCTCGATGACAATGTCTGAGATGAACAGCGCGTCATCGTCTAACGTAACGCCATCTCGAACACCGCCTTCCTCGACGACCTCTGTCAGGTTACCGCGGACATCGTTATCCGTTTGTTCAACCCGCACACCGCCGATTAAAACCATACGATCTGTCTCGTACCGGCCCATGGCATAGAAGGCAAAGATATCTTCTTCTACTGAGAAGTCTTCGGCGTTGGATTCAAAGTCAGTGTCGAAAGTGTTTTCCTCGAAGCCAGACAAGTTTGCGTTGTTGAACGCGCGGACCGCGCCAAGGTCCGGTGTGGGCCCCATGTCAATCAAACCGTAACTTTGGGTGCCCAACACATCCGCCAGCGTGTAATCACCGTCGAAGTCCTCGAGCACTTGTAAGTAGATGTCATTTGTCTTTTCACGCTGTCGGAGCTTTAAGCCAGCCTTAAGCGTCATCTCGCCCGCACTGAAATCGAAGGATCTCGCCGCGTCAAATGAGATGGCCATCTCCTCGTCTTCGGTTTTGCCATCAACCAACTCGACCTTATTGACTTCATAGGTAGCCGCCTCGTTGAATCCAGCACCGTCCTGAGTAATGGTGTAAGGCGTGAAATCGAGATTGGTGTAGTCGAAAGACACACCTAACTGACCAGCCTCATCAAAGTCATTTCTAAAGCGCGTGGGGTCTTGCGTTTTGTACTCGTGCTCGCTGGCTGATGCGAATGAAACCTTGTAATCGAAGTTCCAATTATCCGTATTCGTCGTACCGCCGAACTCGAACGTTTGAATGTCCTGAGTTTCGAAGCGATCTTTGATGCCACGTCGGACCGAAATCTCTCCATCGGCCGAGTCAAAGAATGCTGTATTTGCGTCACCAGAGGACGGATCTTCATCCATCTCAAAAACCAGTCGACGCCGCAGCTCTAAGTCATCGAACTGGCTGTAGAGCGCACGTGCGAAAAGTTCGGTCTGCTCAGACAGTTTGTAATCAACAGTGAAAGAAATACCCGTGCGCTCTCGTTCAACATCGTAGTCTCGGTATTCGACCGCATCCGCAAAAACGATGCCGTCATCGGTTTCACCCCAACCATCCATTTCCAGGTTGTCTGTCGACGTCTTTCGCTTTGAATACTTGACGCCGCCTGCGATACCTAGGCGATCGTTAAGTTTCTGAGAGAAGTCGAATCCATACTCAGGGGAGTACTCTTCGTTTAGGTCGTTATAAGAGCTAATCACCTGAGCTTTCGCGTAATCAGCGTCGCGATCGAACGCTTTGTTCGTCTTGATGTTAATGGCAGCACCGATGGTGTCAGCATCCATATCAGGCGTAAGCGTTTTTGATACCTCGATCGACTCCACCAAATCTGACGGAATAACGTCTAAAGCGACCGCTCTTGTGTCAGCCTCGGGTGATGGAATGCGGGTCCCGTTAACACTCGCTGAGTTCAGCGAAGGATCGAGTCCTCGGACACTGACGAAGCGTCCTTCACCCTGGTCATTGAGCACGTTGATGCCGGGAAGACGACGGAGTGATTCAGCGACGTTTTGATCAACAAAATTACCGATGGCGTCTGAGGTAAGAATGCTCTTGATGTTATCCGCGTCGCGTTGACGATCAATAGCGGAAGCAATCATTCCGCGCTGTCCGTAAACCACTGTTTCTTCGACGACGTCCTGAGCAATGGCGGGTGACATTGCTGCTGAAACTGCAAGCGGTAATATTAATTTTCGAATTGGCACGTGTAACTCCCGATAACGTAAATTTTAAGTCGCGGAAATTATTCTCTAGCGGTTTCAGCACTGTTACGAGGGTGTTAATTTTTTGTGACTGAGGCTGACAAATCTGCTTTTGTTGACTCACAGTTAGAAGGAACGGGCGATCACAACCGAAGACAGGTGGAACACCGAGGAATAAACATAATGAAAATCGTAATCAGAGTGGTCGTCGCTGTCTCAGTCGTAGCAGGCCTTTATGCAACCAACCTCTTTTTAAAGCCAATCAGCAGAATTAAAGCGTCGCTCGCACAAACCAGTACAAGGGCGCCCATCACTGTCGATGACGAGGTGTTTCGCGATTTGAACCGCAACGGCGCGCTGGACCCTTACGAGGACTATCGGGTCGCAACGACCGATCGTGTAGAAGACCTCCTCAAGCAAATGACACTCGAGGAAAAAGTCGGCCAGATGTTCCATCCGCCGGTGCTCATCGAGCCAGACCCTCTGTTCAGGGTGTTTCTGGAGGCAATGAACGCCGGTACGTCTATTGAAGAACTGATCACTCGAAAGTCACTCACCCATTTCAATTTCTATGGTGGTGCCAGCCCCGAAAACATCGCAAAGCGCTTAAACGAATTGCAGCGTATCGCCGAGCGCACTCGCTTGGGTATTCCTCTCTCCATTAGCAGCGACCCGGTTCATGAAGTGCCGCGAGGTGGCGGTATTGCATCCTTCACCCTGGGTGGCGTCTCAAAATGGCCATCACAACTCGGTTTTGCTGCCGGTCGCGATGCCAGCATGCTCGAAGCCTTTGGCAAAATCGCCGCTGCTGAATATCGCGCAATGGGGTTCACAACAGCGCTCCACCCGATGAGTGACATGGCAACCGAGCCACGCTGGGCCCGAAACTTTGGCACCTTTGGCTCAAATGCTGACCTATCAGCCGAGATGACCGTTGCTTACATGAAGGGGTTTCAGGGCGAGGGTCTTAGCGACCAAAGCGTCATGACCATGGTCAAGCATTTCCCTGGAGGCGGCCCTCAGCTCGACGGTTTGGACCCTCACCTCAAATCAGGTGAGAGTCAGGTCTACCCCGGCGAAAACTTCGAATATCACCTCGCGCCTTTTATTGCCGCTATCGACAACGACATGCGCGTCGTCATGCCCTACTACGGCATTCCCACAGCGCAAACCGACGAAGACGTCGCCATGGCCTATAACCGCTACATACTCACTGACCTTCTTCGCGACGAACTTGGCTTTGAGGGCGTTATCTGCACCGATTGGGGCGTGGTAACGGGGCGTATATGGGGCGTAGAAGCACTCACCATCGAAGAGCGGTATCTGAAATCAGTGGAAGCTGGCGTCGATCAGTACGGTGGCGAGAGTGACCCCGAGTACATTGTCGATCTCGTAAACAGTGGTGCGATCAGCGAGGCGCGCATTGATAAATCGGTTCGTCGAATCCTCAAAAACAAATTCGACCTAGGGCTCTTCGAGGCGCCCTTTGTGGATGAGGCAGCGGTACCTGAGCGCGTTAACCTTCCTGAGTACGCAGCGCTAGGCATGCAGGCACAGCGCGACGCCGTTGTGCTGCTGGATAACGAGAGAGCAAAGTTACCTCTTGCTGCTCAGACCCGGATCTTTGTCGATGGCCTAGACCCCAATGTTGTGGCGAACTACGGAACAGTGGTTGATAGCCCTGAAAAAGCCGACGTGGTGCTTCTCTTTCTCAACACCGTCTTTAATGGCAACCAACCGGCCGGTACCGACAGCACCTTTGATCAGATGATGGCCACGCGCTTTCCCGACACCAATCTCGCGTTTCGCGATGAGATTCTCGCCAAGGCAACATCTTATAGCAATGTCAGTCAGCTGGTGACCTTGGTTGACCTCAATCGGCCCGCGATCCTGACCGAGCTTCAGGGTATAAGCGACGCACTGTTAGGAACCTTTGGCGTTTCGGATGAAGCGATGCTAGATGTCGTCTTTGGTAGGCACAATCCAGTAGGTAAACTGCCGTTTGAACTACCGTCCTCGATGGCCGAGGTCGAAGCGCAGCTAGAGGATGTGCCGGACGATACAGCCAATCCATTGTTTCCGTACGACTGGGGTTTGAGCTATCCGTAAAGCGATCTACTCGATTTCGAGTGCCAGATCGTCCTCAGATACGGAGTCTCCCTCAGCGATATGTAGCTTGGTGACAATACCTGCGTGAGGAGCCTCGTAGGGCACCTCCATTTTCATGACTTCAAGAATGAATAATGTCTGCCCTTCCTCAACGGAATCACCCTCCGCAACCAGAAGCTTCCAGACAGACCCGCCAGTTTCCAGCTCAATTTTAGTCATTAGAGTCTCCGTTTCTTTTTGCGTTTCTCACGGTTTGATAAGCGCACTTCAGCGTCACAATCAGGGTCTTATGGCGAAAGCTGATGGCCCGAGCAGATCGGGAAGTATGGGTTGTACACGGGCGAGCCATTTACACAGTTCGGGTCGTGTCTCCCGCGGGTCAATTAGGTCATGAACGGCAAGCGCTTCAGCACGGGGGAAAGGTGACTGCTTAGCCGCTAACATCTCCTCTAACTCCCGACGCTTGGCGTCAGGATCTGGCGCTGCCTCGATCTCACGGCGGAAGGCCACAGCAACGCCACCCTCCACCGGCAGTGGCCCACTTTCCGCTGATGGCCACGCCAGAACATAGGCCTCTGGACCATAATGCGCCGCTTGAGCGACACCGAAAGAACGCCGAACCATGACCGCCGCCCACGGCACAGTGGTCATCGCCGCTGTTAACACCGCGGACGTGCCATGGCGAATCGTTGCCTCTTTCTCGGCCTGACTGCCGATCATGAACCCCGGCTCGTCTACCAAGGTGATAATCGGGAGGCTAAAGGTCTCACAGAGTTCCATAAACCGACGCGCTTTCTGCGCGCCGTCTGCGGTCATAGAGCCCGCAAGGAATTTGCAATCGTTACCCCAAACCCCCACCGTTTGTCCGTTGAGCCGCGCAAGACCGGTTATTTGGGAACGGCCGTAGCCCTTCCCCATTTCAAAAAAACTGTCCTCATCAAACACGGCTTTGATGACCTTACGCATCTCAAACGCAACGCGTCGATCACGCGGCACGATCTCAAGCAGCGACTCGTCGCAGCGGTCAACCGGGTCATCACAATCAAGGACGGGGGCGAGCTGATTGATGTTGTCAGGCATGTACGAGAGAAAACGTTTTATCTCCTCGATGCAGGCACTCTCGTCGTCCGCACCGTTATCTACAGTGCCGTTTTTGGTATGCACCCTCCAGCCACCTAGCTCATCTTTGGTCTTCTTCTCACCCATGGCGCGCTCAACCACGGCGGGGCCCGCGGTAATGATTTGTGCGGTGCTTTTAGACATAACTGAGAAGTGCGAAGCAACAAGCCTTCCTGCCGGAAGCCCAGCTACCGCCCCCATTGCCGCGGTCGCCACCGGCACAGTCGCCATTGCTTGTGCTACGGACCGAAAACGAGACGGCGCATTCACCGGACCGGGAAGATTGGGGCCTTTACCGCCGGTGCCGCCGACGCTGCCGCCAGAGCCCTCGTGCAAGCGAATCAGCGGCGCCTTATACTGAACAGCAAGATCTTCAGCGTAAACACTTTTCCGAAGACCCGCTGGTGAGGGCGAGCCACCGCGCATAGTAAAGTCCTCGCCGCCCACGATGACGCGACGACCGTTGACTTTGCCAAAACCCAAAATGAAGTTGGCTGGGTCGTAACTAACGAGTTCACCCGCCTCGTTATAAACAGGCGTTCCCGCGACAGGACCCAATTCCTCAAACGATCCCTCATCGAGCAGCTGATCAACACGCTCGCGAATGGTCAGTCGGTTCTGACTGTGCTGTTTGGCAACGGCATCAGCGCCGCCTTGAGCGAGTGCAAGCTCGCGGCGCCTCTTGATTTCATCTACTTCAGATTTCCAGCTCATGGGTTTTCCAATCTAGTGAAACTTATTGAAAACCATACCGTGGACCGCTACGAAATTTCGAGTCCTTTTAAGTCACCCGCCTTGCGCCACTTTTCCATCAAATTAAAGAACTCGATGGGACCGCCACCATAAAACGTGTTCTGTGACTCAAACTCCACGTGCCCCTCGTTGTTGTAATAGCCCGGGGTACAAGACTTCTGAAAGTCCTCGGTTTGTCGTGCAACACGCTTAATGGTTCTGATCCACGCGGCCTCTGCCTTTTCCGAGGCATCGACGCGCGTCGCCCCACGTTTTTTCATTTCTCCTAAAATGTATGCCGTTTGCATCGCATTCTCATCGAGCGCAAAGGTGTAAGTAGCGGTAAAACCCGATTGCTGGGGACCGAAGAAAAACGCGTTAGGGAATCCCCGTGTATGCAGGCCGTGGAAGGTCGCCATACCGTCCGCCCATTTATCCGAGATCTTTAAGCCATCGATACCCGCAATGGAATAACCGGCGCGACGGGAATAGTCGGTACCCACTTCAAATCCTGTAGCGAAGACAATGCAATCGACTTCGAACTCCTGACCGTTGGCTACAACCCCTCTCTCCGTAAACGCCTCGACACCTTGGCCGTCCGTGTCCACGAGCGTCACATTAGGGTTGTTAAAGGCTTGCAAGTACTCGTCATGGAAACAGGGCCGCTTGCAGAACTGCCGGTAGTAGGGCTTCAGAGATTCTGCTGTCTCAGCGTTATCAACAACAGAGTCAGCGCGTGCTCGGACCTTCTCCATTTTGGCGAAATCTGCCATCTCCATTTTTTCCTGAAGACCCATTTCAACCATTGCCTTGTCGGTGAGGTACTGTTTGAGGCCTCGCTCTTTGCGCGCACTTGAAAGGGCCCAGCCGACACTCCACATCAACAAACGCCAACCACTGGGTCGATACTGCCGCATGCCGCCAAAAATATCCCTGAACGCCTCGGTCCAACCGTCACGAACCAAGTCTTCTTTCACCGGCATACCCGCGAGAAGCGATTCAAAGTTCGTTCTGCGCTTGTGATGCCAACCTGGTTGCTGCGCCTTAACCCAATCCTCATCAATGTCAGTGTTGTCACGGACATCAATCGACGACGGTGTTCGCTGGAACACATAGAGTTCTTTTGCACCTGCCGCGAGATGCGGTACGCACTGAACTGCGGTAGCCCCAGTGCCGATAACCGCCACGCGCTTATCAGAAAGCTTGTCGAGACCACCAAAGGGGCCGCCACCGGTGTAGTCATAATCCCAACGGCTCGTGTGGAACGTGTGGCCGGTGTACTTGTCGATACCCGCTATGCCAGGCAACTTCGGCCGGTTTAAGGGTCCGTTTGAATGAATGACGAAGCGCGCCTTAATCGTATCGCCGCGGTTAGTGCGCGCGATCCAAGCGCCCTCGGCCTCTGACCAATCGGTACTCAAAATTTGCGTTTGCATGAGCGCAATGTCGTGCAGCTTGTATTGCTCCGCGATGACCTGGCAGTACTCGAGTGTCTCGGTTGCGTTGGTATAACGCTGCTTGGGAACAAATCCTGTCTCCTCAAGAAGCGGGAAATAGACCAGTGATTCGATGTCACAGGAAGCGCCGGGGTAACGATTCCAATACCAGGTACCGCCAAAGCCTCCGCCCTTTTCAACAATCATTAAATCGTTGATGCCCGTATCACGGAGACGCGCCGCTGCAAGCATGCCGCCAAAGCCACCACCAATGATCAGGACTTCCACTTCTGCGTTGACGGCGTCGCGCTCAAAGCCGGGTTCCACATAGGGGTCGTCAACATAGTGAGAGAAGTCTCCGGTCACCTCGATGTACTGATCGTTGCCGTCGGCTCGGATACGCTTGTCGCGCTCCTGCCGGTACTTCTCTCTCAACTGATCAGGATCAAAGTCGAGATTGCCAGATACTGCAGCTGTCATGTGATGTCCTCACTACTCGGTATTATTATTCGTCACAGTTTGTTTGGGCGTGCTCCGAGAAAGCTAGCTGTGACCGATCTTTAATGTAGCAAAGTCTTTCCTCATTTGGCGCTAGTCTGTTCTTACTACTCTGGCACCACACTGCTGTGAGCAAGATTGCCCTGGATCCACATTTCTGTTTTAACTGAGGAATAAAAACGAGGATGGGCGTAATGAACGATCTAAGCCAAGGCCAACACCACGAACTCACCGCTGAGCAACAGTGGGAGCAATTCTCAGAGCTCAAAACAGCCGAGGACTACGTCGAAAGTCTTAGAGACCGAAATCTCGATGTATTTTTGTTGGGAGAGCGTATCGACGAGCCCGTTGACCACCCGATCATCCGACCGTCTATCAACGCCATGGCAGAGTCTTACATTCTCGCTCAAGAGGACCCAGACCTCGCCACCGTCTGGTCCTCTATCTCCGAGCAGCAGATCAATCGGTTCTTACACGTGCCCGAGTCCCCGCAAGATCTTGTACAAAAGAACAAGATGCAGCGGCGTATGGGCCAACTCACGGGCACCTGCTTTCAGCGTTGTGCGGGACTCGACACGCTGAGCGTTCTTTTTTCAATCACTTACGACATAGATAAAAAGCACGGCACGCCTTATCACGCGCGTTATGTAAACTTTTTAAAGAAGGCGCAGAAAAATAACCTGATTGTGGGTGCAGGTATGACCGACCCTAAAGGAGATAGAAGTAAGCGCCCCAGCGATCAAGCCGACCCCGATCTCTTCATGCACGTCACCCGGCGGACCGACGAGGGTCTCTACGTCAAAGGCGCAAAAGCCCATATGACAGGTGGTCTGAATTCACATTGGATCTGCGTAATGCCGACGATGAATATGCTCGAGGGCGATAAGGACTACGCGGTGATTGGCATGATTCCAGCCACAGCACCAGGGCTTACCTATGTTTATGGGCGACAGTCTTGCGACACACGGGCTCTCGAGGCAGGCGATATCGACAAGGGAAACGCCAAGTACGGCGGTCAGGAAACTTTGGTAATTTTCGAGGACGTTTTTATCCCTTGGGAGCACGTCCTCATGGACGGCGAATACGAGTTCGCACAGGAGCTCGTCTCGCGATTCACCGCTTACCATCGCGCGAGTTACGTCTGCAAAACCGGCTTAGGCGACGTCATGATCGGCGCCGCTTCAAGTGTTGCTGAAATGAACGGCGCAGAAACCGCAAGCCACGTCCGCGACAAGCTTGTTGAGATGACGCACCTCAACGAGACGATTTACTCGTCGGGTATCGCATCATCTTACGAAGCGACAAAACACGAGAGCGGGGCCTTTATCAATGACCCTATCCTCGCCAACATTTGTAAGCACAACGTCACGCGTTTTCCCTACGAAATCTCTCGACTTGCGCAGGACCTCGCGGGCGGTCTTATGGTCACCCTTCCTTCGCAGGCAGATTTTGAGCACGAGACCATTGGTCCACAGCTCGAAAAGTATCTTAGAGGCAAGACCTCGGTCAGCACCGAGGATCGAACAAGGATGCTCCGTCTCATAGAGAACATGACACTGGGGCGAAATGCGGTCGGGTATCTGACCGAGTCAATGCATGGCGCGGGCTCGCCCCAAGCACAGCGCATTCAGGTACTGCGAGAAACCGACTTCGGTAAAAAACAGTCGCTCGCGAAACGACTGGCAGGCATTATCGCGACTGACGCCGATTCCCAGTTGGTATAAGCGTCACCAAAACCAACCAAGATAGACGTACAGATACCTCCTGCAGATAATTTTATCAGTGAGGACCTGCCTCATTAGGGCACTATTTATCCGTGAGGCCCCGCTTATTCGTGAGGCCCAGCCTCACTAAGGCACTTTTTTCCGTGAGGCCCAGCCTCACTAAGGCACTATGTCGCAGTATCACCGCATTATCCGATCGCCCTATTTGCACGCGGCGGCAGCGATTTTCTTTGCATCGTGTATGAACGCGGTGATCAAAGGTCTCTCCGCTCATGAAAGTGTTGTGGTTGTTACCGCTTGGCGCTACTCACTTGGCGCGTGCTTGGCGCTCGCACTATGGACGGTCTTTCGCCCCAAGCTCCCGGGCTGGCGCGCAGTCCCGTTTCACTTACTGCGCGGCTTTTTTCAGATCATGTCAGCCGGACTTTTCTTCTGGGGCGTGTCGGTCATACCCCTAGCAACCGCTGCTGCGCTTGGCCTCACAGGTACGTTAATGGTCGGACCGCTCGCCTGGCTCCTTCTCAAAGAGCCGCTCAAGCGCGACGTTATCGTCGGCACGCTGCTCGGTTTTGGCGGCGCGCTTTACATCATCAACTTCGAGGCGGATCTTTTTTCCGCGAATCTCGAGGGCCCCCTCTTCGGCTACCTTGCACCAATATTCGCATCGCTGTTCCACTCGGTGTCGGTCGTCTTACTCAGATTTCGGTCACAAAGCGAGGATCCAATCGTTGTGGCGTTTTTTGCTAATACGTTGCCCGCGCTATACGTGCTGCCAATCTTTTTCCAGATGGATATTCAGCCCGTCGAAGGGCTTATCGGGGGCTACGTCATGGCAGCATTTCTCGGCGTCAGCTTCTGGTCTCTAACTACCTTGGCCTATTCCGGCGCACCAGCAGCTAAGCTTGCGCCCTTTACCTACACCCAACTCATTTGGTCAGCATTGATCGGCCTCGCCATTTTTAATGAGTGGCCAGGGATCCATACTTGGATAGGTGCGTCTATTATCGTCGCGGCCTGTCTACACGTTATGCGTGCAACCTCACCCACCACCGCCTCCAGATAGAAAAAATGAGTTTTTGGACGCCAATAGCTTCAGTAGCCACGAAGGAGTGGTTTTCAGTCAAGGCCACACGCGCGATGTGTGTGGGACCCGAGGATGTGGAGTTCGTTATGGGCGGTGTCGCACAAGCGATTGCCATTGATGCCGCTGAATTGGCCACAGGTAAGCCGCTACTATGGAGCACCATCCAATTCAACGCGGCGGCGCGAAATCATCAGGTGATCGGTGCCGAGGTCATTCCTCAAAGTGGGGGGCGGAGTTTGACCCAAGTGCGTGTCGAGGTAACCGCAGATAAAAATCCTGTGCAGTCCATGTTCGCCGCGCTAGGTACACGCCCCGGTAGCACAATACAATTCATTAAAATGCCCAAGGTGGATGGGCCGGAGAACTGTCCCAAGAAAGATGACCCTCTCATCCAAAGCACTGGCAATTTGATCTATGAGTTCGATCGACGGACGGCGCTCGAAGACGCGGAGGCGGGGCTTGAATACATGTGGATCAGACCAGTGAAGCACATGCCCATAACCGCGGGCCTGTTGGCGTTGACCTCCGACTTCATGCTGGGGGCACACAAAGACACGCGAGGGGGTACGAGCCTCGATAACACACTCCGTGTATTCTCTGTCGAACCCACTGACTGGATCCTATCCGTCACGCAGATGTCAGGGTTCCGAGCAGGCGTCGCAATGGGTGTTACCCACCAATTCACTCAGGACGGGCAATTACTGTCGACCTCGAGTCAGACAGGGCTGCTCCCGAGAAGGTAGTTAGCAAGCGCCGACGTCTTGATGTGTTTTCCTCAACCGAAGCGCCCAAAAAAGCTAGCGCTGCGAACGATATCGCCTTGATATAGAAGGATGCTCGGTGCTTGGCCAGCATCCCTCCCGATACGACAAATATCTGTTCAAACAGCCTGCCAGCGCGCGAAGTAGTATTCTTTGGCTAGGATCGTTGCGCCAGAGTTTTCAAGTTCGCCTCGTGCTTTTTTCGATCAACGGAATAGAGCGATAGACAGGCAATCATGATCATCCATAATCCGAAAATAGTGGGTACATAGAGCCACCCAAACGTGTTGAGCACAGGTCCGGGCACCTGATCGGGAGTGGCGCCCACAGGAAACTGACTGATTGTCAGGAGTACGCCCGCTACGGCCGCACCAATGCCCTGCGTGACTTTTCGAACAAAGGTGACGGAGGCAAAAAACACGCCCTCGTTACGCCGCTGTGTTTTGATTTCCGCCTCATCTACCAAGTCAGCAATCATCGACGAAGAGAGCGTTTGGTAAGCAATGATAAGGGCGACGTCGACCACGATGATACTCAGTACCAGCGGGAATAAAGCGGGGTCACCGTTTTCCGGCATCAGTCCCAGTAGCCTGAGAAAAATAGGCGCAGGTGCCACAGTGAAGGCCATTAATCCAATTGTGATTGCGCCTCGTTTTTTGCCGAGTTTCTTTGAAATCACGGGGGAGATAATAAAGGCCATTACGGCTGAAATTACGACACTGAGTGACATCAAACCGATCTGTTCGGTAGAGAAGCCCCAAAAAAAAGTAGAGAAATAAAAACTCAGTGTTGTGGAAACACCGGAAGCAACGGCACCAAAAAGCGCTGCTAAGAAAAGCGCCAAAAATGAGCGACTGGCGAGTGTCTCAAAGACCTCTCGGTAGATAAGACCTATGCTCATTTGTCGCGCTGGTGGCGGCGGTTTTAACTCAGGGATCATCTTATGCGTCCCGAGCGCTGAAATCATGATCGCAAGAAAAATGACCGCTGAGGCGATGGTACCAACCTGACCATGCCCCTCTACATTGAACATGCCGTTACTAATCGCTGCCGTCGGTACTAAGATAAAAATGGTAGCAAAGGCACCCATCAGCGTACCGCCCGTCCACCCAAAGAAATATCGGTAACTCAACATGCTCGTGCGCTCGTCATAGTCATCTGACATTTCCGCAACCAGCGAGGAACTGGGAATTTCGTAAACAGTTATGAGAGTCCTCACCAAGACAGCAATTGTCACGATGTAGGGAAAGAGCGCATCACCTTCGAGTCCCGCTGGTGGATTCCAGACAAAATAGTAAGCGACAGAAGCGGGTATAGCCGCCGCATACATGAACGGATGTCGTCGCCCCCACCGGGACCGAGTGTTATCGGATAAGTAGCCAATGAGTGGGTCGCTCAAGGCGTCCACAACAAGAGCAATCATCAGTGCAAGACTGACTAAGTAAGCACTCACCCCCATAACCTGGCTATAAAAAATAAGGAAGAAGTAATCGAAACCGTTGCTTTTAACGCCAAAGGCCACCGAGCCAAACCCATAGGCAACTTTTCGTCCGATACTGACTTGGCGGTGATCGCTCATTGCGAATCCTCAGCGTTTGTTATTTTTGGCGCTTTCGACTCGAGATTACTCTTTCAACCGCGATTTAAGAAGATTTGAATTGTCGCTTGTCACTCGAGTCCCGCTACTATCAGTGTCATAGAAACCAAGGTATCGACCATGAAACACGTTTTTTTCGCTTTTGCCCTTTTGTTGACGCTTAACGCTCAAGCCGCGGGCTTGTCGCTGAATGATGTCTTAAGTGACGCACCCAGCTTGGATGAATCGCTTCCAGCACCCAAAACAGTCATCGGTATCGATGTCGGTGAGCGCCATTGGTATCACTATGAGATTGTGAAATACCTTGACGCATTGGCGGAGGCGTCACCCAGAATGGTGGCGCTTGGAGAGCATGCGCGTACTTACGGTGGCAGATCACTCGTGAGCTATGCCATATCAACTCCTGAAAATCTTGCTCGTTTGGATGAGATCAAAGCCACGCGAGCCGCCATCATCGACCCTGACTCCCAGATTGATCTCAGTGCGCAACCCGCCGTACTCCACATGATGTATAGCATCCACGGCAATGAGCCCAGCGGTGCCAACTCAACCCCATTGGTCGCCTACTACCTCAACGCCGCGCAAGATGATGAGCTACTGAAGCAACTCGAGAACGTCGTCATTATTTTCAACCCCATGCTCAACCCCGACGGTCTTGATCGTTTTGCATACTG
>CBFHHL010000154.1:0-3194 GCA_965655685.1 Luminiphilus sp.
GGTACTGCATGGGTTGAGAACTCGTCGTGCTCTGGAATACCACTCATTATTATTTTCTCTCACAAAAAAGCATGAGGTCGCGATCGGTAGCGATTTTCTTGCTAATTGATTCTTGTTCCTGATCCACCGGACAAAAGTGCACAGCCTTAACATCATGCTTGTGACGCTGCACCTAGGCAATACTCCATCCTGATTGGGCCAAACAAATCCTAGCCTTTACTCGTGCACCACCTGTCTCTTGCACCCACCAAAGCGTATCTCTGCCGCATCGTCATCGTGCGTCAACGGATAGACAAAACAAGTCCTACCCGCCACATACAAAAAAGCCCGCGGTATTAAGCGCGGGCTCTCTTAACCGTTGCGCGCTTACATCGAGTAAGAAACACCCAAGACGAACGTACGACCACGTGGACCCACAGGCCATGCAGTTTGAGTTGACCAAGGCTCTTCGTCAGTCACGTTGTTAACCGCACCATAAACCGTCAGCTCATCACTGTACTGGTAGCTACCGTTGATGTCTGTGATGACGATCGAATCAAAGAAACCATCGTCACCATAAACCGCCTGGTTATCACCAAGACCAAGTACTTCCTCGATCTCATCAACTGCCTGCTTACCCTGATATACGTTCTGGATACCTAGGCTCCAAGGACCGCGATCCCATGAAAGGCGCAAAGAGCCTGTGACACGTGGACGCTGAAGCTCTTGCAGCTCTGGATCGACATCAGACGTATCGAGCGGGTTAAAGAAACGATCGAGCCGCTTCTGGCGCGAGCCAACAAGACTTACACGGAAGTCATTTTCACCCATAGCCCAGTCGTAAGATGCTGAAATATCAACACCTTCAGCCTCGAGCTTGGCGAAGTTAATCGTACCCGTCTCGAGGAAGTTCAAGCCACCGTCGCCACGACGCGTAAACGCGTTACAGAAGTCGAGGTTGGGGTAGTTATTGGAGTCATAACAACCTTTCAAGATGTCATCCGAGCTAACGGCCGCAATCGCTTGTTCGATCGCCACATCCCAGTAGTCGACTGACAGCGTTAGGCCTGGCGCGAAGCTCGGCACGATCACAACACCGTAAGTTGTCGTATCGGCTGTCTCTACGTCGAGCGCAGGGTTACCACCTGATACACCGTTAAAACGTGCAGTCAGAGGATTAGTCCAGTCGTAGACACCGTTAGTAAATATCGCATCCTGAGAGACACCAATCGCAGTAAGTGCAGCAACACAGTTGCCCTCACGCGCATCAGTACCGTTGTTGATGTTCGTAGATGCACATGGATCAGAACTCGCCGCCACCGTAATTGGCAAACGTGGATCAAACAACTCAGAGATGTTTGGCGCACGAACCGCCTCAGACACAGTGCCGCGGAAGCGAATATCATCAATAGGCGCCCATGTCAGACCAACTTTCCACGTATTAGCTTTACCCGACGTTGAGTAATCCGCTTGGCGAACCGCCGCATCGAGGGTCAGCTCACGCGTGAAGTCACGGTCGAGGAGGATGGGCAGTCGCACCTCAGCGAATACGTCTGTAACACTATACTCGCCCTTGGTGTCGTACTGCTGCGTGTTATCGAACGAAATGAACGAGTACAGCCAAGGCGATATCGAATTAACCGACTGACCCGCCTCATAGGGGCTACCTTCCGGTATCACACCCAGCGTTAATGGATCGAGGCGATTGTCGCTTGACTCCTCACGACGCTCAACACCCGCGGCGTAACCAACAGGGCCATCGAGCACAGACTGAAGCACTTCAAACTGACCCACGGCTGTCACGTTGAATACCCACTGCTGAATCTTCAGTGTGCTTTCAAGATCCGCCGTTACAAAGTTTTGCGCAGCTTCGCTGGCGGAGTAAGTACCAAATGGGTTCAGTGGCTGACACTGACCATCTCCTGGCGTGAACGAATAATAGCGGTCGCTGTAGTAGTCACCATCAGCAAAATTGTTTGAACCCGCAAAGTAGTCGAGGGGGTAGTCTGTCGTTGGATCGAGTGTAGAGCGACACACGACGTTACCACTGGAATCAACGACCGAATCAATCGCTGAGTAGAAGCGATCCAGATAAATCGCGTTAGTCTTATCCGTCTGCTGGAACATTCCGCGGTTGAAAGAGACTTCCACACTGTGGCCGTCAGCAGGCTCCCACTCGAGTCCCGCAACAAAACGAGTCGTCTCACGCGTGTACTTCAGGTCGTTGTTGTCACTGAGATCCAAAGGGTCCTGCGTCAGCAAAAGGTAGCCCGTTTGATCAACAACCGGCTGGAGCGCATCGGGAATGAAGGCGTTGTCAGCCCGGATTTCCAGCGTGTCGTAGAAGGTATCTTGCTCGTTAAAGACTGTCGACTCGGCGCGAACATATTTTGTTTCTAAGAAGCCACGAAGATTGTCAGTAAACTCGTAGTTCACATTGAAATTCACTACTTGACGATCAGTCTCTGGGAACAGTGTGTCGCGGTTGAAGTTCACACGACCACCGTCACCGCCTGTGCCCCACAAGCCGTCTACAACGACGCCGTCTTGGTTAACACGGACCGTGCCGTCAGGGCCTACCAACCAGCAACCCGCGAGGTAGCCAACGCGACCACCCTCTGATTCCTGACAGTCAGCGATACCGTTACCGTTGATATCGACGTAAATAGTGCTCCGACCGTCAAAGCCAGGAGCGATTGAACCTTCCTGAGATGTCAGCCAAAAGCGAGGGTCTTCAACAACGGCACGGGGTGGACCGTTTGGATCGGGGTTGACCAGTGCTTCAGCGATGCCGTTGTCGCGTGACCAACTTCGGTCTGCAAAGGTGAGCCCTTCGTCCATTTCGGATGATAAGGTCAACACCGCATTACCGCGACCGTTAGCAAAATTAGAACCCCAAACGAGATCGAGGGTTGTTGTCTGGGCACCACCACGCTCGGGTAAACCACCAGAGAGATCAACTTGGAAGCCTTCGAAGTCGTCTTTTAAAATAAAGTTAACAACACCGGTTACCGCGTCAGCACCGTAAATCGCTGATGCACCACCTGTCGTTACTTCAACGCTCTTTACCAGCGCGCGAGGAATAGTACCCACGTCTACCGCCTGGCTTCCGCGGAAGCCTGCAACGTGCCGGCGACCGTTTACCAAGGTCAACGAGCGATCACCACCCAAACCACGTAAGTTCAAGCTATTCGCACCTGTTAACGAGTTCTCCG
>CBFHHL010000155.1:0-1410 GCA_965655685.1 Luminiphilus sp.
GTTCAATCATTTGAGCGCGGCGCGGCCTCCTTAGCTGATCCCACTCGCGGCTATCTCAAACTCGGCAAGGCAATGTGGGAGCGCCTGTGGCTCAAAGGAGCTACAGGCATTGTCCTGTACGTCGAATAGCTAAGGCGGTTTTAGGTCAGGTCGTTGTGCTGCCAACCAAGACTTCGCAACGCATTGCTTTCAGCGGTTTTTGTATCAGTCAATACGACCGAGCAGGCTAACTCAGGTTTGAGGTAAGTGCTTGCGACCCTGCACAGATCATCGTGGCTGGTGTTGATGATAGCCTCGCGAAGCTGACGCTTTTGATCCAGGGTTCTCTCGTAAAGCGCGTCATAAAACGCTTTCTTCACTTCTCCTGCAGGTGAGGCTGGCTTATCTAAGCTGGAGATTACGCTCAAGATTGCCTCTTCCAGCGCATGTGGGTCCGCTTTTGAACTTAACAGCCATTCAACCGAGGCGTCGAAGTCCGCAAAAGTGTCTAGATTTCGTGGATCGCGATACGAGAAGAACCTAAACGCACCGACATTGGCATCATGACTTGCACCACCACCGTAGGCACCGCCTTGCTCGCGTATGGCGCGATGCAAAAAGCCATTGCGCAAATAGGCTCCTAGGACAGTGAGGGCGGGTGCGTCAGGATGTCCACTGGAAACCGTCGGGAAGGCTTTAGCGCAGAAATTCACTTGTGTATTTGTCACCCATATTTGGTTGGTCTGCTCGTGTTTTGCGCCCGGTGTCCAAAGCGTGGTTTCGATATCTGACGTAAGGATGCTCCCAGCATTTACAAGCGCATCGGACGCCTGCTCAAGGCTTTGCGGGTCGCTCACTGTAAGCAAGCTCACAGAAGGGGACATTATTAACACGTCTCTAAGGCTTGAAAGCTCAGCGCTGAGTTCGCTTAGGGCCGTCGCATCAGAGAGGCTATTGTCGAGTGCTCGGAGGCTCGCGATACCTGCTAAGCCGCTTTGGCTATGATACAGGGTAGCCAGCGCGCTCATGCCTGCACTTGCTGCGGTCATAGCCAGGCTATGACCTGCCCCCGAGATACTTTGGTCGCGTCTTGCACGCATTTGGCTGATCAGTTCCTTGATGCGATCAGTTTCTTTGAAAGTGGCTTTGGTTAGCGTATCCGTCATAAGTGAGACCTGATCGGGGATACGATTAGCCAACGCCTTTGAGGATGTTACGAGGTAGCCAGAGGCGGAATCGACACTGTCACGCGATGCACGGGTCGAGACGCTCAGGCTGAGACTGCCAACGGCGGATGACTGGCGGTCTTGGACTTCTAAATAGTTAGCATCACCAAGGCCCACCTCTGTTGCGAGTGCACATAGGAGGGGAAGTCTTGTCTGTTGCTCGGCGGACAGCTGCGGTAAGCCTATTGCGATTTGCTGGTATACA
>CBFHHL010000156.1:0-18771 GCA_965655685.1 Luminiphilus sp.
CAAGGTTCGGACGGTAGTTCACGCTGATAAGAGCCAAACAGCCGATCCCAAATAATGAAGACACCACCGTAGTTTCGGTCGAGGTATAGCGGGTTTCTCGCATGGTGCACTCGGTGATTAGAGGGCGACACAAATACATACTCGAACCAGCCCAACTCACCGACATGCTCAGTGTGCACCCAGAATTGATAAATCAGATTGAGTGCACCCACTGTCACTATCAATTCGGGCGGTACGCCAATGAAAAACAGCGGAGCGTAAAAAACCCAACCAAATAGAAATCCTGAACTCGTCTGACGAAGCGCCGTAGACAGGTTGTAGTCTTCGCTCTGGTGATGAACCACATGAGCTGCCCAAAAGAGTTTGATTTCATGACCTGCGCGGTGCGAGCAGTAGTAACATAGGTCATAAAGTACAAAAGCGAGCAGCCACCCCCACCATCCTTCAACGTTCCAGGTCGCGAACGGTGTTACAGATGTAAGCCAAGCGTAGACCGACCCCCCTACACCCAAAGCGACGAAGCGACGCGCCTGCGACAAACCGCCTAGCGTCAAGCTGCTCACCGCATCGTTTAATCTGTAGGTGTCTCGCCCACGCCACTTTCCCCACGACCACTCAGCGGCGATCGCAAGTAAAAAAAATGGTACGGCAGCGGCTATTAGGCCCATATAACATCACCCCTCTACCGCAAAGAGTGACTGAATTTAGACGAAATTCAAAACGCGTACGACAACTCTACCTCGTACTGATCCATCGAAAGCTCGACGCGTTGGGTGGGATCGAACAAACTAGGTCCGATGATTGAGTTCTTGGGTGCATACATGAATGCCACCGAAATCTTATGCCCATTAGCGCGTGTTTGCGTCAAGCCTGCAGTGAAATGCTCTTGGATGACACCCGGTGCTAACGTGTTAATGAGCACATCTCCCGCCTCAATGGGTTGATCACCGGTAGAATAACCGAATCTCACAACGCGATCTGAGCTCTGCTGCCAAGTAAACCCTAACTGGTACGTGGTGATATCTTGCCAACCGAAACCAAAACCGTTTTTACCACCCAAACACGATGAGACGTCAGAACCACCTTGTCCGGCCGTGGGGCAAGCGAAAACACCCGCTGAGGGGTTGCTGACGGATGCGACGTCAGAGTAATAGGTGCGCTCTATGTCCGCATTCAGGGTCCATCTCTCGTTCAATCGGTATGAGGCACCGGCACGAATATTAGACGGAATATCAAAGCCTCCTGACTCTGCAAATAAATCGGAATAATCATCGAATTCACTCATACCAATTTTAGACGCGTAAGCCAGAGACAGATTCAGGTCCTCAGAAACCAGCCAAATCGCCCCCAATTTCAGGCCGATCCCGTAGCTAGTGTCGCTATCTCGGTTGCTTAGATTCCCTGCTACCGTGCCCTGGCCGGTCGACAACAACGCATTGGCATAGGTCTCCGTGTATGGGGTAAACGTGGCAAGTCCCTCGGCCTCAAACATTTGATAAGCCGCGACGGGCGCGATGCCTAATGTCCAGTCGCCTACACTGACGCTGTACGCCACTTCGAGGAACGCCTGCGACAGATTAACGCCGGCGTTACCGGCACCAAAAGTCCCTTGTAAAGTCATTACCGGCGCAGGTCCCGGACCATCCGGATCAAAGGTTGCGGCGCCCTCGCGATAGGTCGTGTTCATACCCCCGCGCCCATAAAACGAGACGGTTACTGCTTCCTCCTCGGATACTCGCCAGTTTTTTGCAAAGTGTGGAATCGGAAAAAGATTACGATCACTTTCCACAGTTCCTGCCACTGTGGTCGCTGAACTCTGCAACGTGAAGGCACCACCCAAACCATTGGCAAGACTGTCAGAGACATTGTAATCCCGATAAGGCGCAAACAAGGCGAGTCCAAACTCGGTAGACTCATCTAACAATGCGCCCGCAGCGGGATTATTAGCGGCATCGATCGCCATACTAGGTCGCGCATCGCCAGCCCCCGCCATAGCCTTACTCGCAGGCCCAATACCGTGAGTAAAATAGCCGTTCGTGGCGAAGGCTCCACTCGACGCGAGTAGCGATATCAACGTGAGGCTCTTTGAGAGCGAAAAGGGGTTTGATTTACTTAATAGCATATTAATTGAACCGATCCGTTAAACGCTTGGTAATCTGGCCTTAGCTGATCCGACACAATTGTTGTGCGACCAAACCCAAGCTCAGTGAGGCGCGCAGAATAAGGACATACTCGTGACATTCAAAATAATAAAAAATTGAATGTTTATTCTTTTGAGTAATAATACGCTGGGCGAGTCAAAGGCCGGCAAGAGAGGTGGTGTCAAGATGTATAAAGCTAGACAAGCAGGCATCCGCAGGAAGCCGGATCCGCTGAAGTTGCTAATGAGCACAGTTGTTGCACTGATTCACTTGTTCTCACCGTATCAGGTGCTTGCATTGGAGGCCACGATAGAACGGGATAGCTATGGTGTACCGCATATCTATGGTGTAACCGATGCAGATGCCGCCTTCGGTCTTGCCTACGCGCAAGCTGAGGACGCGTGGCCAATCATGGAAGGAAGCCTCCCCTTTTATCGCGGCAATGCGGGACTCTACGAGGGAAAGGAAGGTGCACAGACCGACTACCTCGTACATTGGCTCGACTTGTGGGGAACGCTCGATAAAAACTACGAAATGGATTTATCGCCAGAAATTCGCGCTTATGTGGAAGCATTTGCGGCAGGATTTAACGCGTTTGCGGCTGATAATCCCTCCGAAGTAGAACATCCAGAACTATTGCCTGTTACCGGAAAAGACATTGTCGCCGGGCATATGTTGCGACACCCGCTATTTTACGGCTTCAACGAGCCTGTGCTGGCGCTTTTTGGCGATAAACGTCCAAACACGGTCAGCAAAGCACCCTACAACCCGCAACCGAAAGAACCGATCGGCTCTAACGCCACGGCGATCGCTCCTTCACGCACCGAAGATGGGTCCACCTATCTCATTATTAACTCTCATCAACCGCTCACTGGCCCTGTGGCATGGTACGAGGCGCATATCGAGTCGGGCGAGGGGCTCAATGTTATGGGTGGTCTTTTCCCAGGAGCACCAACGATGGGCGTAGGCTTTACCAAGGAACATGGTTGGGGAGCCACAGTAAACAAACCCGATCTCGTGGATATCTATGTACTCGAGATGAACCCTGACAACCCGAACCAATATCTCCTTGATGGCGAGTGGCAAGACCTAGAAGTCAGTGAGGTTAAGCTCAAATTGAAGTTATGGGGCTTCATACCGTGGTCAGTGACCCGAGAGGTGCTCCGTTCCAAGCACGGTCCTGCGCTGCGGACTGACCACGGGGTCTATGCGATTCGGTACGCCGGCATCAATGAGATGAAGCAAGTAGAACAATGGCTCGCGATGAACAAAGCTAGAAACTTCGATGAGTGGAGAGCGGCGGTTGCGCTCAATCACATCCAGAGCTTTAACTTTGTGTATGCCAATCGGCATGGCGACATCCATTTCATACACAACGCCCAGTTACCCTTAAGAGCACCCGGCTGGAACTGGCAGCAGTATCTGCCAGGTGATCGCTCGGAACTTATTTGGGACAGGTACCACCCGACTGAGTCATTGCCGCAAATAACCAACCCTAAATCGGGGTTTGTACACAGCGCCAACCAGACGCCCTTCAATGTCAGCGAACCACAGGATAACCCCATTGAGTCTGATGTGCCCGAAAACGGGGGGTGGCAAACACGCATGACTAACCGCGCAACTCGAGGACTCGAACTGTTCGAAGCGTTTGGGCAGATTTCTTTCGATGAGGCTTGGGAGCTGAAACACGACAACCATTACTCGATCAATTATCGCGGTATGACCTTTCTAGACGAAGTGACCTCACTGCCAAAGTCCAGCGACAAGGTCAGTCAAGCGATTGGGATTTTGTCTGCTTGGGATCGAGGGACGGACAAAGCCAACCGAGGTGCAGCCCTCGGTGTGTGCGTCCTTGCCGCTGAGTGGCAAGCGGAAAGCGGCGGCACAAGCAAACCTGATGCTCAAGAAATACTGAACGACTGCATTGATCAAACGCTTGAGATCGGTGGCCGATTGGACCCTCAATGGGGTGACGTTAATCGTCACGGTAGAGATGGTAAGCACTGGCCGGTCGCAGGGGGACCTGACACCCTCCGAGCTATCTACTCGCGACGTCTCGATGGCGATGATCACTTAACCGCGGTCGCGGGTGATGGTTTGTATTATTTTATCCGTTGGACACCTGACGGAGAGCAGAAAGTACTGGGCACGCACCAGTACGGCAACGATATGACCAACCCAGAGTCACCGCACTACCTAGATCAAGCCGAAGACTTCACCAATGAAACCCTCCACGAACCCTTATTCATTGCGGACAGTCGACGCGGTCGAGTCACCAAGCGATATATCGTTCGCTCAGACTAAGCAGCAGGCCGGTTTAGGGGGAGAATAACTTAGTCGTCTTCTCCCACTAGCACGTCTTCAAATCTCTCGGCTAAGAACAACATGGCACGGTTGGGCAGCTCGGCCAATCGGTTATTTAAGACTTGATAAAAGAGTTATTGGCTGCGCGCTCTTTTCTCACCACTAATCTCATCACAGTCCCATCTCGACGGCTTTGATCTGTGGGTCCCGCCATCGATTGATATGCTACAGCGTGAAAAAAATTTCATGAAGACAATAGTAATAAAGCCTTAGATGAGCACGCATGGCGAAGGTAGAACTCAAAGGTAACCACAGTGATGGTTACCGCCTCACGGTTGATAGCGCTCCCTTTTTTATCAAAGGGGCAGGGCTGGAATTCGGCCGCCTCGAATCGCTTGCTCTAGCGGGTGGGAATGCATTCAGAACCTGGCGCGTGGAAAACGGCGAACGCGATGCAATCGACATTCTAAACGAGGCAGAGGCTCTCGGACTCAAAGTCTGCATGGGACTCGATATTGCCCGTGAGAGGCATGGTTTCGACTACTCGGATCAAGACGCGGTAAGCGCTCAAAATGAGCAAATGATGCGAGATGTGATTCGCCTGAAAGATCACCCGGCGCTTCTGATGTGGGGATTGGGTAACGAACTCAATCTCAGAGCTAGAGATCACCGTGTATGGGATGCTATCGAGGATCTCGCCCAGCGTGTAAAGCAGGCGGACCCCGATCACCCTGTCACTACGATGTTAGCGGGGGTCGATGCGCCGACTGTAAGGGCCATTGCCGATCGCGCGCAGTCATTGGATTTTCTGTCCTTTCAGATTTATGGAGAGATTGATCGACTTCCCGAGATCTTGGCCGAGGCCGGTTACAACGGACCCTACCAAATCACAGAATGGGGTCCGACTGGACACTGGGAGAGCCCCGAGACTCGTTGGGGCCGACCCTTTGAGCCTTCAAGTACGCGGAAGGCAGACGACATCGCGCGCCGCTATAAAGAAGTTATTTTGGCGGACAGCAAACGCTGCTTGGGTGCCTACATTTTTCTGTGGGGCCAAAAGCAGGAAAGAACCCCCACCTGGTATGGGATGTTCTTGGAAAACGGCGAACGCACCGAGGCTGTTGATGTCATGCAGGCGGCGTGGACCGGCAAAGAACCTGAACAAAAAGCACCCCAAATTCAATCCATATCCCTCAACAAGCAAGAAGCTCCTGCGAACATAGAGGCGCGAATTGGAGAACCCATGAGTGCCGAGATAAAAGTCCAGAGTAACGACGAAGTGCTTATCTCCTGGCGGGTACGCGAAGAGGTCCCTACCGCATTACAGAGCGACGGTGGAGATTTTGAACCGACACCACCAACGGTAGAAAGCCAATTGGGAACGCAGAGCCCACGCTTCAACTTTCAACTCTCAGAGCCTGGCGAATATCGCCTTTTTTGCCAAATCGATACGCCGCATGCCATTAGCGCCGTCGCCAACATTCCATTTCGCATTAAGTCTAAACCCCGAAAAGTGGAGAGATTTTTCAACCTGTTCGGAAAAAAAGCCGCATGAATACCGACACACTTCCTACCACTAACGAATCGTTCGTTAGCCCAGCCCTGACAAGCAATGCACAGATACCAATGACGCAGAAAATAGCGTTTGGTGTTGGTATGCTCGCCAATCAAATGTTCCCAGCTGCATTGGGGATATTTATGGTCATCTTGGTTCAAAGCCTAGGAATGAGCCCCATTTTGTGGGGGCTCATTTTCTTTCTCCCCAAACTGGTTGACGCGCTAACGGACCCGCTCATGGGGTATATCTCCGACCGCTTCGAGTCTCGTTGGGGAAAGCGGCGTCCTTTCATTTTTATAGGCGCTATCGTGGCCGGTCTCTCCTATATTGCGATGTGGCAACTTTCGGCTGACAACACGCAGCTTTATAACTTCTGGTACTTTCTTGCGTGGTCAATTGTTTTCTTCATCGGTATGACCATATTCAGTGTCCCATACGTGGCTATGGGCTACGAGATGAGCAGCGACTATCACGAGCGTACGCGGCTGATGGCTGTTGCACAGTGGATTGGCCAATGGGCATGGGTGATTGCGCCTTGGTTCTGGATTATTCTCTACGATCCCAACTGGTTCGACTCAGCAACTGAAGGCGCACGTACACTTTCGATCTATGTAGGCTTTGCGTGTATGGCGATGGCGATGGTGCCTGCAATCTTCTGTCGTTCCGTCGAAACGACAAACACCGGTGACAGCGCGCCGTCTGGCAGCGTAGCTGACACTTTCAGAGAACTCTTTCACGGCATTGCAATTACCCTGAACAATAAGCCGTTCCAGCGAATCTGCACCGCGACGTTCTTTATCTTTAACGCTTACAACTGCGTCGCAGGCTTTGCGTTTTTCATTATCGTTTATTATATGAATGGCGGCGACCCAGCAGCCGCCGGGAATTGGCCGGCACTTTTCGGCAGCGTCTCAGCACTGTGCACGTGTTTCCTGGTCATCCCAATCGTGAATTGGATGTGCCAGGTCTACGGTAAACACAAGACATTCCTCATTACTCAGTCAATGTCGCTCGCCGGCTACGCGATGTTCTGGTGGAGCTTCACCCCTGAGAACCCTTACTTAATGTTTGTTCCCATACCTTTGTTTGTCTTCGGCATTGGCGGGCTTTTCACCATTATGATGTCAATGACGGCCGATATTTGCGACCTCGACGAGCTTGAGACGTTCGAGCGCCGCGAGGGACTATTTGGCGCCATCTACTGGTGGATGGTGAAGTTTGGCGCAGCATTTGCGGGATTATTGAGCGGGCTGATCCTTGCGCTTGTAGGATTCGATCAAACCTCAGCCGTGCAAAGCGATGAAGCACTGGCAGGCTTAAGAGCGGCATTCATTATTGTCCCAGCCACGGGCACCCTCATTGGCATATGGGCTATGTGGAACTACGATCTCAACGAGGAGCAAGTGAGAGCCATTCGTACCGAGTTGGATGCGAGACAAAAGGATTAACTTTTGGGGAAGTGTAGACCGCCACTGAACTCAGCTTACGCAGAAGCCCGCTGAGCAAATAAGAGGCTTTCCCAGCTCAAAAACGCGCTGTTAACACTAGCCCCCGTGGTAATCCTGAACAAACCCGTGAATGGGGCGTATTCGATCTTTCACGCAGACTCCAGAAGTCTCGAAATCAGAGCCGATAGTATTGGCGCTGACGTTGTACCTCATCGAGTTCACATACGAAAAAGCCCGCAATAGCGGGCTTTTTTTGCAATCACTTTAGTGACGTCAGTCCATAACCCGATCGACGCGGACATCAATCCGAATATAACGCCCGTTCTTTTTGAATAGTGCTTCCGATTGCGCTTCGGTGAGCTCACTTCCAGCTACCGTCTCGATTGCGCCATCGCTTGAATGAAGGGTAATCGACGCCGACTCAGCGATAGCCATCACAACCGGAACCTGACAATAGGTGAATGCCAGCTCTCCGGCTTCGAGCGCAACTTCCCGCGAGGCACCCGTTACGTCGGAGTATCGCAGTACTGCAGGCGACTCCAAGAATTCTGACTTTCGGAGTACGGTAGGCTTAAAGGTCACACGGGCATCCGAGACTTCCACGCCCAGCTCAAGCAAACGCGTTAGCACCTCTTCTTTGACCTGCCCTGTCATACCAGGCTGTCGAGCCCCCGCAAAGCCGGGTGTATGCGAGTACGGATCGGTCGGGAAGGCGCCATAAACGTCGGGCGTTTTGTTGAAGCCAATACCTTCACGTACCTCGTAGTAGGCAGCCTTCAACCCTGCTACTGTCTCTGCAGATGCACCTGCAACCTCAGCATTCTTAACCGTTTCCATAACTGCTAGGAGTAGCTTAGAAACCATATGCCAGTAGATTGAGCCCAGGCCCTCGTAAGCATACATACCGCCCGATCGACCTGTGAAATTAGCGCAGTCAAACAAGTCAGAGAACAAATTCTCGATAGCCTTACCCTCGAAAGAAACTTCTTCTGGGAAACCCAGCTCCGCTATTTTGGCAAGCGCTGCAGCGACTGAGGCTGTGTTGTTGAATTTGCCAGAAAAATACACCTGCCCTGCTTGATCCCTTTCTACCAAGTCTGTATCCCCATTTGCAATCAGTGAGGTCATCAGCTTGGAAGTTTCAAAAAACTCACTTGGCACCAAGTTTCGTTCCATAAACCGCGGTAACTGCCGATTGGGATAAAGCAAATAGGAGTGTTGACGTTCGGTATAGAGCGCCGACGCGCGCAGGGTTTGTAGTAGCGAGAGCGACTCCTCCGCCTCCAATAGCTCGGAGCTCAATACGGCTACCTGACCTTCCAACATTTCATACAGGTAGTTAATTTTTACACCGTCATCATTGACTGAAATGCGATTGTAAGCGTGATACAGACCGTCTTCGCGACGATTCGAGCGAATGCTGGCCGCGCTGACATCGCGAGCTCGTGACAAGCAAGAGACAATATTGGAGAGCGGAACAGAACTTTTAGACGCTGAGAAGCCATGCTCATAAACACGATTGCGATACCGCTCAGCCGCGGTACCTAATGCTTCCATTACGTCCTTTCTTTCAGCATCCGTAACAGGTCCAAATCCAATGGACTCCCGCTGTGATTCTAAGACCGACGCTACGTCGGCCATGAAGTCAGCAACCTCCTCGGACAGCTGTACCGACTCTTGGTCGAGCCCCGCGAATAACGGCACAATTTTCCCTAGGAAGCGATGGAGGTAGCACAAGGTTACAACTGAGACACCCGTGCCGACTAAAGCATTGTTCGCATCGTTCCACTCGGGACGCTGCGTGTTCATCCAGATCCCTGTATCGGGGACAAAGTTGGCGATCTTAGAGAGCAGCGTGACTAAGATTTTTTCAGCAAGGTTGACTTGGTACACACCACCTTTTGGATCCAACATTAGCCGACCGTCGGCTCCCATTTCTTCAACGCGCGCATCGATCCTCTTATCGAGTGCCTCGTCAAACTCAATGGTGTCGTAGGGATCACTCAGAATACTGGCGTAGGGTTTGATTCGGTACGGCACGTTAGCGTATGCAAAAGCCTCGCTAAACATCATCGACTTCAAAGCTATTGGGTTATGGGCAAGGGACTGCTCGATTAGCTTCAGAAGATAGATAAGCTGGTGGTCGCCCCAGTAACCGATGTTTGCCCAGGGGTTTTCGGGCTCAGGTCGCTCCCAGTCAATGCCTTGTCGGGTGATGCGATACGGATTGTAGCCATCAGCAGTCGTCGCATTCACGAACTTCGAAATCATATTCGCGCCAAAACAAGGAATTGATGAGCTCAAGGCTTCCCAATTCTGAAAAATATCGCGCCAGTTGCCCTCGTAGTTGAGAAGTTTTTTACCCTTCTCGTCTTTCACCTTAATAGCGAAGCGATTCCAGGGGCGAGAGGGATCGCCATGACGGCGACTGAAGCTTAGAGGTAGATACTCACGACATAATCGCTCCAACTGCAGATCGCTGTTATCCGCCAAGGCCGCATCAAGCTCGTGGTACGTCAGACGGTCTGGTAATGCATCAAAAAATGCGGCGTTGGCTTCACAGACACTATGGTTCCATTCGGCGCAGAATGATGACAAATCGCTCTTCTCGATCGCGTAATTATCGATGAACAAACCACCGCGCATAATGTTGAACAACACATTCGATGCGTGATGGTTGGCGCTCAGAGTATCGCCGGTAATCTGAATGCCATCAGCGGTACTGATCAAACGCTCTAGGTTGCGCGAACCCTCTTCGATATCGTGAGCGATCAAGGCAGGGATATCCGCATCACTCTGAATCAGTGCGACCGTATCTCGAACGGCTGCAGGCCCCTGATTTACGTCAGCGACAATCCCCCAGTTGCGTGTTTCGCCAGCGGAGAGCGCAAACGCTTGATGAATAAAATAAGCGCCGCGACGCCCAAGCACCTCCTGCTCTTCGGTAATCGACTGTCCTAAACGGAACTGGCTTAGCTGGTTAGAGCTAATTAGGTATGTCGCGTCTCGTGTGCCATAGGACCAGACAGTCGTAGCTGAGAGCGCCTCACTCGGCTCGGCCTTGTCCGACAAAATTGAGCTCATCGCAAATACACCAAGCCCTGAGTTCGGTACCAGCTCGTTCTTCTTGTAGGCGTCTACCAAGCAACTCAACTCATTCTGAGTGCCCGCCAGAACGCCAAAGGGGAGCAGGTTTTCAATACCGTCGAGTAATTCGACTCGACTGACCTCGTCTCCTATTGCCGAGATCGAAGACTGTTTTACGAAGCCAAAGCGATCAGAGGTTGACCACGAATAGGCAAATTGAAGACCCAAATCGTGGTTAAACTCTTCAAAAAGGAGCTTATCGCCCAACACATTCTTGTAAAGGTTTCTAGTGAGATGGTAGACGCCCGTGTGTGAGCGCGAGAATGGCTCCCAAAGCTTTCTTCTCCCTCCCCGCTCCGCAATGACAATGGTTCGGCTACCGGTGTTTCCAGAGTTATCCTGAATCTTGTCTTCGGTGTAGTAGGGAAACAGCGCACTGTCACAATCGGTGCGTCCTGCGGACAAACCGCCGCGTGTAGAGATAAACATCCAATGATTCGAGTCGCTGACCACGCTGATAAAAAAGTCATCCATACCATCAACATTGGCAATTTTATAAAAAGACTCACCGTCGCGAATGACATAGTCGCCCTCGACTACAGCGGTGGTGGAATTGAGTGGATGTTCACCTAGGTACAGCGTTTTATTGGTCATATCTCTTAATCATCAACGTTGGGACATTTGAACAGCCAAAATCGATCGTGTTTTACACGTCATCTCAATCTCACTAGGTTACTTTCTTATCGATGTTGTTCTTTTGATATTCGACGTTCTGAGGCTCGATCTTTTTGTGATTGGCGTTCCAAGTTTTGTCTATTGTTCGACTTTGTTTAACCTGCGGTTTTTTTAACTTCGGAGTCTCTCTGGCAGCGTTTCGTCATGAGAGCAACCGCGGAGCGCTATTACTCTTCAATTGAGGCTCTATGCTAAAACACCGTCAGGACTCGCGATACCGAGGATCTTCCAGCTTAACCACCAATAGCGTCGTCTCGTCGTATTGAAGATGTCTAAAACAAGATCCTTGCATAGCATCACGCTTTTTCTTTTATCAACGTGTGGGGAGCAACATGGGAAAGCGAGCTGGAAAACACCATTACTTAATCGGTGAAGATGCGAGAGACGCGGAGTTACTCGATTTGGACTTGCGACTGGAGCGTCTACTCTCCAAAAAGATGCACGGTATTTCCTTCAGTGCGTACGGTAAAGGGCAGAAGCCTGGCGACGAGCTAGCGCGCGAGCAGATCGAACACCGTATGGCCCTTCTCGCACCTCGCTTCAACTGGATCCGCTCTTTTTCAACCACGCAAGGCAATGAGCACATACCTCAAGTTGCGAAAGAAATGGGCTTAAATACCCTTGTTGGCGCATGGCTAGGTGAGGATGCACAAAAGAACCGTAGCGAAATAGATAAACTGATTGAGCTGGCTCACGAGGGCGCCGTCGACGTCGCTGCGGTGGGGAATGAGGTGCTTTACCGAGGGGATCTTGTGGAGTCAGCGTTGCTGGACTTCATGGCCGAGGTGAAAGAGCGGCTACCTGCGCACGTGCCAATGGGGTATGTTGACGCCTATTACGAATTCGAAGACCGACCCAAAGTGACTGAAGCCTGTGATGTGCTACTCACTAACTGCTACCCATTCTGGGAAGGGTGTGCACTCCCTTACGCAACCCTATACATGCAGGACATGTACCGTCGAGTTAAAAAAGTGGCTGATGGTAAACGCGTTATCGTCTCGGAGACGGGCTGGCCAAGTTCAGGAGGAAACTTCTACGGCGCGGAGTCATCTCTGCAGGGAGCCTACCTTTATTTTCTAAAGGCGATGGAATGGGCTGACGAGGACAATGTCGAGATGTTTTACTTTGCATCGTTTGATGAGAAGTGGAAGACAGCGGGCGAAGCCGGAGAAGGTGATGTTGGTGCACACTGGGGACTCTGGGATCAAAATGAGAAGTTCAAGTACTCCAACCTTCTATGACTTACCTGATGACTAAAGACAGACACCTCCCCTACAAACGCGCTATTTGCTATTCGGGCTTTCGCGATGGCCAAAGTCCTGACGAGGGTGTTTTCCCGTCCGAAGCCGAAATACTCGAAGACTTATTGCTACTTCGAGGGCACTGGGATGCGCTACGGGTCTACGCCTGCGATCTGCACACCGAGCGTGTTTTGCGGGTCATCGAGCGGGAGCGACTTCCCTTTACCGTTATGCTCGGCGCCTACATTGGCGCTGAAGTCAACAATCCCAGCTGTCCTTGGGGAGGCGTCTACAGCAACAAAACGCTTAAGCGAAATCGTGAAAAGAATCGAGAGGAACTTGATCGCGCGGTTCTGTGGGCAAATCGCTACGAGGGCATTGTTGATGTGGTCTCGGTAGGAAACGAGGCCACTGTTGATTGGACTGATCACCTGATTGATCCAGAGACTGTGAAGGCCTACGCAGCCTACCTCCGCGCTAGAATTGCTCAACCGGTGACCTTTTGTGAAAACTATGTTCCCTGGCTTGATAAGTTAAGCTCTTTGGCTGAGGAGCTTGACGTCATCGCTATCCATACCTATCCCGTATGGGAGTACAAAACGGTCAACGAAGCAATGGCATTCACTCGCGAGAACTACCAGGCGGTCAAGCAGGCCCATCCAGACAAACAAATCATCATCACCGAAGCCGGGTGGGCAACAGCCTCAAACGGGCGTGGAATCCCCCCGGAAAACGTGGGCGAGCTTTACCAAGAGGCTTATCTTCGCGAATTACTAGACTGGGCTGAGGAGGAGCAAATCCTCGTCTACGTCTTCGAGGCCTTTGATGAGAACTGGAAAGGCTCAGACCACCCCTTAGAGCCAGAAAAGCACTGGGGTATCTACCGGGCAGATCGATCAGCAAAACCAGCACTTTCGTTGCAACGCTAGAAGCGTCCTTTGACGCTGCAAGAGCGATTCTAGCTGGTGCTTATCAGCAAAATTAGACTTGCAGATGGCGACAAAAGATCTGGCGGAATAGCGCGTACAGGTTGCTCGGGAAGGCTCTTAAAAGGTAAAGCAGATTAACGTGTATTGATTTGGCAAGCTCAAGGCCACTTCACTTTCACTGGGAGATATTGTGAGATAGCAACATCAACTCACCGGTTAAAAGTTAAAAACAACAAGGCTTACCGCAATGAATGGCGCAGACTTACTTATCAAAAAATTAGCTGATGCGGGTGTCACAGCCTGTTTTGCAAATCCCGGCACGTCGGAAATGCAGCTTGTGGCCGCACTCGATAAAGAGCCTAGAATCAGAGCCGTTTTGGGGCTTTTTGAAGGTGTGGTCACAGGCGCTGCAGATGGATTTGCGCGCATGACTGATAGCCCCGCGCTTACCCTTCTCCACCTGGGTCCGGGCTACGCAAACGGTATTGCCAACCTCCATAACGCATCGCGTGCACGCGTACCCGTGCTCAATATGATTGGTGATCACGCAACACACCATCTAGAGCTCGACGCCCCTCTCACCTCTGATATCGATGGACTGACCAAAGCCGTTTGTGCGTGGACGGGGGTATCTACAAGTGCTGATGATCTGCCCGAGATTGGCTTAAAGGCATGGCAGGCCAGTATGGCCTATCCCGGTCAAGTAACCGCTTTTATTGCACCCGCTAACCATGCATGGGATACCGCCAACTCAGACGCGGATATTCCCGCTATACCGGCGCCAAGCACCGTGAGTGATGAGCAAATAGGCGAGACAGCAGAGGCCTTGCGACATAGCGAGGCTAAGGCACTTTTCATGGGTGGTCACGCGCTAAGAGAGGATGGGCTTATTCAGGCGGGTCGTATTGCTGAAGCAACAGGTGCAAGACTCATCACCGAAACCTTTTTCACACGCCAGCAACGCGGCGCTGGGAGAGTAGAGACTGAACGCCTTCCTTATTTCGGAGAAATGGCAGCAGAGCACCTGCAGGGTCTAGACACACTGATTATCGTGGGCAGTAAACCGCCCGTATCGTTCTTCGCCTACCCTGGAAAGCCGGGATGGCTTTCGCCCGATGGTGTCAATCTCATTCAGATGGGTGATCACACGTTTGATACGGTCGACACTCTCACCCGCATTGCGGACGCTCTTGGTGCACCCGCTGAAGTAACCAAAGTCGCTCAGCGTAAGCAGCACACGTTAGAGTCGGGACCAATCAACGCGGTCGAGCTGGGCAAAGTCATTGCTAACCGCCTACCAGAGAATGCGATCGTCTCGGATGAAGGTGCGACTAACGGCTTGGGTGCCTTTTTGATGACCGGAAACGCAGCACCACACGACTGGCTAACGCTCACTGGCGGTGCTATCGGCCAGGGCCTGCCGCTCGCACTAGGCGCCGCTGTTGCATGTCCCGATCGCAAAGTACTAGCTATTGAGGCTGATGGCTCCGCGATGTACACGGTTCAAGCGCTCTGGACAATGGTGCGAGAGGATCTCGATGTGACCGTGCTTATCCTCAATAACGGCTCTTACGCCATTCTCAATATCGAGCTTGCACGAGTCGGCGTTGAGCAACCAGGCCCGACAGCACTCTCGCTACTAGATCTTACAAACCCCGCTATCCAGTGGACGGATATTGCAAAGGGTATGGGTATGGCGGCAGAGCGCGTGGATACAGTTGATACGCTTGATGGTGCCGTGGCGCGCGCCATGGATGATCGTGGTCCGAGGCTTATCGAAGTCATTTTATGAAAATAAAAACGGCCTAACGAAGCATGTCGCTACGGGTCATCGCGCCATCTGTTGTGACGGCTAAAGATGAAAACAACCACGCCAAATAAGCACAACTGAGACAAACCTAATAAATAAGCGAGACAAACCAAAAATAACAGGCTGGGATTTAAAGGATTTCTCGTATACTTCTCCGATGCGAGACTTCCTAACGACAAAGATCAGAATCATTTCAGTCGCCCTCTCAGCGACCGCATTTCTTGCCGCCTGTTCATCAGAGGAAGAGACGCAAAGTCAGCGTGGCTCATGGGGCTCAAGAGAGCTACCCGTCACCACAGCTCAAATCGAGCGAGCCCCTCTGATCGACTCCATAAAATCTGTTGGTACAGCCCGCGCACGGCAGAGCGTGACGCTTTACCCAGAAAGCGCGGGAGTGGTGACCTTCGCGAAGCTCGCGCCCGATGTCTCCGTTGCGCAGGGTGAAGTACTGCTCAAACTCGACGATAGGGATCAAGTGCTTGCTGTTCGAGAGGCTGAGGTTGAATTAGCGGAAGCGAAGCGAATGCTTCAGAGGTACGTATCACTCAATATAACCGAAGCAAACATTCCCCAGAGTACGATCGATACTGCACAGAGTAACGTCGACCTTGCGGAAATTCGTTTGTCACAAGCCAGGGTTGAGCTGTCCCGACGCGTGGTGACCGCACCTTTCTCGGGCCGTATTGGTATCACAGACGTTGAGACTGGAGATCGAGTTGATACGTCAACTGTCGTTACAACACTCGACGATCGGAGCGTATTACTTGTCGACTTTACAGTCCCCGAGAGCTTCATAGGAAAAATAACAACGGGTCTAGACGTGGATGCACGGCAGTGGGAATCACCCGACGACAAGACTAACGGCACCATCGTTGCAGTCGACTCGCGCGTCGACTCATCAACGCGGGCCTTTCGCGCCAGAGCAGCCATCGATAACAGCGCGGATAATCTGAGACCCGGCATGGCTTTTGAGATTGATGCATCAATAACAAAGGGCAGCTATTTGAGTGTTCCTGAGCTCGCTGTCCAATGGGGTGCTGACGGTCCTTATGTATGGACTGCGACGAGTGATCGGGCTCAGCGTAGTCCCGTTGAAATGGTTAGAAGAGTGGACGGACAAATGCTGATCCGAGGCGATGTTCTCGAGGGTCAACGCGTCATTCTTGAAGGCATTCAAAGTGTGCGCCCCGGCATGAAAGTCAATGATCTTTCGGCAAGCCAAATCTCATCAAAGCCCGCAGCCACTCAAGGGGTGAACACCACCCAAGGTTCTTAAGGCATATCTTATGCTGCGATCCACTCTCTTTGAGATCAATTCGTGAAACAAACCTTGAATAATCTTGCTGGTGCAGGACTTCCTGCGCTTGGCGTCAAGCGCCCTTGGTTGGTTGCGGTGATGAACCTGCTCATCGCGATTGCGGGCTTAGTGGCCATTTTTGCGATTGAGGTTCGTGAATTACCTGATGTCGATGAGCCAATTGTCAATGTTCGCGCAAATTTCCCTGGTGCATCCCCCGAAACAATGGATGCAGAGGTCACTCGAATTCTCGAGGGAGCAGTTGCCCGCGTAAGCGGTGTGAAAGAAGTCAACTCAAATAGCGAAGAGGGAAACACGCGCATTCGTGCGGTTTTTAATCCCAGCTCAGATGTCGACCGGGCAGCCGCAGATGTTCGGGAAGCCATCAGCCGAGTACAGCGACAATTACCTGATAACGTAGAGCAACTGGCTGTCTTCAAGGCCGATGAAGACGCTGAAGAAATCATGCGAATTGCTGTGCTATCAGACGGGGTATCAGAGCAAGATCTTGCTACCTTCGTTGAGCGCGATGTGGTACCCGCTTTTATCTCACTTCCAGGCGTAGCAGACGTCCCGACTTTTGGTTCACGCCGGCAGATACTCCGAGTAGAGCTGGACCCGGGCCGCCTAAGCACCTTTGGATTAACCGTAACCGACGTAAGACAAGTGCTAGCTCAAGCCCCGCTGGATGTGCCGGCAGGTAGCTTCAAAACCAACGACCAGACCCTATTGGTTCGCGCTGATGCCGCTGTCGACTCCGAGGATGACTTAGGCAACTTACTCTTAACAGATAAAGTCCGTTTGCGAGACGTAGCGAAGGTCGCGTACACCCCTGACGACGCCACTTCGATCGTAAGACTAAATGGTCAGCGAATTCTTGGCGTGGGCATTGTGCGACAAGCAGGTTCGAACACGATTCAGATTTCGCAGGGTGCCCATGAAGCAGTCGCGCGATTCAACGAACAGCGCAACGACGTAAAATTACAAGTAATCTCAGACGAAGCCGTTTTCATCAATGGTGCTGTTTCAGAAGTGTTGCGAACATTAGGATTCTCGATCCTTATCGTCATTTTGACCATTCGCCTATTCTCAGGGAGCTGGCGTTTCACATTGGTCCCTGCGGTTGCCATACCTATCTCTCTGTTAGGAACTTTGGCTGCAAGCTGGATGTTCGGCTTTTCCATCAACATATTGACGCTACTTGCCTTGGTACTAGCGACCGGACTCATTGTCGACGATGCCATTGTCGTTTTGGAGAGTATTCAGCGAAGACAGCAACGAGGGGAAGGCACAAGTGCCTCCTCAGTACTGGGCACCCAATCGGTGTTCTTCGCGGTCATCGCGACCACGATGGTGCTTGTCGCTGTCTTTGTGCCTATTGCCTTTCTGCCTGGCACCTCGGGTCGATTGTTTCGAGAGTTCGGACTGGTGCTCACCGTGGCAGTCGCTATTTCATCGTTCGTCGCTTTGTCCCTGGTTCCAGCCCTCATGGCAAAACTTGGAACGTCGAAAAAAGTCCCTGTGACTTCATACGATCGAAAACCCAATGTCTTACAACGGGGCTATGCATATTTACTGACAATCGTTCTGAACTACCCTTGGACCGCAGCGCTGATGTCTGTCGCGATCGCGGGGCTCGCAGGCAGCGTTTTCAATCAATTAGAAAGCGAGGTTCTTCCAACGGAGGACAGAGGCAAGATAAATATGTTTGCCCGTGGGCCCGCTGGTGTGGGCTTACCTTATACCGAGCGCCAAGCCGATCACATCGAAGCTATTTTTCAACCCTATCTAGACTCTGGGGTCATCGATCGAGTCTATAGCGTAGCAGGTCGCTGGGACGCCAATATTATTTATCTCGTCGGTACGCTTAAGCCTTGGGAAGAACGCGATATCTCGCAGCAAGACGTCGCTGCAGAAATCCAACCACAGCTTGATCAACTACCCGGTGTGACGGCACGGGTATATGGCAGCAATAGTCTTAATATGCGCGGCGGTTGGCGCGGCGGTATCCAGTTCGTTCTCCTCGGAAGTGACTATGAGGATATTTATGCCGCAGCACGAACCTACGCCGATGCCATTCGAGAACGACTGACCAGCGTTTCAAACCCCCGGATTGATTACACCCCATCCCAAGTCCAAGTGGCCGTTCGGATCGACCGTGAGCGGTTAGCCGACCTTAATGTATCCATCGACGAATTAGCCCAAACGCTCAGAGTCATGG
>CBFHHL010000157.1:0-4268 GCA_965655685.1 Luminiphilus sp.
TTTATCGGGGGGTTTATCCATACGGCTGAAGCGCTTCCAAATCTGTCCGTTGTAGGTATCAACTCACCCGACAACGTTTTCGGCGGATCTTCTCGTAGCTGGGAAAGCAGAGAAAGCTTCGAGCATTTTATGAGGATCATTACCGATGATCTTCAGTCTAAATTGCCAGTAGATGGTGTCTACCTTGCCCTCCACGGCGCGATGGCGGTCAGAGGAGTTCCTCGACCTGAAGCTGAAATCGCTCGGAGGATTCGGAACATAGTGGGGCCTGAAGTTCCCATTGCGGGCTCATTCGACTTACACGGCAACGAAGACGAGGCGTTTCTTAATTGGGCCAACGCTGCCTTCGTCACAAAGCGTTACCCCCATTATGATGCCTTTCTGCAAGGCGAGCGCTCTGCCCTATTCCTCTACAGATCTATGCAAGGCTTATACAAGTCGACTACCGCGACACGAAAGCCACCCGTTATTACCGCCAGTGTTCTTCAATGGACAGGTCAATCCCCCTCCATGGATATCATGGAGCGCGCTCGTCGCTGGGAGGCGCGCGAACCTGATACGTTCGTGAGCGTGTTCTATGGGTTTCCCTGGTCTGACGTTCCCGACGTAGGCGCGACAGTGCATGTAATGACGAATAATGATCAAGACTTAGCAGACGCTATTGCCGACGACATGGCGGAGTTTATCTGGCGTGTTCGGGAAGACTTTGCGCAGGGCGACTTTCCGATGCCAAAAGAAGCCGTTGAAAAAACTGTCGCAGCGATTAGCAATGGACAGGTACCCGTTGTACTAGGTGACTATTCCGACCGACCAGGTGATGCCACGTGGATACTGAAAGAGTTGCTTGAGAAAAACGTAAGTAATGTGATGTATGCCGCACTCAGGGATGAGCGCGCACTCGCAGCGCTCAAAGAGCAGAACGCCCAACCCGGTGACTTATTCGATATGTCAGTCGGTGGCTTCACAGGTGCGCAAGCTGGCAAGCCTGTGCGCATTAAAGGCACGGTTAAATATTTTGGTGAGGGCTGGGGTTACGACGAGATCGCAATGATTGAATTTGGGGATAACAATCTTCTATTCATCGTTCCCACCTACACCCAGATCAGAACACTTTCGCCCCTGCGGATCGAGGGCCTAAACCCTGATGATTATGATGTATTTGTCGTGAAGTCACGCGTGCATTTCAGGCGCGGTTTCGATGAGACAGGTTATGCAAAAACCATCATGGTGGTCGATGCGCCCGGAGATTGGTTTGGCACAACACGCCTCAATGCATTGAACTATAAAAACGCATCGATTGACTCGCTGTACCCGTTCCGGAGGGGCGATCAGAAAAAGTAAGGCGATAGGATTAGGACGCTTCGATTTGGTGGAGCCAGGCGGGATCGAACCGCCGACCTCAACACTGCCAGTGTTGCGCTCTCCCAGCTGAGCTATGGCCCCAAATCGAAGATGGCGAACGTTACGAGCAAGCGGCGCTGGTGTCAAGGTGGAATCAGGTTTGCTATGGTGTCGGGGTAAATCTGGGAGGCAACAAATGTTTGGTCAATTACTGCTAGGTGTCACCGGCGCTATTTTCTTTGGTTTGGGCGTTATCAGTGTCTACGACCCAGAAATCCCCGCCGGTTGGTCGGGTTTGTTTATTGCCTCTCAAGATGCCTACGCAGAGATAGCCGCCATGTATGGGGGTATGGAAATTGCCGTGGGCTCTATCTTGCTCGCATCCGCCGTGATGAAGGAATACCTGAAGGCAGGCCTGTGGCTTCTGTTTATCATTATCTTCTATATCGGTGCAGCGAGAGCTTTCACCGTCATCCGCGAACTTGACTCGACGGTAGAGGTTGCGGGTAGCCAGGTCGGTATCGAGATGACGTCTAGCTTCACCAGCTATACGTGGGGTGTTTTGGGGTTTGAAATCGTGGTCGCGGTTCTAGCGCTCATCGCACTGCTTAATCGACCTCGTTAATCGACCACATCTCTCGACTGGACCAAGCACGCTCCTTCGATGCCGTCGCAGCGCAGGTTGATTATGCGAGGCCTGCGTACTCCTTCTCGAGACGCTTTGCGGCTTTCTTAGACACACCACCCAAAACACTGATGGCGTTTCTGAGACGCGCTCGCGTGAGATCAGGGCCGAGAATCGCCATTGAGTCAGGTATTGAGTAGGCGCTCGACTTGCCCGAAATTGCAACGAAGAGCGGTGCGAACAACACCTTTGGCTTTAGCTCCAAGGCGTCTGCTAGATCTTTCAATGTTGCGAACAACGCCCCGCGCTCCCAGTCTTGCTGTGCCTCTAGTCGCCACAACACGAACTGCAAGCGCTGGAGGAGTTCTTCCTGAGAAGCTGCTGTGCCATCAAAGGCGTCCGCGGTCACCACAACCTCGCCCGACAGCAGATAAGCTGACATTGGGATAAAGTCAGACATGACATCCATTCGGCCCTGCGCGTGCGGTAAGATCTTATCCAAGGTCTCATCGTTCCAAAGCCAAGCCTTGAGTCGCTCCTTTAGCGCTTGCACATCTAAGTCTTCTCTCATCCAAGCGCCGTTAAGCCACTTGAGTTTCTCCACATCAAAAATTGGGCCACCCAGTGACACTCGGTCGATGTCGAAAGCTGCCTGCATGTCTTCAAGCGAGAACTTTTCGCGCTCATCGGGCATGGACCAGCCCATACGACCCAAGTAGTTAACGAGCGCCTCTGGAAGGAAGCCCATGCGCTCGTAATAGAGAATGCTGGTCGGGTTCTTGCGCTTACTTAACTTTGACTTATCGGGGTTTCTCAGCAGAGGAAGATGGCAAAGTTCAGGCATATCCCAGCCGAAGTACTGATAAAGCAACTTGTGTTTCGGAGCGGAGTTCAACCATTCCTCGCCACGAATCACGTGGGTGATACCCATCAAGTGATCGTCCACGACATTTGCCAGGTGGTAGGTGGGCATACCGTCTGACTTCAGAAGGATCTGTGCATCGACCATGCTCCAGTCAAGTTCAATATCGCCTCTGAGGCGATCGTGAATCAGGCAAGCGCCCTGCTCGTCAGGCACTCGCATGCGAATGACAAACGAAGCGCCTGCCGCCTTTCGGGATGCCTGCTCGGCTTCGCTAAGCTCGAGATCTGCAGGCTTCAAGGCTGTTGATCTGCCGTCAGCACGACGGGCCTCGCGCAATATCTCCAACTCCTTGGGGGTTCGATAGCAAACGAAAGCATTGCCCTGTTCGACCAACTGCCAGGCATATTTACCGTAAATATCACTGCGCTCACTTTGCCGATACGGTCCGTGATCGCCTCCAACATCCGGGCCCTCATCCCAATCGAGGCCTAACCACTTGAGCGAATCAAAAATCATCTGCTCCGCAGCTGCGGTGCTGCGCGCTTGATCGGTATCTTCGATGCGCAAAATGAACTGTCCACCGTGTGCCTTGGCGAAGCATCGGTTAAATAACGCCATGTAGGCTGTGCCTACGTGAGGGTCTCCAGTGGGAGATGGCGCAACGCGTGTTCTGACAGTCATTTGAGTCTCGTCCGTTAACGGCTATTTCCAGCGCGCCATACTAACAGAACACAGTCTCAATAAAGTCTCCGAGAATTGGATCTGATGAGACTAATTACGTGAGTTTGTTACACCCATGTCGCAAAATTAGATACGATGCGGCAAAGCCAAGAGCAAGAAGAATCATGCGTTTTTTTCGAACATTTTTAACTGTCAGCTCCCTAGCGGTACTGCTGACAGCCTGTGGCGGTGGTGAAAGTAATGTGGTGTCGGGGAACCGGGAAGGTTTGCTGCATTACGGCAATGGAGCAGAACCCCAAGGCCTGGACCCACACGTTGTAACGGGCGTACCTGAAAATCATCTTATCCGAGCGCTCTTTGAGGGACTCGCAGTGAAGAACCCGAAAACGCTCGAGCCAGAACCTGGCGTGGCGGAGCGATGGGACATCAGCGACGACGGGACTGTCTACACGTTCTACATCAACCCAAATGCTAAATGGAGTAACGGAGAATCGATTACTGCCTCTGACTATGTCTGGTCTTGGAATCGAGCACTTCATCCCGATACGGGCTCCCTCTATGCTTACATGCTCTACCCCATTGCCAATTCAGAAGCCTACTCAAAGCGCGAAATTACCGATTTCAACGAGGTAGGTGTCAAAGCCCTCGATGACCTGACATTAGAAGTCACATTGAATGCCCCCACGCCGTATTTCCTGCAGCTTATGGATCACTACAGCAGTTTCGCGGTTCATCCTGAAACGCTTATGAAACATG
>CBFHHL010000158.1:0-1373 GCA_965655685.1 Luminiphilus sp.
GAGCCATGACAATCGTGCCCTGATCTGAGGACTCGCCGGACTTTGCTTTTTCAGCCTCAATAAACGGCACGAGATGAGCGACCGCTTTTTTCATAACACGGGCTGATTTCACCACCTGTGGCAGAAACATTTTACCGGCACCGAACAGGTCACCGACGGTGTTCATCCCGTCCATCAGCGGGCCCTCGATGACATCGAGCGGCCTGTCACTGAGCAATCGAGCTTCTTCCGTGTCCTCAACCGCGTACTGATCAATGCCGTTTACCAGCGCGTACTCGAGTCGCTCCTCGACCGGCTTTGCTCGCCATTCGGCGACTGACTCAACAGCTGCTTCACCGCTACTTGCGAAAGCGGGCGCGCGGTCTACCAACCGGTCTGTTCCGTCACTGCGACGATTCAAAACGACGTCTTCAACCAGGTCTCGAAGCTCAGGGTCAATGTCAGCGTAAATGGCCAACTGCCCTGCGTTTACAATCGCCATGTTCAAGCCGTTTTGAATTGCGTGATACAAAAAGACCGAGTGCATTGCCTCGCGGACGGGGTTATTGCCGCGGAACGAAAAAGACACGTTCGAGAGGCCACCCGACGTCATCGAGTGCGGACATACCTCGCGGATCTTTCCGCAAGCCTCAATAAAATCCTTGGCGTAGTTGTCGTGTTCTTCAATACCCGTTGCCACAGCAAAGATATTGGGGTCGAAAATAATGTCCTCAGGCGGGAAGCCGACGACATTCGTGAGTAACTCATAAGAGCGCTGGCAGATTTCGACCTTACGATCACGCGTGTCAGCCTGCCCTGTCTCGTCAAACGCCATGACAACGACCGCAAAGCCGAAACGCCGTATTTCTCTCGCCTGTTCAAGAAAGAGGGCTTCTCCCTCCTTAAGAGAGATCGAATTCACAACCCCTTTTCCCTGAACACACTTCATGCCTGCTTTGAGGACGTCCCATTTACTTGAGTCAATCATCACAGGCACTCGGGAAATATCGGGCTCTGACGCAAGCAAATTCAGATAACGGACCATTGCCGCCTCAGAGTCGAGGAGCCCTTCGTCCATATTGATATCAATAATCTGCGCGCCGTTTTCAACTTGTTGCCGCGCCACGTCGAGCGCAGTCTCTAAATCATCATCGAGAATCAACTTCTTGAATCGTGCCGAGCCCGTCACGTTGGTGCGCTCACCAATGTTAATAAAACCCTTGGCTTCATCGGCGACGAACGGCTCGAGACCTGATAACCGCATCGCGCGGGGCTTTACACTCAGTGGCTTCGGCTGATGACCCTGCACTCGAGCCGCAATCTCCGCAATATGATCGGGCGTTGTTCCGCAGCAGCCACCCACAATATTGACCAACTTGGCCTCACTGTACTCG
>CBFHHL010000159.1:0-10379 GCA_965655685.1 Luminiphilus sp.
CTGTACTTTCGTTCGAAAAGCGTGAGCGGATCAGCCGGGTCAATCTCGGTGATCTGACTTTGATAGTCGAGGAATACCATGCTATCGGCGAACTCTTGCACATAGGTAAGCCAGTTACTCCTCAGTGTCACTTTGCCGCCTAGGGCTTTTAGTAGAGGAAATGCTGGATGTCCATGAATACGCCTTTTCAGGTGTGATTTTTTTGGCCAAGGGTTGGGATACAGTAAGTAGTGCCGGTCACAGCGAATCCCTACTGCAGCCAGTGCGGCCCAGGTGTGCTCGCAACTTGCTCTAATGAGATGATAATTGTCGGTTTTGCCCGGTACATGCTTTGTGAGTCGATCTTGCGATTTATCGATGCCGATAACCAAAGCCTCTGGAAATAACGCCGCAAGCCTGGCTGTGCTCATGCCGGTGCCACAAAATGAGTCCAGAATGAAGGGGCCCCCGTGCTCATCCGCTAACCTAATGATCTTATCCGCCGCTATACGCGTGTGTTCAGGGATGGGCTCTTGCCAAGCGCTTTGCAGGTGTTTCTTGACGGTACCGGCAATGTCTTCGTGCACACCATACTGGTTGGAGTGAACACTCGATATCGGCTTATGCCTCATGTGATAAGGCACCAGAGTTTGGGATCGCTATATCAATTGATGTCATTCTACGGTGCTGACATGATGGCCCCGGATGTTCTGCGTTAGGAAATATTATGAGGCGAGATTTGCGGCCGTTTTGGGTCAAGCGTCTATACCTTCGTATTCGAACATTGTGGATATGGTGGTTTTTAGCGCCACGGTGCGAGGCTCTCGGTCCGCACGCCACCATCATGTCTCCCTGGTTCGTCATCATATCAGGACCCAATATACGTATTGGACATTCGTTTACAGCGATCGGTGAAATGCATCACCCGGTGCAGATTGGTGTCTGGGGGCGTGATTTCGGCAAAGGCCGTGTTGAGATCGGTGATGCTTGCTTGATGAGTCCCGGCGCACGAATTTCCGCCAGTGATGAGATCGTTCTTGGAAATGGCTGCATGATGGCTCATGGGAGCTACATCACAGACTCTGATTGGCACGGGATATACGATCGGGTGAATCGTGATGAAACCGCTAAGCCTGTCCGGTTAGGGGATAACGTCTGGCTGGGCGATCGCGCCACCGTTCTCAAAGGCGTCACTATCGGCGATAACAGCATTGTCGCGGCCAGCTCGGTTGTGACCAAAGATGTTCCAGCCAATGTCATTGTCGCAGGTAATCCAGCCATCGTCGTGCGTGAGCTCGACAAGTCTGCAGACAGATATACCCGTGAGGATATGTTTCGCGACCCTGGGGAGACCTTAGCTTATTTTCGCTCGCTTGATGAAACCCTATTGGCGGGAAACACGATATGGCGCTGGCTACTCAGTACGATCTTTCCGAGATTTCGGCGCGAGCAATAGATCGGGTATTCGCTGCGGCGATGGTGAGTCCACTGATCGACTGAGCACCCGCTCGTTTCAAAGCAGTGGCGGCGGCATTCAATGCTGCGCCACTGGTGATCACATCGTCGAGGATCAAAACCTTTTCTCCGCACACTCTTTGAGTGGCTTGGAAATGGCAAGAGTCGATATACCGCTCATCGAGACGTTTTAATGTTGGTAGGGCAAGTTTTGCCTCGACTTGAGGGTGGGCACTGGTTTGTCTATGACGCCCCTTTTGGCCAGTGCGTTCGCTAGCAGCCAGACCGGATCGAAGCCGCGAGTCAGTCTTCGTTGCCAATGACTTGGAATCACTGTGAATAGATTGTGATCGGGTATCGAGAGGTTACGCTCGGCGATAAGATTCGCGATGTAATGAGTGAGTTCTATCATCCCGTGATACTTCCAGCGAGTGATGAGCTCCGGAATAGCTCCTTGGTAGTTGAAGGCCGACACGGTTACAGCTAACGCATCTAAGTTCTTGTTTTGGTCATGGGCGCCGGGTTGCTTTGAGCATGGGTTGTTGGGTAATCCTCGCCGATGGTTCGGATTCACTCTGCAGGCGCTCACTGCTTCAGCCAGAAGCTCTCGTTTGGCAGATGCGATAGCAATCTTACACGCGGGGCAAAGCCTATCAGGGCAGCGATGATTCTCATCGCACACCGCGCAGCGGGGCTGTAGGACGGTCGTTAAGATCTGATTCAGATACACATGTAGAGGCCTAAACTTCATGGTGAGGTAATTACTGGAAGCGTTTTACATCACTGTCCCAAGTTCCTAAGACTCAGTAATGCTCAGAGGCGTCTAATGATGGACAACGACCTGCTACACTAATACACGTGCCGTCTCACAAACCTATGTGAGTCTTTCGGATAACCAGTGCCATAACTTGGCTCCATTAATGGCTCCGCAGATTGGATATAAAGATGAGCAATGAAATAGGAAAGAGTTTAGATAAAAACGAACCCGTCTTATCGGCTGAAGATCAGGCGAGGGTTGATCACTTTATATCCACAGGTGTGAACTCCACCGATAAAAAGCCCTTTCGCCCTATTTTGCTGGTCGTGCTTCTGATCGTGGTTGTGACAGGGTTTTCTCTGTTGAGTCAGCTGCTCGCACGAATGGCTGGCGTGTATTAGTCAAAAAAATCAAGTCGTTGTGCGGGAGTCTTATTTAAGATAACGGTCTCCCGCCACCTTCTTTCATTGGAGTGTGCATGTCTTAGATGCATGCAGCGTTTCGTTTTTAAAAGGGCTTACCCCTGTTAAAGCGTCGCTCCTCAAAAATTAAAATCAACATTAGCCCCAGCAGCACAAGCACATTTAACGAGTAAGACCCAATAACAATGAGACTGTCGTCGGGCAGGGTGCGCCACTGCCGAATGATGCCGCTGAAAACGAAGTAAGCCTGCACCCATGCGATTACCGTAAACACGCGCTCAAGCTGCCAGTCGAAATTAAGTGCAATCACACCGACCGCTGTGAGCACAAATGCCATTAGAAAGCGTACTTGGTGCATCTTATAGTCGGCAGCTTCACCAGTGACCCCGGCCGCCATGTATGGTTGCAGGAAACCAGAAAACCACGCCATTAGGTAAGCTACGGTCAGAAACATCAAAAGTAGCCAAGCTCTTTGAAAGAGTTTCGATCTCTGCCTAAGTGTTTGGCGAACCCCTCTTGGGCTAAAAACAGGCATATCCCGCAACAATGCATCTAACTCTTCTTGCGAAGGCGAGGGTTTGCGGGCGACATGCAAGGAGTATGCGGCTCTCAACAAAGTACGTCAATTGTCACATTATAGTCAAAAAAATGACGCTATTGCTGCGTTTTGCTGCTGTTCGAATCCGCGTTGCCGAGTCGCACATCGCCGCCTTGATGCATATCTTTTCGCCACGGTGCGCCGTGACATTTCCCCCTGTTTGGGCAGTGCTCAGTGCAACCCCGACAGGGGAGTGGAAGGGGCTGGTCGTTTTGATTACTCATGGGTGTTTTGCTCAATAGATAGTTTGGAGCGTTCTGACTCGTGGACGCCGGAGTATAGCGTGGTGAGGATTTGCAAGTCTGGTACGTTCCATTTTTGCCTCAATTTGCCACACTTCGTCGGTACGTAGTTTTTGAACAAGGAAGGAGCGCGACTATGTGGCGAAAGTGGCTTGATCGTTACTTTCGAATTGAATTAGCAGCCTTGGTCGTTATTTTTCTGATGGTCTTCATCATACGCTAGCGTTTAGCACGCGCGCGAAGCTGCGTTAAGCGTTCCATCATTACACTGTAGTCCACATCCTGAGCCCAGCGCGTGGAGCGCTCGTCTTCTAGCTTAAGTGCCTCGCCGAAGGGCCTGTCGTAGCCATCATCGATGAGCGCCTTATACGCCGTGACCATTGCCATTTCTGATTCCGCAATGTGCTCAGCTATTGCTAGGGCGTCGGTTAGAAGCTCGTCTACTGAACATACTTTGTTAACTAGCCCTAAACGGAGCGCGTCTTCAGCCAAAATGAAATTACCTGAGAGGCTGAGCTCTTTTGCTCTTCCTAAGCCAATAAGACGCGAGAGTTTTTGTGACAGTCCCCAGCCAGGCAATATCCCCACTCGGACATGCGTATCGGCGAATCGTGCGTTCTCGCTCGCATATAAAAAATCACAGCCCAGTGCCAGTTCGAAGCCACCAGTGACGGCGGCCCCATTTACTGCGCCAATGATTGGTTTCTTACACGTGCGCATTGCGACTGACAACGCTGACTCAGTTCCCAAGCCCTCGTCGGTTAGTAAACTGCTGTCTTCGTTAAGCTCAGCCAGATCGACGCCGGCGCAGAACGCCTTGCCGGCACCGGTGATGATCATGACAGCCGTTTGCTCGCAGGCATTCGCCGCATTGATGGCGTCGATGAGTTCAAGAGTCAGCGCTCGGTTCAGTGCGTTATTCGCTTCTGGTCTGTTGAGGGTAAGAACGCTAACGCCATTTGTCGTTTCGAGGGTAATAAATCGGTAGGCCATCTCTTTGTCTCTTTGTCTCTTTGTCTCTTTGACTGTTTGCTTATCAGACGCTTCCTGCGTGCGACTTACGGGGCTCTTGAGGTGTTTATTCGAGCTTATGGGAATTGGCTCAGCAGTTGAAGCAGCCCCCATCCATCGCTGCTTACTGCATCCCCTAGTATCGGTAGGCGAAACTAAATCTGCTTGGTGTTCACAGCGAAAAGGATTGAAGCGGTGTTGCCTTCGGGAGATACAACGGATGCTTTGGTGCGCCCAGTTTTGTTTGGCCTAGACAATGCCAATCACTGCGGCGTTTGATAATTTCACTATCCCTGCGATTACCGTCGCCATAAGTACGAGCGCCATCATTCCCCCACACCGCGATGACCAGAGAGGCTTCGTCAACAGTACGCTTAAGCCACGCATCGTTGTTCTGCCCAACGGGATCAATGCTCGTTCTAAGTGCCTGAGGGTAACGACATCTTCGCGCATACAAATTAACCAACGTTATTCCTGAGAAACCCCGAGCGTATGCAAATTGTATGCACTTTCGCACCGTTGCATCATTACGTGTGCTATCGGCCGTTGAGGAGTTTGGTCCGACAAAAGCGCAGAGCTCCCCCGTATCCCAGCGACGGCTAAGGAAATATCGATAGCGATGGCAGTCGGAAAAAACCGCATTACACGCCTGCTGATTAAAACGGCTAGCCTGTTGCATCCACTACTTTCTTAGCAGTAAGTTTGGCTTTTATGAACTCTGAATGCGGTACATATAAAAGCTCCGATACTTTACGAATTGCTGCTTCTTCGTACTTATCAATGACGCCGTCCGCAAAGGCGATATCCCAAAGTTGCTCTATGAGCATGCACCTCGCGGACAAGCTCATTTCGGTGCAGGCGAGTCGGGTGAAGGCGTAGAGCCCGGCAGAGTTTGCCTTCTCGGACCGTGCGTCGGCTAGTAATTGTTCAGGGGTTCGACTGTCGTCTCCCATATGCGCGTATAAGCCAGCTAAAACGGTGTTCGTTTCTTCCTCGGTCTCCTGGAAGTCGCTCTGGGCAACTTCGAGCATAAGAACAGCGACGGCGCGACTGAGGTCTGTAGAGCTCTCATCCTTACCGGACGTTTGCTTCATTAAGTGTGAAAGCCATTTGAAAGCCAAGGGCGCTCCTTAGGTTGTCGAACGCGTGAAAGTCTATATTCTGGTGAGCAGCGTTTATTTATATTAACAGGCGGAAGCCCCGCTCGTTGTCGAAGACCAATACCTCCGATGAAATTTGTTAAGCGGTTGCCCGCTAATTCCGTTTTTCTACTCCCCGTCGTTGCCTTACTCGTAGGTCTTATCGCGGTTAGTGCCGCCAATGAGAGAGCAAAAGCGGACTATGACGCACGATTTAAAGAGCGGTTTGAGTCCGATGCTGCTCTGCGTCTGCTAGTGAGAGAATCAGCTTTTGGGGCGGCCAATAAAGATATCGACGCGTTAATGTCTATAATCCGCGCTCGGTCGCAAAGCGGTGTCGATATCTTTGAAGACGCTGCGACGAGAAGCTTGGTTACTCAATTCAGCAGAAATCTGTTGGAGCAAAATTTTCATATCTTTATCGCCTCAGTTTCTGACAACGACCAGGTGTTTATTGAGTTCGCCAGCCCCGCTATTGAGCTGGTTGGCAGAGAGATATCTCAGCATCCCATGCTTGAAAATTTTGATGTCAGCCTCTCACCTCCTTACATAGATCAAATTGCGTATCGGGCCTCGCCCCAAAATGATCTTTCGTTTACTTCCGATGGGCCATTGGTAGCTAGGCGCTTTCTAGTTGCCCTGCCAAATCTAGATAAGAGAGTGATCCTCATTGCAAAACTAAACTCCTACGAGATGCAGCGAGCAATAGATGGTTTAGTGCGCGAGGTGGGTCCGATTCCGCGCCTTACCTATACCTTGGTCGATCCTGCGACCGACGAGTGCTTGCTGGCTTATGTGACAGGGGTTGGGGAGAAGCCGTGTTTGCCCGAGGACCAAAGTATTGTTGACGCCGTAGTTTCAGAGAGATTTGGAGTGCTTGCGTACGTCAAGCCAACAGAGGCATACGCTCAGGGTTTCGAGGGTGGACGTGTTCCTTTTGCTTACACCGAACTCTTTGTAACCCTTATTGCAAGCATGGTAACGCTGGCGATTGCTGTGGTTTATCGGCGTCGTCTGGGAGACGCCGAGCGTCAATTACTAGCCTACAAGGGAGCGCTCGCCAGTAAGGGCGAGCTCACGACGGCTTTACACAGTATGGTCATCGATAACCTAGCGCGGGTTAGCTCGCTTGCGAGGCGGGTCAAAGGTGCTGACGGCATTGATACCAACGAGCGCAGATATCTCAATATCGCACTCTCTGAGATCGGCCAGCTTCGGTTGAGCTTGGACGCACAGATTATGGCTGATACGCAGGGAAGCAAAGAGTTCAAGGCGCTTACTGAGATGGGGGGCATTGATACGAGACGACTTTGCCGTGGCGTCAGGCGTGAGCTGGAGCGACTCGTTAATGACGAGGGTATCGAATGTCGTTTGTTGGCGGACGATGAATTGCCTGGAACGCTGCCCGGTTCTCAATACTGGGCCGAGTCAGCCATACTGGCCCTAATTAATGCGTCGCAAAGTTTCACTGATGAGGGGTTTATCGAAGTTTCTATATGGGTGGAAACCTCGATGACGGGTCTTGCGGAGCTTTACGTGCGCTGTCGTCACACCGGTATCAGCTGGACTTGTGAGGCTAACGCCGAGCACACCGCCGTTTCCATCTTGGTAGATATCCTGTCCGGGCTGGGAGCGCAGTTAAACAGTAAATCCCTTCAGTCGGGTGCAGGCCAAGAGCATTTCCTCCATTTTCCTCAGAGTTAATTTCTCGAATTGCGATATATTTCGCATTTTGCAAATTAAAGTGCAAAACCATAGGGGCATGATTCCCGTTACTTGCTAGATTTAAGGCTCGAGAACAAGAGGACCTTGTGATTCGAAAACCAAAGGATCTGCAACTACTGGAGATGCCCATTGGTCGAAGGGTGTCATTCGGCAAAAAAAGAAGCGTAGGTGTCGGGCGTTTCTGCCTCTTTAAGCGGCCCTCACTGACCTGGTCGGGAGCGGCGGCAAATGATGGAGCTTTTTGGTCTGGAGGGCAGCGTGACTTTGCCTAGCATTAGAGCGAATACTGAGTATCGGGGCATGGCGTTTGTGCCTGGTGTGCATCAACTATCGGGTTTAAGTATTGAGGGGGGGTAGTGCCTGGCGCGATCTCTCTCGAGACCCTGAGGCCTTGGAGGGTTGATGCCGTCAACAGGGGCTGCTGACTGAAATCAAAGATTCGGATTATGCGAAGCCAAAACTCGCCGTTATTGGTTGATGACTATTATCGGTGCGGTAAAACGATGCCCCTCTCCGTAGTGTGTTGTGATAGGGTCAACCGCACTTACGTTGGCGACAATTTTTTGCCGCAGTCGTTTGATGACGGCGTCGAGCGCACGATTGGCTGAAGCGTCAAAGCGACCGTAGAGTGTACGCGTAAGCGATTCCCTATTAGTAGGCTCATTTGATGAGTCGGCGGCAAGCGTTAGGCACACTTTGACTTCATTGCGTGTCAGTGCAATCACCTGGCCGTTAGGTGCGACAAGCTCACGCTGCAACGACTTGACTTGCCATGGAATATTTCCACTGACTACTTTGTTTGGAAAGCTAAGGACTGATCCGCTTTTTGTAACCGGCACCTCCTGCATAGGAGTCGCCAGCGACGAGATTGCAGCAATAATTTCAGCGGTACCCTCGGGATCTCTCAGGAGAAGCGAAACACCCGCTTGATAAAGGCTTAGTCGATTCTCTGCGTTGTCCAACTTCCCGAAGAGTACGACATTTTTTGCCTGATTTTCTGCGAGGTATTTGGCAAGGACATGCCCCTTTTGGTCGGCGAGGTGCTGGTCGATCACGCAAAGAGAAAAACGGTCGGGCGACGACCACGCTGAGTAGCAATCACGTGCAAGTGCTGCGCGCACCGTCTTGTATCCGAGGATATGCAGCGAGTCTGTCAACTGCTTTGATAAAAAGTTATCCGACACTACCAGAAGCGCACTGGGCTTAATCGCAACTTGACTCACAATGCACTACCTTTCATTGACTCTTCGAAATTATTCGAAAAACTAACACAGTGCTGTGAAGGCCATGTCACTTGCCAATTAATTTCGTCTCTTTTGTCGCATTTCGCTCGAGGCGCTTTGACTGATTGCTTGAGTGGCGGGGCGCTTGCCCACCCTTACAATTTGGTTTATCGCCCCAATCTATCAAGCAAACTGTAGAACAGCATACCTGCAACTAGGCTTGGTCGTCGAAGCAGGGGGCCTCCTGGGAACGCAGGCGGTTTTACACTTGCCATGAGATCGAAATCTTCACAGTCGCCCAGCAGTGACAAGGCCATGAGCTTTCCCGCCATGGTGGCGGTGGGCACGCCGTGACCAGAAAAGCCTTGCGCATAATAGACGACACCCTGTTTGACACCCATGTCCGGCATCCGATTTCGCGTTATCGCCAGTGTCCCGCCCCATCCAAAATCGAGGCATGTGTCAGACAGCTCAGGGTAAACGCTGAGAAGATGGGGTCTTACGAAGTCGGTTATCGATTCAGGGAATTTGTCGCTGTACGTTTCACCGCCACCAAAAATAAGTCTCCGATCTTTACTGAGTTTCCAATAGTTAATGACAAATAGGCTGTCTGAAAGCGAGGCATTTAAGGGGTTAATTCGCTGTGCAACGGCTTCGCTAAGCGGCTCGCTCGCAACGATAAAGTTATTGATAGGCATGATATGACTTGCGATAGGCGAGTAAAGCTTGCCCAAATATCCGTTGCAGGCAAGCACTACTCGGTCGGCTCGCACTGAGCCGGTCATTGTCTCGATAACGGCGCTATCACCGCCAATCTTGAGCTTTGTTGCCTTGCTATTTTCATAGATTACGGCACCCGCGGACATTGCAGCTCGCGCAAGGCCTAGGCAGTATTTAAGCGGATGTAGGTGTCTCGCACCCTCATCAACCATTGCGAAGTGAAACCCTTGCGCTGAGCCCAAAGACTCCAGATCATTCTTCTCCACAGCTCTCAGAAGCTGATAATCATAGACGGCCTGAAGGTGCTCAATCTCTTCGCGCAGTTCGCCAGCGTGTGCGGGCTTTGCGGCGTAGTGAATGTTGCACTTTCCGAGCTCACAGTTGATGGCGTTCTCTGTTACGAGTGATTCGACCAGATCGACAGCTTCTAAACCAAGTCGCCAGAGTTCTTTTGCCGTGGTCTTGCCGTACCACTTCTCAAGCGCAAATTGGTCGGCGCGCTGTCCAGTGCCGACGTGACCGCCATTGCGGCCTGAAGCGCCCCAACCTACACGCGCTGCCTCGAGTACCACCACACGTTTGCCTGCCTTGGTGAGGTGAAGTGCCGTCGAGAGTCCGGTGTAGCCTGCCCCAATGATGCAGACATCGGCCTCGACGTTGTCACATAGGCTGCTTTGGGTTTGCAATAACTGCGTTGAAGCAAGATACCAGCTGTCAGGATATTCAGAGCTTGTTAATGTCATAAGTGCGAGTATGAGGCTTGCGAGCCTTGTGATGCCACACCATACTGCAAGTATCTTGGCAACATGAAGGCTTTATGAGCGCATCGAAAGAGCTACCTCAGAGAAACTCAACGATTGTATACACGCCCGAGGTTCAGACGGGCGCTACCCAATTGCACCAACACGATCACGAGATTCGACAGTGGCTTGAGGCAAATAATATCTCGGAGGTGGAATGCCTCGTCCCTGATATGACGGGTAACGCACGTGGTAAGTTCATACCGGCACACCAGTTTCTCTCGCAATCAGATTTGAAACTACCTGAATCGATCATGGTGCAAACCGTGACTGGCGAGTACACGGATGATCACTGGGATTTTGTCGAG
>CBFHHL010000160.1:0-44388 GCA_965655685.1 Luminiphilus sp.
GAGTTGGTACTGACGACGAACGGTAGCCAATTGAGAGATCTAGCTAAGCCCCTCGCAGATGCAGGTATCTCGCGCATTAACGTAAGTCTCGATACCCTCTGTGCCACACAGTTCGCGGAACTTTCTCGAACGGGCAATCTCGACCAAGTATTGGAAGGCATCGATGCCGCAATCGATGCGGGTTTTCAGCGCATTCGATTGAATACCGTGCTGCTCACGGACCAAAACGAAGCGCAAATTGAACCCCTGCTCGACTATTCTCTCGCCAAAGGCATTGATATCGCCTTTATCGAGGAAATGCCTATGGGGCACATCACCCAAACGGAGCGCGAGCTTAGCTTGGTGCCTTCAGCAAACGTGCTGGAAACTATTAAATCGCGATTTAACCTCGTCCCCATCGTTGGCGGTGCGACTGATGGTCCAGCTCGTCGCTATGCGGTCGACGGTACATCAACCGAGGTGGGGGTGATTTCGCCCATCACACACAATTTCTGTGGATCCTGCAACCGACTTCGGGTCACACCCGATGGTAGGTTGGTCTTGTGCTTGGGACATGAGAACGCACTGGATTTACGCCAAATGCTCAGAAGCGACATGGATTCGTCCAGCTTGAAACGTGCAATTGTCGCTGCGCTTGCGTATAAACCCGAACGCCACGTGTTCGATCAACCAGATGAGCCTCAGGTTGTCCGCTTAATGAACGTCACGGGCGGTTGATCTAAAATTAGGAATTGCTATGTCTAACTCGTTTCCAAAATTGGGAAGCGTCGAGAGTATTATCGACTCGCTTGCCGTCGAGGGGTATATCTGCAACGAGCAGATTGCGACGGTAGTTTACTTGGCTGCTGCTCTGGAAAAGCCCATCCTTGTTGAAGGCCCTCCCGGGGTCGGCAAAACCGAGCTCGCTAAAAGTTGTGCACAGCTAACCGGTGCACCGTTAGTTAGACTTCAGTGCTACGAGGGCTTGGACGAGTCTAAAGCCATCTACGAGTGGAAGTATGGCAAGCAGTTACTCTACACGCAGCTCTTGAAAACCCAGCTTGCCGAAGTGATGGAGGGCGCTACAGGACTGAGAGAGTCTTTAGAGCGACTTCATAGCTTTGATGACGTCTTCTTCTCAAAGGAATTCTTAGAGCCACGACCTCTGTTACAGGCAATCGATGCTGAAGGCGGTGTTGTGCTACTGGTTGACGAGATCGACAAAGCGGACTTTGAATTTGAGTCGCTGCTACTCGAGGTCCTCTCTGACTTCCAGGTATCGATCCCGGAACTGGGCACGCTGAAGGGCCGCTCAAAGCCGCTCGTATTCTTGACGAGTAATGACACACGTGACCTATCAGACGCATTGAAACGTCGCTGCCTGCACCTACACATTGACTTTCCAACAACGGAGTTAGAGGGGAAGATTGTTAGAGCACGGGTTCCTCAAATCACCGAGGCAATGACGGAGCACCTAACGTCCTTTGTTGGCAAAGTAAGGGAGATGGATCTAAAAAAGTTGCCATCAGTGTCGGAAACGATCGATTGGGCAAAGAGCTTAGTGTTGCTCCACGCTGATTCACTCGATGAGGATCTAGTTCGTAGCTCACTTAACGCGCTACTCAAGTACGAAGATGATTTGAGCAGCGTAGTAGACAACCTCACAGAGTTGCTGAATCAAGAAGTTAAGGCGACTGAGGCCCGTTAGCGGCATGAATGCGCCTCAGCCCAGGAGTCAGGACGCGCCCACCGATCGCTTGTTGGCTTTCATTGAATTCCTGCGGGGTAGAGATATCTTTATTTCTCCCGCTGACTCCCTGGTTGCAATGGAAGTCGCCGGCCTCGTCGGTTACGCGAATCGACAGTTGCTGAAAGACGGTCTCGGCAGCGCGCTCGCAAAGTCCAAATTTGAAATAGAAATCTTTAACGAGGCTTTTGAGCAGTACTTTGGTGTCCCCGAGGACGCCAAGCCCAAGTCAAAAAACATCGAATCTCAAGACGCATCCCAAAATGAGAAACTCAGCTCCGAGCAGCTGGCACAGCAACTAGCGCAGGCGCTAGAGGCACAACCTGAGCTCTCCAAGAACCTCTCAAGCGATCTTGTGGAGGCACTGAAAAGTGGTGATGAAGCGGCTATAGCCATCGCCGTCGAAACTGCGGCGCAGCAAGTCGATGTTTCCGCTATCAAGCTTTTAACCCAGCGTGGGCAATACATCCGAAAAATGTTGGATGCGTTGGGCGAACAAGCCCTGCGAGACGCAGCAGTCGAATTAGAGAGCACCGAGCCCGCCGCCTTTGAAGCGGTTCAAGCATTGCGCGAGCAACTGCGGAGTAAAGTGCGAGATCGTGTTGATCGAGCGTATATGGTTCATGCCAGTGGCGACGCTGAGGACATGCTCGACGAAGCATTGAGTAACATGTCCCTTGGAAACGTCGATCAACACCATCGGGCACGCTTAAAACGCCTGCTCGAGAAAATGACCCGCAAGCTAGCAGCGCGTCATGGTCGCGTCCGGAAACGCGTCAAGCGCGGCCAACTGGCAATTCCCCCTACGTTGCGAAAGGCTATGGCGACCGATGGTGTGCCTTTTCAGCCCCAGTGGCGCAAGAGCCTTCGACGGAAGCCACAAATTCTCATTCTTTGCGATGTCAGTGGCTCGGTCGCCGCGTACGCTAAATTTCTACTCTTATTTGTTCACTCGCTGCAAGATATCCTGCCGAGAACAAGAAGCTTTGCCTTCTCATCCAATCTGGGTGAGGTCACAGAGACCCTACGAGCGCTCCCCGTTGAAATTGCTATCGAGCGAGTGAATCTCAAATATGGCGGTGCCACCGATTACGCACGAGCCTTCGAGGATTTCGCCAATCTGGCGATGTCGGATATTAACCGGGTCACAACAGTCATCGTCCTTGGTGATGCACGAAACAACAACACGGATCCGCGACTGGATTTACTGGCAGAGATCCGCTCAAAGTGCCGTCAGCTTATCTGGCTGAACCCAGAGAGCCAACGCAGTTGGAGCACGGGGGATTCGGAGATGGCCGGTGTCATGAGGAACTGCGATGTTGCAGCCGAGTGCAGCACACTGAAGCAGCTTGAACGGATTATCGATACGCTGCTGACTGAACTGAATAGCTGAATACCTTTGGCTTACACACTACGCTCACTGGTTTTAAACCAAGCACCGCCTGCAGTACTCGCCTAACACAATCTGCTACTCATTTCGTCTCTTAGCACGCGGTGGTGTCTTGCCCGCTCAGTCACTGTCCTGAAGCGAAAGCCCACTAATTCCCTGAGTGGCTCCGCCGTCTCTAGCGAGCTTAATTTTTAATCGTACATTGTTGACCGAGTCAGCATTGCGAAGCGCCTCATTCTTAGAGATCTTGCCATTATGAAATAGACCGATAAGCGCTTGATCGAAGGTGTTCATGCCCTGGTCAATCGATTTTTCTATAACCTCCTTCAGCGCGTGAACATCGCCCTGAAGAATCAGGTCTTTGATCAGTGGCGAGGCCAAGAGAACCTCGATCGCAGCGCACCGCCCTCCCTCGATAGAGGGAATTAGACGCTGTGACAGGATGCCGAGGAGGTTCAAGGACAAGTCCATCAGAAGCTGCGGGCGTCGCTCTTCTGGAAAGAAGTTTACTATGCGTTCGAGCGCCTGGTTTGCACTATTCGCATGTAAGGTCGAAACGCAAAGGTGGCCTGTTTCGGCAAATGAGATCGCGTACTCCATGGTGGCTCTGTCACGGATTTCCCCGATATAAATGACATCTGGCGCCTGCCTTAGCGTGTTCTTAAGTGCCGCATCCCAACTTCGTGTGTCTACACCAAGCTCGCGTTGATTCACAATCGATTTCTTATGTGAATGGATGAACTCGACGGGATCTTCGATCGTCACAATATGCCCTCCCATCGACCTGTTACGGTGGTCGATCAGTGACGCAAGCGTGGTTGATTTTCCCGATCCAGTAGCGCCAACCACCAGCACCAATCCGCGCTTTGCTCTAATCAACTCACCTGCAATCGACGGTAGACCCAACTGATCCATAGGTGGAATATCAACGACGATATAGCGCACCACCATACCAACTTCGTTACGCTGCTTAAAAATATTGACTCGAAAACGACCAACACCTGCCAGCGAAATTGCCAGATTCATTTCGAGCGTTTCATCAAAATCACGCGCCTGCTGCTCATCCATCAGCTCATACGCAAGGGCGCGGGTTTGTCCTGGCGACAAGGGCGCATCTGCCAAAGCGCGCATTTCTCCAGAAAATTTAGCACTGGGCGGAGCACCTGTCGTCAAGTAGAGATCCGACCCCCCATCTCGGGCGAGACGCTTCAGCCACCCCTTAAAATCCATAGCATCACCTCACCAAATTCATGGTTAATCGCTGTACCAAGTAACACCATTGGGCGTAAACTGCCGAGCCTCTTGACGAGTCGATCTAATCAAATGGTCAAACGTACAAGACTCCAGTGGTAGAGACTGAAGGTAGTGCAGCATGACAGCCGAGGCGTTTAGAGACTTGTTAGCCCAAGTTCGCGATAAGTCAATTCTCGTTGCCCGGCGCGGCATCGAAAAGGAGGGTTTACGCGTCTCGCGCGACACCCATCGTATCTCGCAGTTACCGCATCCTATAGCGCTTGGCTCAGCACTCACCCATAGCGCTATAACGACTGACTATTCGGAAGCCTTGCTCGAGTTCATAACCGGTGTTCATGTAACGCCCGAGGCTGCCCTCGAAGAGCTTTTCAATTTACACGCATATACATCCCAGTCGCTACCCAATGAGATGATCTGGGGTGCGAGCATGCCTGGTGAGTTGAGGGGTGAAGCAGATATTCCCATTGCTCACTACGGATCCTCCAATATAGGAACGATGAAGCGCGTCTATCGCAACGGGCTGGGCGCGCGGTATGGGAGGGCAATGCAAGCCATTGCAGGTATCCACTACAACTTTTCTCTACCGGACGCTTTTTGGGAGCAGTCGCTAGAGCACACCAAAAACGACTTACCGCTCAAAGATTGGCGCACCAACGGTTACTTAGCGCTTGTCCGCAATTTTCAACGACGCCTATGGCTACTTAATTTCTTGACCGGAAGCTCCCCCGCTATCAGCAGGTCTTTCGTATCAGAGAAAGCGCCAAGCCATTTGGTGCTGGGACAACCAAAAACATTCTTGAGCGAATACGCCACCTCACTGCGAATGGGTGACTTGGGCTACACAAGTTCAGCACAGGATGGACTGAAAATTTGTTACAACCAACTGGAAACCTATATTCAGACGCTGACCGATGCGATCGTAAAATCACACGACGGTTATGCCGCTTTGCCCGCAACACGCGACGGTGAAATGCTGCAGCTGAACCATGGTCTTCTTCAGATCGAAAACGAGTTTTACAGTGCCATTCGGCCTAAGAGAGTGACTCAGTCAGGTGAAGCGCCGGTGAGAGCCCTAGATACACGAGGTGTAGAGTATGTTGAAGTTCGCTGTTTAGACATTAACCCATTTACTCCGCTAGGTATCGACGTAGAGACCACAGCCCTGGTCGATTCGTTCTTAGTGAGCTGTTTACTCGATGACAGCCCCCCGTGTACGCCCGAATCGCGAAAAGTTGATGAGGAAAATAATCAGCGCGCCCTAAACCAAGGACGTAACCCGTCGCTGCAGTTACTGACCGAGAAGAACGGCGAACAGTCGCTGGTAGGAGCATCACAAGCAATACTGTCATCGATGGAAGCTGCGGCCGAACTTCTGGATAGTGCAAACCAGACATCGAGGCACACTGAGGCCGTCAAAACAGCGCGAGCACGCGTGCTCGGTGAAAGCGAAACCCCGTCGGCACGCGTCGCTCGTGAACTCAACGAAAAGCAAATTGATTACTCAACCCTTATGGGACAGTACTCCGAGCAATGGGATCAGATGTTTAGGGACGCCACAATTCCACCTATCACCCGCGGTCAACTAGCGGATGAGGCAATCGTTTCACTGCGTAAACAACGCGAGATAGAGCAGGGCGATACCATGACGTTTGACGCTTTTTTACAGGCCTTTTATCAGCAGTATCGGATGTGATTTCTGAATACCAGGGGCAACGGCGGGACCACTCACCGTTGCCCTGGAGTCACTATTCAGCCGTCAGCATTGACAACTGATAGCAACTCAACTTTGAAGATCAACACTTCGTTTGGACCGATTGCACCACCAGCACCGCCGGCACCATAAGCAAGCTCAGAGGGGATAGTGAGCTCGTATTCAGCCCCTTCGCTCATCAATTGCAGCGCCTCCGTCCAGCCGGGAATCACCTGTGTCACACCAAAGGTAACGGGCTGGCCACGGCTGTAACTGCTGTCGAAAACAGTCCCGTTAATTAAACGGCCCTCGTAATGCACTTCGACAGAATCAGCTAAAGTTGGCTTGGCACCCGTACCTTCTCTGACCACTCGATACTGCAAGCCACTGTCGGTTACCTGTACGCCCTCTGCACCCGCATTCTCTGCGAGGTATGCTTCGCCTGCTTCGATATTAGCCGAAGCAGCAGCCTGCATTTCCGCTTCCTGCTCAGCCTGCATTTTTTCCTGCATCGCCATCATTTCGGCGTTGATTTCTTCGTCGGTCATTTTGGCTTCAGCGCCAGAAATGGCATCACGAAGACCCTCTGCGAAGGCGTCGGCATTGAGCGGTACGCCTTCAGCCTTCATTCTGCGGCCCATATTCAGCGCAATGCCGTAGCTAATGCGCTGATCTTGACTCTCTAAATTCATTTCAGTCGACTCCGTGGGTTGATCACAAGCGACCGAGCCCACGCCAATCATTGCGACTAGCGCTGCAGACCGAAATTTAACTCCCGAGAAATGACTCGCTTTAAACATGGCAGGTTGTCCTGTGTATTGATAAATAAGTGCCTCATACTACGCGCCTGAAAACAGCGTGGCTACCGCTCGAAAGCAGCAATCAGCAGATCGAGATCATCAGAGCACGACAATGATGTAATTAAGCTGAGGTTGCTTCGGAATGAGACCTTAGCAGGGCCGGAAAAGGGGGGCATGAGCGTCTCACACAACAGCGTCGCTACCGTCTTCTCTGCTTCTAACTCGAGCCGCAAGGCTTCGCGACGAAGTAATGCGGACTCTTGATGATCACTCCACCTAACCCGTTGAAGCCTCAGCGGCACCAGGACCTCGTCTACCCAGGGAGCGATAACTTCCTCCATGTGCCTCACCTCAGTAGCGGTCAGCTCTCGTCCTTGCTCCGCAAGCCATGCGAAAAATAAAGCCTCCAGTACCACGAGGTCGGAGGACTCTTGGAGAGCTAATAGGCAATCGCGCAACGAATCCGCTTCATAGCGCTCAAGCGCCCAAGACCAAAATATCTGCTGCAAGTTACTCTGCATTTAACAGCCTATTCATTAAGGGCCGTGCCCATAATGGGGACTGGCCATTGAAACTGCCACATAGTGACAGAGTGATCGATTGAAGGTGATTTTCATTAAACGTGCTGACATTGAGCGCGCTATCCGTTGACGCTGCAATTCCTTGAAGTAGCTATCCGACCAACAAGTTCCACATTGAAGCCGCATCTCCTGAGACTATTTAGCCGTTTTTTTTTGCTGCCAGACTCAATTTTTCAGACCGTGGACGTCGGCGCACGACGTACTCGCGCTTCTGCGCATCGGAACGATCAATACACGCCTCCGACCAGACCAGATCTACAGGTCGTCTAGCGCGGGTGTAGCCGGCGCCCCCTGTTATCTCTCCATTGTGCTGCCGCAGCCTGCGAACCAAATTCGTAGTCACGCCAGTGTAAAAAGAATCGTCAGCGCAGCGAACCAGATAAACGAACCATGTAGTACCATGTTGATCTGACATTCGATCCCAACACTGTCATCCAAAGAATTTTTTTGAGAGTATATGCTGCGAAGCATTCGGAGGCACCATGAGCGAAAATATTACACACGTCAGTGACGCTGACTTTCAAAGTGAAGTTCTATCTTCAGACGTCCCCGTCCTCGTTGATTTTTGGGCGGAGTGGTGCGGACCCTGCAAAATGATTGCACCAGTGCTAGAGGAAATCGCGAGTGAATATGGCGATAAACTCAAGGTGTGTAAAGTCGACGTAGACGCAAACCCAGACCTTCCGGGTAAATTTGGCATTCGCGGCATTCCAACACTCATCGTTTTCAAGGGCGGTAGCGCTGTTGAAACAAAAGTCGGCGCCTTGTCGAAAACCCAACTCGCTGAGTTTGTAGACGGCTGCCTCTAAACCTAGCAGCACAGACTAAAATTCCTTATTTATTCGGTAGACGCACCGCTTGAGCGGTGCTACCTTTCGTTTGTGGGCGATGTCTTCGCCCCTATCTTCCCCAAACAAGCCATCTTAAAAATCATGTCTGCTTTGCTTGGGGTCTGCTTCTGGCATGTCGATCTCCGAGCCAAAGCAAAATAACCATTTACTTATTTCCCAAAGCCACAGGTAATTCCAGTGCAAGAAGAAGAAAACATAAATCCTGAACAAGGTGCAGTCGTTGAGACCGGCGCTATAGACGAGTCCAGTAGTAAGTCCACAACTCAGGCGACGACCCAAGAAAGCCCTGCGCAAGAAACTTCAACCTCTGAGATGCCATCAACTGAGGTTGGCAGTGATGAAGACAAGCCCACGCGAACGCTGAAACTCAACCGGGCTGCAGATACTGGAGCCGAAGCTTCGAGCACTGACGAAACAGCCTCTGAAGCGACACCAGATGCGGAGGCGTCTTCTCAAGAAGAAGGTGAAAACCAAGGCGGAGGTCGCAACCGCCGAAATAGAAACCGCAGAAACCGCCGCGAGCCTCATGTACCGTCTGAAAACCCCCTGAGCTTGACAGAGCTTAAAACCAAGTCGACGCAAGAGCTGATCGACATGGCTGCGGAGATGGGCATCGAAAATATGGCCCGCTCGCGCAAGCAAGATATTATTTTCTCGCTCCTTAAGCGCCATGCGAAAGGTGGCGAAGATATTTTTGGTGATGGTGTCCTTGAGATACTGTCCGATGGCTTCGGCTTCCTTAGATCAGCGGACAGTTCCTTCCTGGCTGGACCCGATGATATATACGTAAGCCCCAGTCAAATTCGCCGTTTCAATCTTCGTACCGGCGATACCGTCACGGGAATGATCAGACCGCCCAAGGACTCTGAGCGATACTTTGCGTTGCTCAAAGTCAGTGAAGTCAACTTTGAGTCGCCAGAAACCGCTAAAGCGAAAATCCTCTTTGAGAACCTTACACCGTTGTTTCCAGATGAGCGCCTCACCCTAGAAAAAGGAAATGGCTCGACGGAGGATCTGACGGGGCGAATTATCGATCTATGCTCGCCGATCGGGAAAGGCCAACGTGGCCTGTTAGTGGCCCCGCCCAAGGCGGGTAAGACAATCATGATGCAGAGTGTCGCCCAGGCGATCATCAGCAATAACCCCGAGTGCTATATCATTGTTCTTCTTATCGACGAGCGTCCCGAAGAAGTTACAGAAATGCAGCGTTCTGTGGGAGCACGAGGGGCGGAAGTTGTTGCTTCGACCTTTGATGAACCCCCTGCCCGTCACGTTCAGGTCGCCGATATGGTGATTGAAAAGGCCAAGCGGCTGGTCGAACATAAGCGTGACGTGGTCATCTTGTTGGATTCGATCACACGTTTAGCACGCGCTTACAACACAGTCGTACCGAGCTCAGGAAAAGTTTTGACGGGTGGTGTGGATGCACATGCGCTCGAGCGCCCCAAACGATTCTTTGGTGCAGCACGTAACATCGAGGAAGGTGGTAGCCTCTCAATCATTGCAACCGCACTCACTGAGACCGGCTCGAAAATGGATGAAGTGATCTACGAGGAGTTCAAAGGCACCGGCAATATGGAGCTTCACTTGGATCGCAAGATCTCAGAGAAGCGCGTATATCCTGCCATAAACATTCGGCGATCAGGCACACGCCGTGAGGAACTTCTCACAGGGGAAGAAGAGCTTCATCGCATGTGGATTTTGCGAAAGCTGCTCCACGGTATGGAAGATCTCCCCGCGATTGAATTCCTACTGGATAAACTCAAGGACACCAAGTCCAATGACGAGTTCTTCCGCTCCATGAAGCGAAAGTGAATGACGAGTAACTGAGTAAAGCGGAATTAATCTGAGGGCGCCAATGGGCGTCCTTTTGCTTTCTGACCCAACTGTGTTGCATGGCAGTTTTAGGACGCTCTGCGTACACCGCAGTCGAATGTGGCATGCTATGACGCAATAACGATGTGAGACGACGCTATGAAATTTCGGGACCTCCGAGAATTTCTCAACATGCTAGAAGCCAATGGCGATCTAGTGCGAATCAAAGAAGAAATCGATCCAAAACTTGAGATGACGGAGATTGCCGATCGAACCCTACGAGGTGGCGGTCCAGCCCTTCTCTTTGAAAACCCCAAGGGCTATGACGTACCACTGTTAGCTAATCTCTTTGGAACCGAGAAACGTGTTGCACAAGGCATGGGGGCTGACTCAATAGAGGCTCTGCGAGAAATAGGCGAACTCCTCGCCTATCTGCGCCAGCCTGACCCACCCAAAGGTATGCGTGACCTAATTGACAAAGCGCCTCTACTCAAAAAAGTGTTGAACATGGGGCCTAAGACCATCAGTCGTCCGCCCTGTCAGGAAGTTGTTGTCGATGAAGACGACATCGACCTGAACAAGCTACCGATTCAAACCTGTTGGCCGGGCGATGTCGGCCCACTGGTGACCTGGCCACTTGTTATCACCCGCGGCCCGGAAAAGCCTCGCATGAACCTTGGCATCTACCGTATGCAACTGATCGGTCGCAACAAGCTGATTATGCGCTGGTTATCACACCGCGGTGGTGCTCTCGACTTTAGAGATTGGTGTCTCAAGCGACCCGGCGAGCCTTATCCGGTCGCGATAGCGTTGGGTGCCGATCCAGCAACCACCCTGGGTGCTGTGACGCCTGTCCCAGATGCCCTCTCCGAATATGCCTTCGCCGGATTACTTCGTGGTGGTAAGACGGAGCTCGCAAACTGCCTCACGAAGCGGTGTAAAGATAATGAACTGCTCGTTCCGGCGCACTCAGAAATCATCTTAGAAGGTTACATTGACCCCCAGGAAGTGGCGGACGAAGGTCCCTTTGGCGATCACACCGGTTACTACAACGAGGTGGAGAGCTTCCCCGTGTTTACCGTAGAAAAGATGACCACCCGGAAGAACCCGATTTATCACAGTACCTACACCGGTCGTCCGCCGGATGAGCCCGCCATCCTAGGCGTGGCGCTCAATGAGGTTTTTGTCCCGCTACTGCAAAAACAATTCCCTGAGATCGTCGATTTTTATCTGCCACCCGAAGGGTGCTCTTACAGAATGGCCGTCGTAAGCATGCGCAAAGAGTATCCGGGCCATGCGAAACGAGTGATGCTCGGCATCTGGTCATTTTTACGCCAGTTTATGTACACAAAGTTCATCATCGTCACCGATGATGACGTCGATGTGCGTAACTGGGAAGATGTGATTTGGGCCATGACCACCCGAATGGACCCACGCCGTGATTCCGTCTTTATCGACAATACCCCCATTGATTATCTGGACTTTGCATCGCCCGTTGCCGGACTTGGATCCAAGGTGGGCATGGATGCAACCAACAAGTGGGAGGGTGAGACCGATCGCGAGTGGGGAACCTCTATTCAAATGAGCGAGGATGTCAAAACGAAAGTTGATGGCATTTGGGATTCGCTGGGAATTACACTGCCGGGACGTCGCCGATAATCGCCATTTAGTGGAACACGACTTTGTCGCTTTAGTATCGAAGTACTTAAGCGCCTTGCCCTAGCCTCCGAGCACCCAATGCCCTCAATAAATGCTCCGAGGCCTGCGTCTTGTGGGTCTCGATCAACAGCGCATCCCCCGCACTGCCCTCTAACGTATTGGCCGTAAGTAGCGCAACAGCCACTGAAGCAGACCCGCTCTTATCACTGGACGCTAGTTTAGTAAGACGCTCCAGAAGTTGCTCTGCATTTTTGGGCTGGTGATTAGAAAGTACGCCCGTCAACGCGTCGTGCCAAGAGGACTTTGCTGTCTCGAGGAGCACAGCATCAACGTCATCTGTCGCACCCAGCTGACAAAGCCGTGTAGCGTACTCGGCTCTTAGGGCTACATCAGCCTTGTCTGAGGCCGCTACTTTGCTCCACATCTTTTTAAGTTGACTGGGCTTTTGGCTCGTACGGACTTGCCGTACCAGCAGCCACTGTCGTATGTGCTTGGCGCGCGATTCCGAGTACCAAGATGACTTCTCCAGCTTGCCTATTTTACTCGCTAGGCCAGCGATATTCTCAGCCAAAGCATCATCGAGACTGGATTGGATGAGTTCTAGATTCTGCTCCTCCTTGCGCTTACCCAGCCAACGGCCAAACCCAGGCACAACACCCACTAAAATCCTTACCAGTCGCCCAAGAAGACGGATGAAAACGAAGAGTGCCATCGCAGCGAGAACCAGAGCCGCCACGCTTGTCTCAAGTCGGTAGCCAGCCAATTGCAGCAACGCATAACCGGGATCCCGAGATATGAAAGAGGCGAGCGCAACGCCGGCGATTAGTCCCAGCGTGATAAACCATAACCACCGCTTCATTCGGGAGTACCCGCTGCCGTCTGTTCACCCGAATCGACAGTGGAGAGCGCATTGGAATTTTCCCTGGCCCCGCCGTTGCTCTGCCGCTGAATGGCCAACGCACTTCCATCTGCAACGCTCGGTCTCGTACCTAATGGCGCCGTGACGATTTCGGCCGAGTCAAGATAGTTCGCACTCACACCGCCATCACCCTCATCATTAATCACCTTCAATGTCTCGAGTTCCGGCAATTCCGGGTTTAACCTTGCTGAAGCTAGGTCTGTTAATTCCTCGATTAGGATAAGCAATGCAGGATCGTCATTTGAGGACGGAATATCTGCCAATACCGTTGTGACCCGAGCTAGGGAATCGCTAAACCTCTGTGAATCTCTCAAAAGTAATGCAACTCGCGCTTGCTCAATGTTGAGCTTTGTGGAGAGGAGTGCAAAACGGTACCACTCCGAGGTTCTCGGCTTTTGGTCGGGTGATTCAAGCTCCGTGATGACAAAATACGACGCGAGCGTATTGAGTGCTTTCTCCAAGAGCGTCAGAGACACGTTTATCTCAGCTGGACTCTGACCTGCATCGCCCGTTGTAAAAGTATCAGACTCTCTGCTAAGGACTGACGGGGTGAGTGAAGTTAAGTCTAGCGTTTGAATTTGTCTATCGAGTGCTGACAGACGCCCCATCAAACCCACCATATCGAGTTTTTCCAGCGTCTTTAGCTGCGCGCGATCGAATGCAATGGCTGATCGGATAGCGCTAACGGTGTCACCAGTATCGTTCTTCAGCAAAGCGTCTGCTTGGGATAGCAGCATCAACGCACCGCTTACATCATGTGCGAATTGTAAGCGCTGACTTGCTAGACGAATATTAAAAGTGGCTTCCGCACGCCGCCATGCACTCTGGTCAGTTTTCGACATGCGATACAGCAAATGATGCGCCTCATTGAGCGTCGCTGCTGCACGCTGCTCAATATCACGAATAGCGTTGAGCTCAGCCGATAGTCGAGTAACCGCTGACTGCAAAGCCGCAAATGTTGCTTCTTCACTCTTTTTGATTTTGTTGTCTATCAACGCCGAAACGTCGTTCACTAAGGCCTGATCTGCCTTAGCCAATGAAGCTAAGTTTTTCTCAATATCGGCTTGGTAAGCCTGAAACGCCTCCACCTTGGGCCAAAGAAAGACATAGCCGGCGGCGAAAATACCAACCAATAAAAGTAAAACCAGTGAACGCACTAACCTCGTTAACCATGATCGCGCTGGAGCTGTTTTACTGCGGGCCGTTTGCTCGCTCATGAAATTGTCCCTTTATAAGCGTAACTTAGGGCAGTGTAGACAAAATCTCGAGTAACGCATCGTCACTAGCCCCCACCGCTACTATACGCGATTGCCAGCCCAGCTCTCGAGCCTGAGCTTCAACACGATCCGACGGCAGGATAAGTGTGTGATGTTCGTGTGCGCTTACCGAGTAAAGCCCACAAAGTTCGTCAAGTCGCAAGAGTGTCTCACCGCTGGCAACATGTATGTAACGTGGCACGTGGCTTTCCAGCGCATGTAAAAAAGCATCTCGCGAAACAGGCGGCCATACGCGGCGATAACAGTTCACCTCAACAACACTAAAGCCCTGCTCCGTAAGAACCGACGTTAGTAGGTCTCGCCCCCCCTCACCCTTTATCAGAGTAACGCCCATGGGTGGAAGAGACTCAGTGCGTTTCCTCGACGCAAGCAAAGCCAGAAGCCCTTCGGAATCCTCACGCGCCGGACTGCTAGCCTCGATACCACGCGCGCTGAGCAACTCTCTCGTCTTCCTGCCAACCGCCAGCACCTCGGTTGATTCCCTGCGGCAGGCGTCCATTACGTGGGTAAAACCATGCGTCACTGCATTTGCCGACGTGAATATGACGACAGCCCTGTCCTCACCATCGACCTCGGTGGCAGGCGTAACCGCCACTGGCTCTATTACCAACAACGGCAAGGCCGTAGCTTCAAAGCCACTCTTTATAAGGAGATCTAGCTGCCGTTTCGCATCGGGCTCGGCGCGTGTGAGAACAACATGGGTCACGATCGTGCTGCGGATAGGATCTCGGCTGCGCCCATGTTCAGTAGCGATTCAGCCACTTCTAGTCCCAGGGCTTCAGGGTCAGTACCGCGCGCTTCAGCCGCAATAACATTTGCCCCATCGGGGGATCCTACCCGGGCGCGAAGCCACAACTCGTCGCCTTCTATCACGGCAAAACTGGCAATTGGCACGTCACAGCCACCATCCAACTTACGAACAACAGTTCGCTCGGCTGTGACGCGGCGCGCTGTCTCGTCGTGCGCAAGCGGCGCAAGCAAATCAGCCACCCTTGAGTCCGAGGAACGGTACTCAATACCCACAGCGCCTTGCCCACCAGCAGGAAGCAGAAAGTCCTCATCGATCGCAGCGCCGATACGCTGGTCAAAGCCAAGCCGCTTGAGCCCGGCGCAGGCTAAGATAATCGCGTCAAATTCACCCGCATCCAGTTTGGCGAGCCGAGTATTCACGTTGCCACGCAGGAAGCCAATATCAAGATCTGGCCGTCGCTGCATTACCTGGCATGAGCGGCGGAGACTCGACGTCCCTAACTTAGCGCCATGCGGTAGCGCATCGAAACTCTCAACACCAACCAGCGCATCGCGCGGATCCTCACGCTCGCAAATAACCCCTAGGGTTAGACCCGGTGGTAGCTCCATGGGAACATCTTTCATTGAGTGAACGGCAATATCCGCGCGCTCGTCCATCAAGGCTGTCTCTAACTCTTTAACAAAGAGGCCTTTTCCACCGACTTTGTACAATGGCTTGTCGAGCAGCTGATCCCCGCGGGAAGTCATACCCAGAAGCTTGACTTCAATACCGGGATGGTGGCGCTTCAACTCCGCTTCAACGAAGTGCGCCTGCCATAGCGCGAGTGGACTCTCACGCGTCGCGATCGTAATTGAATTCATGCATCCCCCTAATGTTATTATTTTCCGCTTTTGTTTTCAGCGCAACGCCTACACAAGCCATCACGTGTACCTGATACAATAGCAGGCTGTAAGTTATGAGAAGTTTATCGCGTGTCCAGTTCTTTAGACAGTCATACAAGCCAAACTTGGGGTGGAAGATTTAGCGAGGCTACTGACGCCTTCGTACAAGAATTTACTGCTTCGTATTCCTTTGATCATATTCTCGCGCATTACGACGTCCAAGGATCACGGGCTCACGCCAACATGCTGGAAGCCTGTGGCATTTTGAGTAGTGAGGATTTAGCTGACATTCACCGAGGTCTCGACCAAGTGCTATCCGAGATCGACGCCGGTGAATTCACGTGGTCGGTAGAGCTTGAAGATGTGCACATGAACATTGAGGCTCGATTAACAGAGATCATTGGTGATGCGGGCAAACGTCTTCACACGGGTCGATCGCGTAACGATCAAGTTGCCACTGATATTCGTCTTTACTTGCGTGCAGCTATCACCAATATCCGCGGCCAGCTCACGCGCTTGAGAACAGGACTCATTGATCAAGCAGAAATCTATGCCGATACTGTGATGCCTGGCTTCACTCACCTGCAAGTCGCACAACCTGTAACCTTCGGCCACCATTTACTCGCCTGGAATGAAATGCTCGCGCGGGATGACGGCCGATTGGCGGACTGTGCAGAGCGGATGAACCTGAGCCCGTTAGGCGCCGCCGCCCTGGCCGGCACATCCTACCCAATCAACCGACACATGACCGCAGAAGCGCTTGGCTTCGCGGGGCCGACTGAAAACTCACTAGATTCGGTCAGCGACCGAGACTTCGCAATTGAATTCACGGCAGCCGCTGCTATCACCATGATGCATCTGTCGCGGATGGCAGAAGAAATGATTATTTGGACCAGTGCCCAATTTGCATTTGTTGATTTACCCGATCGCTTTTGTACTGGCTCCTCGATCATGCCGCAGAAGAAAAACCCTGATGTGCCTGAGCTCATCAGAGGTAAGGCGGGACGCGTACAAGGTCACCTTGTTGCACTGATAACCCTTATGAAGGGCCAGCCGCTGGCCTACAACAAGGACAACCAAGAAGATAAAGAACCACTATTCGACGCGGTGAAAACCGTACACGACTCACTTCTGGCTTTTGCTGATCTCGTTCCGGCGATGAAAGCACGACCTGAGGCGATGCGTCGCGCTGCAAGCTTGGGCCATCCAACAGCAACCGATCTCGCGGACTACCTCGTTCGCAAAGGTGTCGCCTTCCGGGATGCGCATGAAATCGTCGGGACTGCTGTCGGTATGGCAGAAAGCAAAGGGATAGACGTCGGTGAGCTATCCTTGGAAGCTTTACAAATGCTCTCTTCACTGATCGAGGACGATGTATTCGAGGTGTTAACGCTTGAGGGGTCGGTTGCTGCCAGAGACCATATTGGAGGAACCGCGCCCAAGCAGGTTCGAGCAGCAGCCCAGCGCGCGCGTGCAAATCTCAATACTGCCTAAGCGATAAAAAAACAGCCCCACAAGCGTTATAAAACGGGCGCATAGGTAATCGCATAAGTAGATATCACCTAGCAGTGCTGTGCAGTCCCCGTATGAGATGCCTTTCAGGGACAAGGCCTCTAGGGTCGGTAGTGACTAGGGGCGGTAGTGAATAGAAGCTTGGAAGATAATATCGGGGGCGCTCTCGACCACGATGTCCTCGGCGAAGCTGATGTCGACCGCCCAACTGTTACCAAGCTGCCTGCGTAAGCCCAGACTAAGCATTCCAGCGGGCTCACTCAATGCATCCAGTGAGCTATCCAACAAGGAAGAATGGCTGTCGATCTGACCAATAAGGGCCCATCGCTCGTTAAAATGCCACTCGGCAGAGAGCCCGCCAAACAAGATCCAATCCTCTTTTTTAGGACCCAATAATGGACTGTCACCAGCAGCGGTGACACCTAACTGTCCATGCCAGTAAAGCGGTAAGCCACTTCGGTGCGCACCGCTGAAGCGCGCAACACCATACAGGTCAGACGATCCACTCCCTGTCCAATCACTTTTGTCGCCTGTGCTTGCTTTGTAGCCGACTGCATAAGCAATTTGTAGCTCTCGCTGGCGCTCGCCCATGTAGGCCACCTCAAATGTCACATCAGCCAAGCCAGATGAAGACGCTGCCAAACTGGTCTGCAGCTCCGGGCTATCAACTTGGTAACGAAGCTGATCCTCGGGAACGCTATTTCGCCCACCATCGGGCATACCAAAAAAATCGTGCCAACGATTTATGTACCCGTCAGTAAATCCTCCGCTGTGCTTGGTAAGAGGTACGACAGCACTTAGCTCCCAGGCAGACGAGATACCCCATCGAATCGCCATACTGTGCCGCTGCGTCTCACCATCAAAAAAGACGGTTTCATCACCCCTTGCCTGAGAGACAAAATGTGTCGCGATATCTGAGTGCAAGGTAACAGAGAGCCCTTCACGGATATCGGCTGAACGTTGCGATGGCAGAGCCACCAAGGAGGCCATAGGCGAAAGATTCTCCACCCACAGAGGCTCACGGACAGCATCAGCCGATGCGTAAGCCGAGGCAAAGAGGCAACACACCATAAACGTCGCTCGATACGTCATAAGTCTCACCAGTCGATGGTTTCGCTCGCGTGTTCTGCAAGCTCAGCAATTAAAAGCTCTTTAAAAGCACGCTTGGTTTTCGTGTCTACCCAGTCCTCAGCACCTTCATCCCATACGAAGTGAAAGCCACCGCCGGGCGTTGCTACCCAGAGTTGCTCAACAGCAGGTTGCCGCGAGAAAACAAAGACCACGCCATTTGCAAACGTGACGTTAATTACGCCCTCCGCCACGGTGATATCAGGATCCGATTCGAGTGCCTCTAACCGACTCTCGACATCCTCAAAGGTATCTTCGATGCACTCGTAATAGCGGGCAGATGCGCTCATGCCGTCTCCTGAAATGTGTTAACTAGCTGCGAAAATCAAGGAGCACAAAGATAACGACTTCGTGCCCACGAGTCACGGTAGCATTGCAAACCAATGTTATACTCGCGTTTTGTAACTGGTGCGCCAAGTGAAGATTCTTACGACGATAGGGTTTATTTGTCTGCTAGCACTGACTGCGGCCTGTGGGCAGCCGGGCGAACTCCGCCTTCCAGCACCAGAAGCCCCTTCCTCTAATTAACAAAGATTATGACATCAGACATCGATCTACCGAACGGCTTTGCTCGCCACGCAGGTTCCTTATTCTGTGAAGGTGTGCCCGCAGCTGAGCTCGCCAAGCAACACGGAACACCGCTTTACGTTTACTCTCAATCCGCCATTACCGAGTCATTCGAGGCCTGGAGGGCCGCTTTTGGGGATGCATCACACCTGATTTGTTATGCGGTGAAGGCAAACTCGAATATCGCCATACTTCGGCTATTGGCGTCGCTGGGCTCCGGTTTCGATATTGTCTCAGGAGGCGAGTTAGAGCGTGTTCTTGCGGCAGGCGGAAACCCCTCAAAAGTCGTGTTTTCGGGTGTAGGGAAATCTTCGGAGGAGATCGAAAGAGCGCTCGAGGTGGGGATACGATGCTTTAACGTCGAATCCGCGAGCGAGCTCCATCTCATTGAACAAATAGCCGTTGCACGCGATGAAGTTGCGCGTATATCGATTCGGATTAACCCCGATGTCGATGCGAAGACGCACCCTTACATATCAACGGGGCTCAAAGAAAATAAATTTGGTGTGAACGCAGAGCGGGCCGTAGCGCTTTATCGCCATGCACAAAATGCTTCACATCTAGCACCCGTTGGCGTTGATTGTCACATCGGTAGCCAACTGACCGAGATAGATCCTTTTATCGAGTCTGTTCAACACCTCCGTCATCTTGTGCTGGAACTGCGTGACTCAGGCATCAACATCGAGCACATCGATATTGGCGGTGGACTCGGTATTCGCTACGCGGATGAGTCAATTCCAAGCCCAGAGGAGCTGATATCTGCGGTGCGCGCTGAGCTAGACCCCCTCGAAGCACAGCTTATGATAGAGCCAGGCCGATCTATTGTTGGGAATGCTGGGGCACTCATTACAAAGGTGCTTGTGGAAAAAGCGGGTGATACAAAAAATTTTGCTATTGTGGATGCCGCGATGAACGATTTGCTCCGGCCTGCTCTCTACTCTGCTTGGCAGAATATCGTCGAAGTGTCAGTAGAGAACGGCGCAGAGAAAGACACCTACGACATCGTGGGGCCTGTTTGTGAAACCGGTGACTTCCTGGGAAAGGAGCGCAGATTATCTGCTCACGAAGGCGACCTGCTTGCGGTAATGGGCGCAGGTGCCTATAGCTTCTCGATGTCCTCGAACTACAACTCACGTCCACGGGCGGCAGAAATTCTAGTGCATAACTCTGAACACTTCGTCATTCGACAACGAGAAACCCTGGCTTCACTTTGGCAAGATGAGCAAATACCAGAGGCGCTTTTATGAAACTGCAGTTCACCAAAATGCACGGCGCCGGAAATGACTTTGTGGTTATCGACGGCGTACGATCGGCAATCAAGATAAACGAAGAACAGATCCGCAGAATCGCCAACCGGAACACGGGGATAGGCTGCGACCAGGTTTTAATCATTGAGCCGCCCAAACGACCCGATGCTGACTTCGAGTACCGCATATTTAACGCTGATGGCTCTCCTGCAGGGCAGTGTGGTAATGGCGCGCGATGTGTAGGCCGGTTTATTCACGAGCAACGGTTATCGGCGAGCGCTAACATCACCCTGCAAGTGGGTAACGCTCTTCGCAGACTAGCTTTTGATGAAACGGGGGGTATACATGCCGAACTGGGCTGCCCCGTTTTCGAGCCAATTCAAATTCCGTTTGCGGCGGAAAAAAATGGGATTGAACACGCGCTGACTGTCAATAATGTCATAGTCATGGCGGGCGTTGTCTCGATGGGCAACCCTCATGCCGTGCTGGTGGTCAATGACGCAGCAGCTACACCCGTTGAAAAAATAGGTCCTATGATTCAAGCGCTAGAAGCCTTCCCGGAGGGTGTCAACGTCGGCTTTATGCAGATTGAAAACAGCACAGCGATAACATTACGGGTTTTCGAACGCGGTGCGGGCGAGACGCTAGCCTGCGGCTCAGGCGCCTGCGCAGCGGTAGTCCACGGCATACGCCTCGGCCATCTCTCGAACAACGTGACAGTCTCGGTACCGGGCGGTAAGCTCGAAGTGTCGTGGGACGGAAGTGATGAACCTGTTTGGCTTGCCGGACCCGCCGAGACCGTTTTTGAGGGGAAGCTCACGCTTTAGCCAGCATTATGGAATCTGACTCAAACACAAACAGCCCTAGCGCAGATGATGTTCTCAGCTTTCTTGCCGAGAACCCCAGTTTCTTCGATCAATATCCGGAGGCGCTCGATGAGCTGAATATAAGCCATGCAAGCGACGGAGCGGTTTCACTGGTTGAACGACAGGTTGCCGTATTACGAGAGCGAAACGCCGAGTTACGTCGACGTTTTGACCTACTCGTTAGTAGAGCCGAGCAAAATGAAGCGCTATTAGACGCCACTCAAGAAGTCATAACGGCGCTTGCGGCACGCAGTGAACAAGAAGAAACCAGCCATCTCTTTAGCGCTCTCATGCGGAAACATTTCGACATTGAGCATGCGGCTTATCACCTGCTTGACGAGGACAGTTCAGACGCCACATCCCAAACGGCCCGGCATCTATTGGGTAGCAAGACCGCTACCAGTGGCCCGGTAAGATCTCAAGAGTTGAGCTCGCTCTTCGGCATTACCGGTAGTGACGGCTCAGCGGCTATCGCAGTCGTGCCACATTCTGGAGGGCCAAGAGCCTTCATCGCCGTTGGCTCGTCGGATGCAACACGATATAGCGCCGCTGACGGTACTATGTTCCTTGAATACTTGGCCAACGTGATGGGCAGTTTAATTAGGTCGGGCTCGCCAACGAACGATCCGTCCACACCCCGCACGACGGACTGATAGATTTGACCTCTGTCGACTTGGCGCAAGGGGCTTCTGATTTCCTAAGTTACATAGGCGTTATCAAAGGATACTCGCCCCATACGATTGCCAACTATCGTCGTGATCTCGATAAGCTTGTGACCTTTTGTTCCGAACAAGCCATTGAAGACGCCAGCGCTTTGGATCAAGCAATGCTTCGCCGATGGGTGGCACAACTGAGCCGAGAAAAGCTCTCGGCAAGTTCGATACAGCGCCACTTATCATCAACAAGGTCGCTTTATAAGTTTCTGGCCCGACATCATCCCGAACTCAGTGACCCCACATCAGGGGTGCGTGCTCCGCGCGCGCCCAGAACGCTGCCCAAAAGTCTTGAAGCGGACCAAGTTGGCCAACTACTTAATCATCGGAGTGAGAACGCCTTTATGGCACGTGACCATGCGATGGCGGAGTTACTCTACTCAGCAGGGTTGCGACTATCGGAGTTGGTTGGCGCGAATATCAATGATCTCGATAGGGCCGACAAAATAATTACGGTCGTCGGGAAAGGGCAAAAAACACGTGTTGTGCCTGTCGGTGGACCAGCATTAACTGCTATCGCCGAATGGATGAAATATCGCCCCATGGGAGACGAGCAACTCAGTTTCGACTCACCACTGTTTGTTAGTCAGAGAGGCACGCGGATCAGTCACCGATCTGTGCAGGAGCGAATCCGACATCTTGCAATAAAACATGGTATGTCTCAGAGGATTCATCCCCACGTACTTCGTCACGCCTTTGCCAGCCACTTACTCGAGTCCAGTGGCGACCTGAGAGCCGTGCAGGAGTTACTGGGGCACGCAAACATCGCTACGACCCAGATATACACTCACCTCGACTTCCAACACTTAGCAAAGGTGTACGATCAGGCACATCCACGAGCCCAACGGACAAAAAAAGTAAAACGCTAATCACGCAACAGAATTGAAACTGGAACTCACGTGACCATAACCACCCTTTCATTTGATCTTGATGACACCGTGTGGGATCCGCGGCCCGCGTTAATTGCAGCAGATAGAGCCCAATGGCAACACTTGGCAGATCTTTTCCCGGGGTTAAGTGAACACTTCACGAGAGATAGGGTCTTGGGGTGTAGAAAACGCGTCATAGATAAGTCACCCATGATCGTTGGAGACGTGACGGCATTACGGATTGAAGTAATGACGCAGATCCTTCGCTCTTTAGAGGTGCCGACTGAAACCGCCGATGCCGCGGCTAGGGACGCCTTTGCGGCCTTTATGGCGCATCGAAACGATGTTGTATTGTTTCCTGACGCAGTCACTGTTTTATCCGGGCTAGCAGAGCGGTTTACGCTCATTGCCATTACCAACGGAAATGCCGATGTACATAAAACACCGTTAGCCTCTTTTTTTACATTGGCCTTCAGAGCGGACGACGTGGGAAGCGCTAAACCGGAGAAAAAAATATTTGAGGTGGCTATGAGTGCTGCCACATGTTCCTCGACGGAAATGATTCACATAGGTGACAGCATAGAGAATGATGTTAATGGTGCGCTGAACGCGGGCTTGACCCCCATATGGTTCAACGCTGAGGGACTCGAAAACACGCTGGGTGTGGCAGAAGTACAATCGCTAACCGAGCTTCCGGATGCGATCAACTTACTGATGCGCTAGATGGCTTCTTCGCCTGTTTCCCCAGTTCGGATTCTGACAACCTGCTCAAGCTCAGAAACAAAAATTTTACCGTCACCAATCTTGCCGGTGCTTGCGGCAGATATAATCGTATCCACTATCTGATCGAGCTGGTCTGCCGATGTCGCAATCTCAAGCTTTAACTTTGGTAGAAAATCGACCACGTACTCAGCACCGCGATAGAGCTCAGTGTGCCCGCGCTGACGCCCGAAGCCTTTAACCTCGGTAACCGTCACTCCCTGAACACCAATTTCCGACAGTGCACTGCGCACATCGTCTAACTTGAATGGCTTGATAATCGCAGTAACCAGCTTCATGAAAACCTCTTTCAGATTTTGCGTACGAATTAGAGGAGCAGAGTATGGCCCAAGCCAGAGCGTTAATGAAGTCAGGAATTGGCACATTGCGATGAAGCAAAAAAAAACCCGACCAATTGGTCGGGTTTCGTATATCTAATCAGAACTCAACGATTAGCGACCGTACCGCCAGAGCGCTGAACGTCAAGGTCAAAGCGATCGGCTTGCATCACTTTTGTCCACGCTGCAGCGAAATCACTAACAAACTTCGCCTCGCCATCGTCAGAGCCATAAACTTCCGCAATCGAGCGGAGCTCCGAGCTCGAGCCGAACATCAGGTCAATAGGTGTTGCCGTCCAACGACGATCACCTGTTTCACGATCAGTTGCGACATACACGCCAGGAAACTCCGTGGATGCTGTCCACTCAACACCCATATCGAGCAGATTAACGAAGAAATCGTTGCTCAACTGACCTTCGCGATCGGTAAAGACACCGTGAGATGATCCGGCACTGTTTGCACCCAAGACACGCAAACCACCCACCAGCGCTGTCATTTCAGGCGGTGTCAGATCGAGCAGGTTCGCTTTGTCGATCATTGCACCCACAGGTGACATATAGTTGCGGTCCTCGTCATAGTAGTTGCGGAAGCCATCAGCTACGGGCTCAAGCGCTGCAAAGGAATTTACATCCGTCTGCTCTTGAGAGGCATCCATTCGACCTGGGACAAACGCAATCTCGATGTCATGACCACGCTCAGCCGCTGCATTTTCGATCGCTGCAGCACCGCCCAGAACAATCATGTCAGCCATGCTAATCGCCTTAGTGCCACGCGCCTTGTTATTGAACTCACCGCGTACGTTCTCGAGTGCTGCGAGTGTAGAAGCAAGCTCGTCAGTGTCATTTACTTCCCACGAGTTCATGGGCGCGAGTCGAATACGTGCACCGTTAGCACCGCCGCGCATATCGCTGTCACGGTAGGACGACGCAGAAGCCCAAGCTGCTTTTACGAGCGAAGACGTGCTCACACCCGACGACAAGATAGCCTTCTTGAGCTTCTTGATATCGCGCTTGCTAACTAGGTCGTGATCAACTGCAGGGATCGGATCCTGCCACGTCAACACTTCGTCAGGCACATCGGAGCCCACGTAGCGAGCTCGTGGTCCCATATCGCGATGCGTCAACTTAAACCAAGCTCGCGCAAACGCGTCCTCAAACTCCGCGGGGTTCTCGAGGAATCGCTTAGAGATCTCGCGGTACGCAGGGTCAGCTTTCAGCGACAAATCAGTCGTGAACATGATCGGCGCGTGCTTGATATCAGGTCGATGCGCGTCAGGTACTGTCCCTGCTGCTTGGCCGTCAACGGGAATCCACTGAATTGCCCCCGCCGGGCTTCGTGTCATTTCCCAATCGAACGAGAAGAGGTTCGCAAGGTAAAGCATGCTCCAACGCGTTGGTGTCGCTGTCCATGCACCTTCAAAGCCGGAGGTTACGGTATCTTCAGAGTGACCCTTGCCACACTTGTTGTTCCAGCCAAAGCCTTGCTCCTCGAGCGCCTCACCTGCAGGTTCCACACCTACGCATTCGTCTGGCTTGTGCGCACCATGACCTTTACCGAAGGTGTGCCCACCCGCGATAAGCGCTACCGTCTCCGCATCGTTCATTGCCATGCGACCGAAGGTCTCGCGAATATCGTGAGCTGCCAGCGCAGGATCCGGGTTACCGTTTGGTCCTTCAGGATTCACATAAATTAGACCCATCTGAACCGCGGCAAGCGGGTTGTCGAGCTTACGCTCTCCGCTGTAGCGCTCATCAGCCAGCATGACTTTTTCAGGTCCCCAGTAAACAAGGTCGGGTTCCCAGTCATCGGTTCGACCACCAGCAAAACCAAACGTCTTGAAGCCCATGTCTTCCATGGCAACGTTGCCAGCAAGGATCATGAGATCAGCCCAACTAACACTGGCGCCGTACGCTTTCTTCACCGGCCACAACAGACGTCGAGCCTTGTCTAGGTTGCCGTTATCGGGCCAGCTATTGAGTGGCTCAAAGCGCTGCTGACCACCGCCGGCACCGCCGCGACCATCGGCAACCCGATAGGTACCTGCACTGTGCCAGGCCATACGAATGAACAATGGTCCGTAGTGACCGTAATCCGCGGGCCACCAATCCTGTGAATCAGTCAATGTCGCACGGATATCCGCTTTGAGTGCATTCAAATCGACTTTTGCAAACTCGGCCGCGTAGTTGAAATCTGGCCCGTAGGGGTTCGACTCGGGCGAATGCTGACGCAATGGTGTAAGGTCAATGCGCTCTGGCCACCAGAATTTAGGGGGTTTTGCAAAGGTGTTTTCAGCCTGCACAGGTGCCGACAGCGCTGTGAATACTGCCAACCCTGCAAAGGCAAATTTCATAGCTTTCATGGTTAACGCCTCCAAATGAGATTTGTTATGAGTGAGAGCCTGCGCCCAGACGCATCTCCCATGAAGCTAAACTATTCCCAACGGCTCCAATGGGCAAATCGAATAAATTGGCAGAGATCATCGGAAAACTAGATGGTAGCTGTGAAAAGGGATCGCAATGAGAGTAAGTCCGACGCTGGATGGCTAGTTGCGACTATGACCACGGACTCCTGCAAGCAAGTTCGGAGCAGATGCAGACCGGATATCTAAAGGCAGCACCGGCACTAAATGCGGGAAAAAAGCTTAGACAAAAAAAAGGGGAGCTAAGCTCCCCAAAGGTCTCACTCAAACCACTATCGACCGGACGTGAATTCTGGATAGGCTTCCAAGCCGCACTCGGAGATGTCAGAACCTTCGTACTCTTCCTCTTCAGAGACGCGGACTGGCGTAAGTATGCCAATGGCTTTAAACGCCACGAATGAGGTAATAAACACCCATCCAAAAATTGTCGCAGCACCAATCAACTGCCCAGAGAATGACGAGGCTTCCGAGTTTGTGATGGGCACCAGCAAAAGGCCTAGAAGTCCAACTACACCGTGGACAGATACCGCACCGACAGGGTCGTCAAACTTCATCTTGTCCAGAGTGACAATTGAGAACACAACCAATGCACCACCTAAGGCACCAAAGATAGTCGCCTGAAGTGCAGTTGGCGTAGAAGGCTCAGCGGTGATGGCCACCAAACCTGCAAGACATCCGTTCAGAGCCATCGTCAGATCATACTTACCAAACATCAACTTAGCGACTGCAAGAGCGGCAATACAGCCACCCGCCGCAGCTGCGTTCGTGTTCATGAAGACATTTGCCACTGCGGTGGCATCGGATACGGTTGCGGTCGCAAGCACCGATCCACCGTTGAAACCAAACCAGCCCATCCACAAAATGAATGTGCCAAGTGTCGCGAGTGGCATATTTGCGCCGGGGATTGCATTCACTTTGCCGTCAGCCGTGTACTTACCCTTACGAGCGCCGATAACAAGCACACCAGCAACGCCTGCGGCTGCGCCCGCCATGTGCACAATGCCCGATCCAGCAAAGTCAGAGAAACCCAAGTCGCCGAGCGTGTACAACCCGAAGACAGGATCACCACCCCACGTCCAATTTCCTTCCATTGGGTAGATAAAGCCCGTCATGACTACCGCGAAAATCAGGAATGCCAAGAGCTTCATGCGCTCCGCGACTGCACCCGATACGATCGACATAGCCGTCGCTACGAACACAACCTGAAAGAAGAAGTCGGCCGAGGGCGCGTACCCATTGTCGAGATTCTCGGCGGTGATGCCGTCCAGCATAAAGTTAGACAGGGCGGGATACATGATCTCGTACCCAACCAGCATGTACATAGTGCATGCGACCGCAAACAACACGATGTTCTTGGTCAAAATCTCGGTGGTGTTCTTACTGCGAACAAGACCGGCTTCGAGCATAGCGAAACCTGCCGCCATCCACATAACTAGCGCGCCACACACTAAAAAATAAAAGGTGTTTAACGCGTAACTCAATTCAGCTGTTACTTCCATGATGCTTCTCCTATTCGCTTAAAGCGCGTCGACACCGGTTTCACCGGTGCGGATACGAATGGCCTGTTCAAGCGACGTGACAAAAATCTTGCCGTCACCAATATTTCCGGTTTGCGCCGCGCCCGAAATCGCTTCGATCGTCTGATCCAGCATTTCCTCTGATACGGCGACCTCTAGCTTGGTCTTTGGTAGAAAATCGACCACGTACTCCGCGCCTCGGTAGAGCTCGGTATGGCCTTTTTGCCGGCCAAATCCTTTTACTTCACTCACGGTGATTCCTTGCACCCCAATCGTAGACAGTGCTTCTCGCACGTCGTCTAACTTGAAGGGTTTGATTACTGCGGTGACCATTTTCATTGGGTACTCTCCTTTTAAATGGTTGCCAACGATCCAAGCGACTCAACGACCGTCTTGCTGAATGCCGCGGGGGCTGCTTTGAGGGCTTTTATGATTCGCATTACTTGACTCCTGTGTGTGACCTCTCGCTTAACGTGAGCTCACGCAGCTTGGGACGTCAGAATCATAGCGAGCAACGCGCCAAGAAGAAAAAAAATCATAAAAACATATACTTATTGAAAATATAGAGGCATCGCCGAATTAACCATCGGCCTGAAAAGGACCCTGATGCACCATGGCGGTGCGACTTCTGATAAAATCTGCACGCAATTGATGCAGTACACTCGGGTTTAATTCCGGTAGTCTCTTGCTCATTACACGTAGGGCTTCGCACATGGCTAACAACGACCGCATTCCCGACCCAGCAGAGGCGGCAACAAGGCTTTTTGGATCGATTCTTAAGGAAGGTAAGACGCTTGCCGATGAGGTCTCAGGTAATGCGAAGGCAGTCGCGAAAACCGCTTTGGGTAATCTTGATGTTGTTAGTCGAGATGAGTTCGACGCTCAGTCCGCCGTGCTCGCGCGCACTAGAGCGAGGGTGGAGCAGCTCGAGTCGGAGATCGAAGCGCTTGTGGCAAAGCTCCATGCCTTAGAGCGAAACGCCAACTAAATTTTATTCTCGGGACAGGAAGTCCCGTTTAGGACAAGGATGTCTTATGTCACTTTCTCGCGTGGCGACGCGCTCACGCATAGGTCTGACGGCAGTTCCCGTTCACGTTGAGCTTCATCTCAGTCCCGGCTTACCTGCGATTGCCATGGTGGGAATGCCTGAATCGATCATGCGGGAGGCAAAGGAACGTGTCCGCAGCGCCGTCATCTCGTCTGGCTTCCGCTGGCCAGACCGCCGACTGACCATCAATATCGCACCCGCAAGCACACCCAAGTCGGGCACAAGTTTTGATCTAGCTATCGCAGTGGCGGTACTTATTGCATCCGGACAACTACCCGAAACCCTCACTGAGGGAGCAGAGTTTTATGGGGAGCTCAGTTTAAGCGGCGACATCCTTCCAACATCAGGATTACTCGCTGCAGCCTGGACAAACCGTGACAGCTCGACACGTTTGTTCGTACCCAGCGCAGATGCACAACAGATGTCAGCGCTTACGCCCAATATATTCGCTGTAGATCATTTAAGCGATTTAAAAGAACCGCACTGTCTAATAAAAGTGCGACCAGTGAAGGTCCCAACAAATAGGATTGCCAGTTCCATGCCAACACTTCCCGCAGGCCAACCTGAGCTTTGGCGAGCGGCAATCCTTTGTGCGGCGGGAGGCCATCACTTATTGATGTCAGGCGAGCCCGGCGCCGGAAAAACTTTGGCGGCAGGGTTGATTCGTGAGCTACTTCCACCACCCTCGGAAAAAGATCTGTTAGAAGCTTCTTTAATCTATGACGTGGTCGGTCAACCTTTCGATGGTCGTCGCCCACAACGTGCACCGCACCACAGTATTAGCTCTTCTGGACTGGTTGGAGGAACCCGATACGCAACACCCGGTGAGATAAGTTTGGCACACACAGGCGTGTTGTTTCTCGACGAACTACCTGAATTTTCTCTCGCCACAATTGAAAATCTCCGCCAGCCCATGGAATCTGGTGAGGTTCAAATTAGCCGAGCCGAGATAACACAAACCTACCCTTCAAGGTTTCAACTTGTTGCTGCTATGAATCCCTGTCCCTGCGGGTATCGCGACTCTACCCACCGAGCCTGCCGATGCTCCAGCGCAGCGCTGGCTCGCTACGATGGAAAAATTTCGGGGCCTTTACTTGACCGGATCGATATTTTTATAAAGGTATCGCGATCAAGAATCGTCGACGTTATGAAACCCGATAGAAAACAGCAAGAGCGGCTTCAAAAATCACGCGCAGCGATCGCAGTAGCGCACCAACGCCAGACTCTCCGCCAAAGCTGCAATAACGCGCGTATTACTGCGGGGGATCTCGTTGCACTGTGCTCAATGCAAGAAAAAACCAAAAACTGGTTGGCGCTGACGGGCGAGCGGTTAAAGCTTTCGGGGCGCAGCTTGCATCGGTGTCTTCGGTTAGGAAGAACGATCGCAGACTTGGAAGGACGCGAAGAAGTCACTGAGGGAGACTTAAGCGAGGCCCTTGCCTATCGAAAGGACAATGACCTCGCTTCCTGAATCGGGGCTGGCAATAACTTAACCAACCCGAGTTCGTTTTTCAGAATGTAGTGATGTATTCCGCAAGCTGCTGCATATCTTCCTCGCTCAACATAGCAGCCTGTCCCCACATAAGCGCGCTTTGCGCACCCACTGTTTCGTTTGCTTTGTACGCTGTGAGGCGACCAATGATGTAATCCGTATCTCGGCCCGCCAATTGAGGACCAATACCGCCACCACCATTAGGACCGTGACAAGCAGCACATCCGGCGTACTTTGCTTCACCCGGCAGTGCAGCAACTTCCATTGCACCAACGGCTGCAGCACCGCCACAATCTTCGCCCGCTACGCAGACGGTTGAAAACGATTTAATACGATCGGCAATAGCCGCACGCTGTTCGTCGGTTTGCGCGAAAGCAGAGGCGGAAAGCGCTAGAATAGTGACTAATAAATATCGCATGGTTCAAAAGTCTCAGTTGACAGTTTTTCTGGAGCGCGGAGTATACAGACTAAAGCGACCCTGAAAAAACTCGGTTGTCCAGATAATGCATATAACAATCACTTTTGTTGCTTATTCCCATCCCGGCTTCTGCTGAAAACTCAGTCGCGAAGCGCTGGAGCAAAAAATAGAGAACAGTGGGAAAGTTCGGAAAAAGGCGCCAGAGTGGGTGACTTCAGCATGATGCTTTAAGCCACGGCGGAAAGTTGTTTCACGTAAGCCGCGGAAGGTCGTGATAAAGAGAAGCGCATAACACCAAGAGTAAAACCAAAGAGATCACCAACCAGAGAATAGAATGATGAAACTATATACCTATGATCCGGCACCAAACCCCCAACGCCTGAAAATGTTCATGGACTACAAAGGCATTGAGATCGATACATATCAAGTCAATTTCCCCGAGGGAGAGCAACGCTCAGACGCCTACAAGGCTATTATCCCCGCGGGCACTGTCCCCGCCTTGGTGTTAGACGATGGACGGGTGCTCTCATCAGTATTCGCGATCACACAGTATTTAGAGGCAGTTCATCCCCAAAAGCCCCTGCTGGGTGAGACGAACGAGGAGCGCGCAGTCGTATTAGATTGGAATCACCGACTCTTCAATGAAGTTTTTCGTCCAACGGGTGATGCGTTCAGAAACTCAAACCCAGCATTCGCGGGCCGCGCCTTGCCCGGCACCTTAGATACCGACCAGATCCCAGCGCTCGCTGAGCGCGGCAGAGCGCAACTCGATCACGCATTCGAGAAATTAAATGGCGAGCTAGCAGCTCGACGGTTCGTGGCAGGCGATTCATTCACAATGGCCGATATCGACTTACTCGCCGGAATTAAGTTTGCGGGCTGGGCAGCGAAGATGGCACCCGACGATAACCACAAAGCACTTCACGACTGGCACGCCAGAGCTAAATCCTCGCTCGAGAGTGGGTGCAGCAGCGCGTGAAAACCGAGTTTAGACAGCGCGCTCCGCGAGCTGTCTTTGTTCTTTTCTTCGCCGTCTTGCTTGCTAGCTGCTCTTCGCGAGACTTGGGGGCTCGCAAATTAGAAAACTATGTCTCGCGACTCAGTAATGCATCAGACGTTCCTATTTCTGATGCTGCGTTCACCGATGCTGCTTTTACCTATAAAAGGACCCTGAGTATTGCCAAGCCTCCAGGGGTAGCACCCGCTCCAGCGAACGAGGACGTTGATACCCTCTCAATCATAGATTTCTTGGCGCTCAGCGGATGCGAACTCCAAGCTAACATCGCCAAGCGAAACACAACGATGGGCCGAAGTGCCTCGGCCTCTCAGCAACTTATTTTTGATCTCGAGTTCATTCGGCTAGCTCCTACCTGCATCGACAAACTCAGAGCTGAGGATGAGGGAGCCATTGCCGACCTGCTGGCGACAAGCCTTAACCCGCGGAGTGATCGCCTCGTCTTCACGATTGCTGCTGCTATTTTAGGCGGCACAGAGTGGCGAGAGTTTTGGCGAATCCCAGAGTTACTGGGTGATTATCCAACCAGCGCAAGTGGCGATTCGGCACAGACTTTGTGGGAACTCTCTGAACGCATAAAGCGTTTCTTAGAGGGCAACTGGTCGACGGCGGACGAAGATCTGGAGCCGCTTTTAGCCCAATTACGCATCGCCGCAGGGGGACAACTACTGCGAGCCGCCCTACTCCAAGAGCAAGGACTGACCCAAGCCAATCAAATTCTTGCGACCGCGAGTAAAGCTGGGACGTACTGCTCCGGCGGACGCTCGTCCGAAGCGGGTACCATCTCCAAGACGATTGTCGCCAAATATTTCGCGGGAGATGTACAAACCTGGTCCTCCGCGGTTTCGCAGAGACACTATGAAATTCAGACTCCCGTCGCAGAGATAGAGGCAATGCTGGCCGAGGCGCTTACCCGCAATTACATTGCGTGGGCGAAGGAAAGGGACCGCCAGCTTAACGCACTTTTTTCTGCGCCAAGAAAACACGTTAGCCTTATTCAGACTGCGCTCGATAACTGCTGATCACCCGGATTTAGCTACCCTAATAGAGGAGCTCAATCTCCGCCTTGCTCTGGTATATTTCGCAATAAATAAATCGTGATAGTGCGAGCAACCGCAGCCATGGTAAAACTCATTTCTTCTCCCCTTCAGCCCAGTCACTGCCCTTCGAGAACGCGGGTTTCGCGTCCACTATCGATCGGTCTGTATCAAATGAAGTGGCACGAAGATTTTGATGAGCACCTCACACGTCTGCATGCAGGTGTTGCCGCCTGCGCATCCGCAGGTGCCGATATTGTGTTTCTACCCGAGCTGACGTTGAGTCGCTACCCAGCTGATACGCGCCCGAGAACGGCCGCAGATCGGAGTCCTGAGTCATTACTCGATGGTCCGACTATTGCTTTCACTCGAAAGGCCGCGATCGAAAACGAGGTTTACATACAAGCCTCGCTTTATGAAAAATTGGAGCGAGATGACGGCCTCGGCTTCAACACCGCCATCTTGGTCAGCCCAGCAGGGGATTTAGTCGCAAAGACCCGCAAGCTACACATCCCTGTTACCGAGGGTTATTTCGAGGACCATTATTTCGCGGAGGGACCTAACGAGTCGCCCTACCCCGTACACAAAATGCCTATTAGAAATACGATCATAAATCTGGGCCTACCTACTTGCTGGGATGAGTGGTTCCCCGAGGTCGCACGGAGTTATGGTCTCGGTGGCGCGGACATTCTCTCCTACCCAACAGCCATTGGGTCAGAGCCCGACCACCCGAACTTCAACACCCATCCATTATGGCAAAAGGTGATTACCGGACACGCCATTGCCAACGGCCTTTTTATAGCAGTGCCCAACAGAGCCGGTACTGAGGGGCTCATTCGTTTTTACGGTGGCAGCTTCATCGTCGACCCCTTCGGCCGTCTCTTGGTCGAGGCCCCTGAGGATGAAGAGGTCGCATTAGTTGCTGAAATCGACATTGCACAGAGACAGGATTGGCTGCAGCTCTTTCCCTTCTTTGGAACTAGACGACCGGATACCTACAGTGCGCTGACAGAGCCACGCGTCAACGCACGAACCGAGAGCGGTGAGGGTGAGATCGGCCCGATACCGGGACTCGCTTGGCGCTAATCGTGATTAGTCGGGGAACTCAAGTGGCATTCAAGAACGTGGCAATCAAAACCTTCTCAATCAAAACCTTCGCAATCCAAAAAAAGGCATCGGAATATGAGTGATTGGAAGATGCCGCCTGAGTGGGCTGAGCATGAAGCGACTTGGATGGGCTTTCCCACGGGCGCTTACGACACTTCAGGCATCACCGATGACGATGCGTTTAACGCTTGGTCTATGATCGCGAACAGCATCTCAGAGCACGAGCAGGTTCACATGCTCTGCCACCCTGATCAGATCAGCATCGCCACGCGAAAGTTGTCCTCCGCCATTACGCTGCACCCATTTGAACTCGACGATGCTTGGCTGCGCGATACCGGACCAACGTTTGTAAGCCATGACGGCAAACTTGCAGGCATTGACTGGATATTCAATGGCTGGGGTGATCACACGGCTTTTGACTGGCGTAACGACGCCAAGGTAGCTAGCCATATTATCGAACTCACGGGCGCCACTCGCCTCGCCTCTGACTTAGTTAACGAAGGTGGCGGTATTACCGTTAACGGTGGCGGCGACGTTATTCTCACAGAAACAGTGCAACTCGATCGAGGTCGCAACCCAAGCCGAAATAAAGCATCTGTTGAAAAGGAAATTCACCCGCTTTTGGGCACCTCACGCGCGATATGGTTTGAGCGCGGACTTTGGCGCGATTACCAAGATCATGGCACCCGTGGTCATGTCGATATGATTGCAGCTTTTGCCCCCGATGGGTCTGTACTACTCCATCGACAGTTTGATACAAGCCACCCCGATCAGGCACTGTGGCAGGATCAATGCCGTGTATTGGAGGACGCTGGGTTCCAGGTGCGAGCAATGCCTGCCCCGAGAGTGACCCGCGATAATATTGGATGGGTCGATTACAGCTACATCAACCACTATATTGGAAACGGTTTTGTATTAGTCCCTGCGTTTGCGGATCGAACTGACGAACATGCAGTGGCAATACTTAAGGATCTCTATCCTGACCGGCACATTGAAAGCTTAGATGCTCGGATCATCTTTGCGATGGGCGGCGGTATTCACTGCATTACGCAGCAGCAACCACTGGCTGGTGGACAATAGAAACAAGTGACGCAGTTGCGATAGCAGGACGCCTATAAGAACACTCCGCCAAAGCCGCAGCAACGCAGCCGCGACAGGACGTTATGGGTAGTTAAATTGAATTGCCCCTTAATTGAGCCACTCGGGAAGCGACTGGTTCCCCAAAGACAGCTCCATGGTGTTATCGCCCACTTGCTGCGCACTGCGACCTACCATCTCATCGTAGGCACTTCGCTGTCGCAGAACCGCCTCAATCTGACCAAACTGTTTTATCTGACGCTGCATCGACAATAGGTTTGTCGTCTTCAGTGGCTTACCCGTATTGTCAGCAATGAGATGCTCCTCGCCGTCAATTTGCACGAAGGCGATGTACAGGCTCAGGTCCACTGACTCGATAACGAAACGATCGATATTCTTCTTTTGTTTAATTTGTTTGAGCTTGAGCTTCACGGGTTTCTCACGGGTATTTGACTTTCTGCTGTTAATTACGCGGAAGCCCTAGAGTCGGTTTGTCAGACGCCAACGCGCGATTACCGGCGCCAAAACATCGAGGCCTTTGTAACGCTTCAAATCCTCGGGAGCCTGCTCGATTGCCCGCCACAGCGAGGGCAAGGCGCCCTCAATCGCTGCAAGGGACGTTAGAGAACAAAGATGCACGCGAATGGTAAAAGCGATCGCACCAGACTCAGGTAAGCGGCGCAGGGACTGGCGCTCTGCGCGATACCAAAGCTCGTTGCTGTGATCAGCAACAACCCAGTCGTCGCGCGAAAGAAAATTAGGATGAGGCGTTATCGACCAGTTGAAACGCTGCACTGAGCGATCTGATGGTAAGCGAGCAAAAAACCGATCAATTTGCCCACCGATCTCATTGTTTAACCTGGGAATCGGACTGTGAACCTCGGCCATCGTTTTGCCCAACTTTTCCTCGAGTCGCCAATCACTGGGGCTACAAAGCGATGCCGCGGCCAATCGATAAGCACCATTCTCGTCCGGCAACATGACGACAAGGTCGTCGGCAACAGCGAGTGACGCCTGCCATAGAGCCTCGTAGTCAGTAGCCACTTGCCCACTATTTATTTCTGCGTGTACCAGTGCGGCAAATTCAGCGGCGGCATCCCGCGCCTCAGGACGCACGCTGTAAACTTTATTTCCCAACTGCTCACGAAGCTTGAGCTTGTGCGTCCGCCATTCGTTAGACGGATCAATATCGATCCAGCTCCCCTGCATCGGAGAAAGACCCATGGCGACAATGCGTGGCTCAGTGCAATGTGGTAAGAAGCGAGGCACAGGTTCTATCCGTGCAAAATCTGGACGGGGGTGGGTCGCTGTATCGTCTTGAGGAATCATTCGCCAATGATGCCAGAGCTTTCCAATATCACCATCACTTCTCACGGAGAGGAGCTCGATGAGTTACCAAATTACAGCGGCGTTTATCGCTTCTTTTCGAGCGAGGAGACACTGCTCTATGTTGGTAAAAGCATCGATATAAAAGCCCGGGTTTACTCGCACTTTCAAGAGGGCAGAAAACCTGGCCGACACCAGCGCATCATGGGTCAGGTAGCGCGTATTGAGGTGCAGGCAACCGCTGGCGAGATTGGCGCTCTGCTCGTTGAGAACGCCGCGATAAAAGCCGAGACCCCGTTATACAACCGGCGTCAGCGTCAGGTTCGAAAACTTTGGACCATCCATCTCACGCGTTCAAAGACTAATTTCCTTCAACCGAGCGGCGCTGATTTTTCACCTTGGGGTGAACGAGCGCAAGATAGTTACGGGCTTTTTCACAACCGACGTCATGTAGATAACACCGTCAGACGTCATGCCAGTGACCATGGACTTTGCCTGCGCATGCTGGGATTGGATAAAGGAAAAGGTCCCTGCTTTCAGTATCAACTGAAGCGATGTGATGGCGCTTGCGCTGGAGACGAGAGTGCGGAGGATCACAATGCGCGTTTGCTTTCCGTTCTCGACAGGGACCGAATTGCTGCTTGGCCCTTCCCCGGCCCCTTGTTTTTGGTGGAGCGGAACATCCGCCCGCTCCCCAAACAGCCCGAGGCACAATTCCACTTAGTGAATCACTGGTCGTGGCTGGGTTGCTTCGACAACCCTGAGGCTGCACAAGCAGCCTCGCAGGACCAACCGCAGACGGTCTTCGACCGGGATGCCTACCGAATGCTGATGAGTGCATTGCGCAAAGGCAAAGTTGAACTTCTAGACGCTGAGTCGCTTTCCGAGATAGACAATCCGATTCTTGCCGCGGCCTTCGACTAATGGCGGTTAATGTTGTTTGGTTAAAGCGCGATTTGCGGCTGAGTGATCACGCAACACTCGAGCGCGCGATCGAACTTGGTAGCGAGACGCTGCTGCTTTACATTTTAGAACCCGAGTTGGTCAACAATCCTCATTATCGCGGGCGACACTGGCAGTTCATCGCCCAGTCGCTCGCGGATATGCAAAGCACCCTGCAGTCATTCGGACACGCGCTGGAAGTCGTCGAGGGAAATGCGCTCGATGTACTCGCGCTCATCAACGAAAAGCTAGGTATCAAGACGCTTCTCAGCTATGAAGAGACGGGCCTCGACGTAACCTTTAAACGCGACCGGCAGGTCGGTAAATTTTGCGCGAACAACTGCATTGACTGGCAAGAGTTTCAAACCAATGGCATTCAGCGAAAGCGGAAAGACCGAAAGGGTTGGAATCGCAGCTGGCATCAAGTGATGACTTCTGAGTGCCATAAGGTCGAGCTTGCCGCCCTCAAAACGCTGAGCTTCGCTGGTCACGAACATCTAGAGGCTTTGCGGAGTAGCAGACTCGAGCGATGGCGAAACCAGAAGAGCGAAATGCAAATAGGCGGTCCTACTGAAGCCGCTCATGTGCTCGATAGCTTTCTCAATGATCGGGGCTGGGGCTACCAAAAATTCATCTCAAAACCTGAGGAGAGTCGGACACACTGCTCGCGTTTATCGCCCTATCTCGCGTGGGGTAATTTGAGCATGCGCGAGGCTTACCAAGCCCTGCGACAACAAGAGAAGCGACACGGCTGGACACGAGCCATGAGCGCGTTCGAATCACGGCTTCACTGGCACTGTCACTTCATACAGAAGTTCGAAATGGAATGTCGGATGGAATTCGAAGACATCAATCGCGGCTATGCAGTGCAACCACGTGGTCGAGATGACGATTTAGTCACCGCTTGGAAAGAGGGAATGACGGGCTATCCCCTAATTGACGCCACAATGCGGGCACTTAAGACCACGGGGTATGCGAATTTTCGCTCTAGGGCGATGCTGGTTAGCTTCCTGACCCACCATCTCTGGCAGGACTGGCGCACGGGAGTCACGCATCTAGGCTCCTTATTTTTGGATTTTGAGCCAGGGATTCACTACCCGCAGATGCAAATGCAGGCCGGCGTCACAGGCATAAACACCATTCGTATCTACAACCCCGTCAAGCAGTCTTTAGACCATGATCCAGACGGCAATTTCATTCGGAAGTGGGTTCCTGAGCTCAAAGACTTACCCACACCGCTTGTGCATCAGCCTTGGCTCATGTCACCCATGGAACGGATGCTCGACCCGCTTGACTATCCCGAGCCTATTGTCGACCTGAAGACTTCGTATAAACGCGCACGCGACACCCTCTGGCAGCTAAAGACCGACCCGCTGGTAGCGATCGAGCGAGAGCGTATACTCAACCAACACGTCGAGCGGCGTTATCAAAAGCGTTTCGAAGAATCTCAGCGAGATTGATCGGTTTCTACTCATCGCTTAGCGGCACTCATCACATGTGAGTTGGAAATCCTCGATGTCGTTGTAAGGTGGGCGACTCAGAGGCCGCTTACTAGAGTCTGCTACAGAATTGAAGAAAGACAGCAGACTGGGGATACCACAAGAGTTTTGTCCCGCTCCTGAAACAAACGTAAGGCTTAGTCGAGGCGTAAACCACTATGACGACCACTCCAAATTGGGAACACAGTTACCAAAATCTCGGTGCGCTGTACACGAGTACCGCTAATTCGGAGCGAGCCTCTAAACCTGAGTGGATGGCGTGGAATAACTCACTCGCAGAATCCCTCAACTGGCCGGCACCGTGGACAAAATCGGATGAGGCGCTCAAAGCATTCAGTGGGCACGGCGATCTACCCGGAACGAAACCCAGCGCGTCCGTTTACGCTGGACACCAGTTTGGTCAGTACAACCCTCAGCTGGGCGACGGTCGAGCCGTCCTATTGGGCGAATGGGTACTTGAAGACGGCAAGCGTTACGATATTCAGTTAAAGGGCGCCGGCCCTACTCCCTATTCTCGTGGCGGTGACGGCCTATCACCCGTCGGCCCTGTAGTGAGGGAGTACTTACTTTCAGAGGCAATGCACCGCCTTGGCGTACCAACGACCCGCGCGCTTGCGGCAATTGCCACAGGAGACTCTGTTTTTCGAAACGATAGAGAACCTGGCGCTGTTATGGTGCGTGTCGCGGACAGCCACCTGCGCTTTGGCAGCATCCAGTACTTCGCCATGACTCGTGAAGGAGAGGGTCTGTCGGAACTCGTCAGCTACGCCACTCATCGTCATTACCAAGCGATGATAGAAGCAAAAAACGCAACGACACCTGCTCTACAGGCGGAGGTTCTCCTTGAGGAAACGGTAAAACGTATCGCATCGCTGGTAGCGCATTGGCAGAGTCTTGGCTTTATTCACGGCGTCATGAACACTGACAACATGCTGCTCTCTGGCCAGACAATCGACTACGGCCCCTGTGCCTTTGTCGACACCTACAAAGCAGATGCAAAATTCAGCGCAATCGATGCACAGGGTCGATACCGGCTATCCAATCAACCCGGTATCGCACACTGGAACACCAGTGTTCTCGCTTCCTGTCTACTCAAGGTTCTGAGTAACGAAGAGGACAAGGCAATTGCTTTCGCACAAGCGGTAATAGATGAGTTCCCTCGCTGGTATACCGAAGCTTACAAAGCGCGCATGGCAGCCAAGCTGGGATTAGATGCTTTCAGAGAGGATGACACGGCCCTCCTCGACAACTTCCTGCAAACGCTAGAAACCGACAGCCTTGATCTCACCCTCGCGTATCGCTGGCTGACGCACGAGGCACTTGAGGACAGCCATCACACCCCGATTCATCAGCTGTTCAAACCATCAGATGATTTACTGGCTTGGCGAACCGAGTGGGCGCGCCGGCGTGCCTCTAACAAAGGTCCATCTGACGAAATCAATTCCCGAATGGCTCAGTCTAATCCAGTGGTCATTCCTAGAAATCATCAGGTCGCAGCTGCGATTGCTGCTGCAGAAGTCGGGGACTACGGGCACTTAGAGCAAGCATTTCAACGCTGGCAGTCGCCCTTTGAGTGGGCAGATGCCGATATTCTCTGGGCGTCGGCGCCTGATGCATCAGAGAAGGTGACCCGAACTTTCTGCGGTACCTAGACCCATCCGTCATGCGTGAAAGCCTGTTGGCCGCTTAATAAAAAACGTTATCGTAACGCTAATTTCTAGCGTAAACCCCTACTACAACGTTCACTTGCAGGACCGCATTAAAGCTCTTCATGCTGGGATCCTCTGATAAAACTAAGTGCTCGTTTAGCGCAACTGTGTGCCATGTGTGACCTCGAAGAATTCGCAGGTAGCAGATCCTCGCTATCGATTGAATTACGACGGCAACTGTCACTGGCATCGCACAGCGGCCGGCCTAGATCGTGCCAATTGGTAACCAGTAAAACCTCCGATATGCGTCGTAATCACATAGCTCGAATGTCGTGGGGGCCTTATAATCGCGGCGGCAAAAGGGAGAACATTGGGTGAAAACAGAATTTCTTGGAAAAACACTGAGCGGGCCGTTCACCATTCCCTCGGGCATCGTCTCAACCGCACCCAGCATCATCCAACGTATCTTCGACGACCTCCCAGAAATCGGCGTTGTCACAACGAAAAGTGTAGGCCCCGCTCCTCGTGCCGGTAATCGCGAACCTGTTTATTCACAATACGCACCGGGTTGTTTTGTTAATGCGGTCGGTTTGACGAACCCTGGCGCTGAAGAGGCGCGCAAAGGGTTTGAATCCCTAAATGTGCCAGAAGATCGCTTTTTGTTGGTGTCGATTTTTGGTGGCAGCATCGAGGAATTCGTTGAAGTTGCTAAGATTTTAGCCCCCGTAGCCGACGGGCTTGAGCTCAATCTCTCGTGTCCGCACGCGCAGGGTTATGGCATGGCCATGGGACAAGACCCAGAGATGGTGCGCGCCATCGTGAGCGCTGTAAAAGCCGCGGTCGACGTACCTGTAATCCCTAAGCTGACGCCGAATGTCGATCGTATTGAAGACATCGGTCAAGCGGCCCTGGAAGCCGGTGCCGATGGGCTTTGTGCGATTAATACCGTAGGCCCTGGGTACACGGAGAGCCATGGTCATCCAGTACTTAGCAACGGTATGGGTGGCATGTCTGGCAGTGGTGTTTTGCCCACTGCGCTTAAATGTATACGGGCACTCAAGTCGATTACCGACAAACCTATTATCGGCTGCGGTGGTTTATCAACCTCGCAGGACTGCCGTGCAGCATTGCACGCTGGAGCTACGATCGTAGGTGTTGGCTCGGCACTTAGCGGCATGGATACGGAAGATATGAATACCTACTTCCGGCAACTCCAAGACGATATAGAATTTGGTAGCGACAAAGCTCGCGCAGGACTCAACCTCGAGTTGGATATGGACTTCGCGTCTTACAAAGTTGTCTCGAATGAGCCTGTTTGTGATGACATCACGGTGGTAACCCTCGATGACAACATCAACATTCAACCTGGTGAATACGTATTCGTCTGGATACCAGGAGTTGGAGAGAAACCATTCTCCTGCTTGACCGACGCGCCACTGCGCCTAGCAGTAATCGATGTGGGTCAGTTCACTAACGCCTGCTATCAACTCAAACCCGGTGATGATGTATACATTCGTGGTCCACATGGCGCTCCGGTTCTACCCAAAGAAGACGCCAACATTATTTGCGTTGCTGGGGGCACGGGTCTTGCCGCGGTCTATCAGATTGCGCGCGACTTTGGCTCCGAGGAAAACCCTGCCCAAATCTTTGCCGGCGCACGCAGTGCTGATCGACTTTACTTCACCGATGAGTGCCGTGAAATCGCGGACGTCCACATCGCAACCGACGACGGCAGCGCTGGCTTTAGCGGCCGGGTTCCGGAGGCACTTCGTGACTACCTCGAAACACTCGATAGCGAGACCTTGGCCCGAACCGAGTTTTACAACTGTGGTCCAGAACCCATGATCCACGCTGCAGAGGCGGTGCAACGCGAATTTGTGGACAGCCCCCAGATCTTTAGCGCGATCGATTACACGACCAAGTGTGGGGTCGGCATTTGTGGTGCCTGCGCATCACCCGATGGGCGACGTATCTGCGTTGACGGGCCGTTCATTAATACTGCGCAATAGTCCATCCCTCTTACTGCACTCCTAACGACTGCAGCACTCATGTTGGGTGATAGATACACTCCACTCGCGTTTGTTGGCATACAGCCACCGGGCTGAAAACTGCGGACTCAAATAAGCTCACCGCCGCTCAAGCGCCAACATCCTGCGACGCCTGATTTTTTTGTTTACACTGCGTGACGAAGAACTCTGAGGGCAGCTACATGGGCACCAAACTCGTAACAATTTCTATTGCCGTCACATTGGCGGTTTTTGCCGTTTCGTGGCTTGGTGATCAAACCGGCTCGAGCCTCTACGGCCTGCCCCTCATGGCGGCGATGGCACTGGGTGTCTTTGCCGTTCAGTGGGTTGGGCTGATACACGCGCGACTTTTTGAGACCGAACACTACTTCGATTTGGTTGGAAGCCTCACGTACATTACTGTCACGATCCTTGCCATCCAACAAGCCACTGTCCTCGGTCTAAGACAACAGCTTATTGCTGGTGCAGTCATAGTCTGGGCAGCACGACTTGGTCCCTTCCTGTTTATGCGGATTCAAAAAGCGGGAGAAGACCGTCGCTTCAGGCAGATCAAATTGTCTACACCGCGCTTCCTGCTTACTTGGACACTCCAAGGCACGTGGGTGTTCATTACCGCAGGCGCAGCATTGGCAGCCATCATGACGCCTAACGCAGACCCTCTCGGTAATGTCTTCTTTTTCGGTGCCGTAATGTGGGTGATCGGCATGGGTATCGAGGTCATTGCCGACAACCAAAAGAGCGCCTTCAAAGCTGACCCAGCCAACAACGGTAAATTTATCAACACAGGTATTTGGGCGCGCTCGCAGCACCCTAACTACTTTGGCGAAATCTTGTTATGGGCAGGTGTCGCTGTTATGGCCCTCCCGTCTCTGAGCGGTAGCGCCTATATCTTTTTAATTTCACCGTTCTTTGTTGCACTACTTCTTACGAAAATCAGTGGAGTGCCATTACTTCGCAAGTCAGGCGATGAGCGCTGGGGCGATGACCCCGAGTACCAAGCCTATCGGAAGAACACCCCGGCACTTATTCCTCGACTTTTCTGACATCGATCGAGTCACAAAAAAGCCGGCAATCGCCGGCTTTTAACGTTTCGTCTGCAGGGTTCTTCGTCCCGAGATTCCTGAGGACATCTAATCCGTTATTTAAGCATACTGTCCTTGCAGACCCGCAAGGCAGCTGTGAAAGCCTTCCATAGTAGACTCCACAATCTCAGTAGCTGATCTGGCTTCATTGATTCGGCCCATCACCTGACCGGTCAGTGGAATCGCTGCTTCCAAATCACCACCGAAGTAGAGGTCCAAAATATTGGCCATATGCTCAAAAGGCTGGAACTGCCCCATAAGCTCCAGCTCTCCTGTTCGCTCTGTGCGCATAGCGCGCAGGGCCGGTCGGCCTTGCTGATTTAAAAATACAGTATCAGTTTCTTTACCTTCGTAAATCGCGTTCTTCCAGTTCTGGTGAACCGGTGAGTCAGCACAGCTCAACATGGCGGTCCCTAGCTGCACCCCTTCTGCACCCATAGCAAAGGCCGCCGCCATGGTGGGTCCGTCACAGATGCCACCCGCTGCGATGATGGGAACCTCGGCGCGCTCCCTAATCAGTGGCAACAACACCATCGTCGAAACCGGCCGTGGGTTTTTAAAACCACCACCCTCACCGCCTTCGACGACCAGTCCATCAACGCCCGCATCCAACGCTTTGAGCGCCATATCGAGGGTCGGTACGACATGGAAGACTTTGATGCCCGCTTCCTGGAAAACGCTTGTGCACAGATCGGGGCTTCCCGAGGAGGTTGTGACGAATTTGATGCCTTGCTCGATAACGAAATCAATCACATTCGTTCCTTTAACAAACGCGAGCGCCACGTTCATCCCGAAGGGCTTATCGGTCATTTCATGCATCTTAGCGACTTCGCCCTTAATCGCATCGAAGTCACCTGAGGACGTCTCGATAATTCCCATGGCACCGGAGTTCGATACAGCCGACGCTAGCTGCGCACGCGCAATCCACCCCATAGGGGCTTGAAGTATCGGGTAATCGACACCGGTCATTTCTGTCACACGGTTTTTAATGGGAGCTGGCTTCAAAATAACCTCTCAAACGCTGATTTTTTATCTATAAGTTGATGCTGCAAAAAACCAACATACATGACCACTAAAGGTGGTCAAGCTGATGAGTATCAGAATCGAAACCAACCACAAATATTAAAAAAGGCGGACAG
>CBFHHL010000161.1:0-11707 GCA_965655685.1 Luminiphilus sp.
GGTGTTGACACCGTTATGGCGACTTTCAACAGTGTTAACGGCCAGAAGGTTCACGGTTCTCGAGCGCTGTTAACGGATGTATTGCGAACGCAACTTGGCTTTGAGGGAATGGTCATTTCCGACTGGAACGGCATTGGCCAGGTGTCCGGTTGCTCAGATACCCGCTGTGCCCAAGCGATCAATGCCGGTATCGATATGGTTATGGTGCCCACTCAATGGCGAGCCTTTCGGGACAACCTTCTCGCCCAGGTTCGAGGTGGTCAAGTCAGTGAATCACGTATCAACGAGGCTGTTACGCGTATTATTGAGTTAAAACAAACATTGGGGCTGATCAATCAAAACTTTGATCCAGAGCGTCAGCCGGCCTCAGTCGTTGGGAGTGCCTCACATAGAGCGATAGCTCGCGAGGCAGTTCGCCGCTCACAGGTCTTGCTGAAGAATAACGACTCGACGCTGCCGCTCAATCCAAACCAAAGAATACTCCTAGTAGGTCAGGCTGCTGACAGTATCCCGTTACAGGCAGGCGGCTGGTCAGTGACCTGGCAGGGCACAGGAACGACAAACTCAGATTTCCCCGGTGGAACGACAATTCGAGACGCCTTCACCCAAGCGGTGGAATCGGCCGGGGGTGTGCTCGAGTACTCATCGAATGGGAGTTATTCAGCCCTACCAGACGCCGTTGTCGTTGTGCTCTCCGAGCAACCCTATGCGGAAGGTAATGGGGATTTACAAAATCTAGATTGGACTGCAAATAATCCATTGCAGCAAGTGCAAGCGCTCCGTGCCGCTGGCGTACCCGTTGCCACCCTCCTTATGAGTGGTCGTCCAATGTTTATCAATCCGGAACTGAATCTATCCGATGCCTTCGTAGCAAGCTGGCTACCGGGGACCGAAGCGAGCGGTATTGCTGATGTCGTGTTCAGTGACGCAACCGGCGAAGTTGTTCATGACATGACGGGGCGTCTCAGTTTTAGTTGGCCAGGTGCAGCTATAAACTCGACCAATACTGAGCTACCTGTCGCGGCAACCCTATTCGAGCGAGGCTATGGACTGAGCTATAGTGACGCTACTGACCTCCCGATGCTCACGGAAGATCCAAATAATACCGAGTCAGGCATTGTAGAAGGCCAAGATGCAGGGGGAGGCACCGGTGGGAGTTCGGGAGATGGTTCAGGAGGCGGAGATCCAAATGCAGCGCCCTTCATTGTGTTTGAAAACGGCAGCTTCAGTAGCACATTCGACCTTGGAACACGCGCTTTTGATTCGGCCATAAACTTTGAGCTATGCGTCAATGATAACGGTGCGGCCTGCCCCAGCATTAGCTGGTCTTATCTGAGCGATGAATTGAGGGGTCCTGTATTGGAAGTGGTGCACGAGCCTGCGGCTGCCTTTGCTGCGCTCTTTACGGAATCGACTGCCGGTATTGACCTAAGCGCTTATCAGAACGGTGCGCTGGAAATACAACTGCGGCATATCGAGGGCCCCAAGGACTACCGCGTGAAACTCGACTGTTTTTATCCCTGCGAGTCGGCTCATATTGATCTGACGTTGGCGCCGGGCAATGACTGGCAAACCGTAACAGTGCCGGTCAGCGCATTTACGTCTACCGGGCTGGATATCACCAAGGTAAATACAGGGATTGTCATTTGGGCGCGCGACCATAACGGGACCCGCTTTCGCATAGACAACATTAGGTTTACTGCAAATTAGCGCTTGCGCAAGCTGTCGTTTACGCCCCATCAACTTGCGCGGAAGCAAGCTAACCATAAGGGAGAAAGCGGGGACAGGGTCCCGGTCAAAACCGATCCTGTGCGAAGCCCAAGGCGCGTGAGCGGTCGAACACTGATGAGCAGCGCTCAACCCAATGCACTCAGGGCCCGGAAAGACCACCCATTAGGACGTATTTGATCTCGAGGTAATCCTCAATGCCGTACTTTGAGCCTTCTCGACCCGAGCCAGACTCTTTCACACCACCAAAGGGCGCCATTTCGTTTGAGATAATACCTTCGTTGATCCCCACCATCCCATAATCAAGCGCTTCACTGACACGCCACACGCGACCCATATCGCGGGTGTAGAAGTAGCTCGCAAGACCAAATTCCGTGTCGTTGGCCAAAGCGATCGCCTCAGCCTCGGTTGAAAAGGTGATGATGGGCGCGACAGGGCCGAAAATCTCGTTGCGAAATACCGCCATGTCAGAGGTGACACCCGTGAGTACCGTTGGACTGTAAAAGTTTCCGCCCAAGTCACTCGGTCCGCCACCACACGCGACCTCAGCACCAGCTTCAATCGTCTGCCTAACCAATGCGTCAACATCACGAACCGCGCGCGCGTTGACAAGCGGCCCCAGATCCACACCCGCGTCTAGACCGTTACCTAGGGTCAACTGAGAGGCGGCGGCTACGAGCTTTTGCGTAAAGGCTTCGGCGACCGATTCCTGTACGAGTAAACGATTCGAGCAGACACAGGTCTGACCACTGTTGCGGTACTTGGAAATAATGGCACCCTGTACGGCCGCATCCAAATCTGCATCTTCGAACACGATAAAGGGCGCATTACCGCCGAGCTCCATCGATGTCTTCTTGAGCGTGGGAACGCACTGGGTCTCTAAAAACTTGCCTATCTCGGTAGAGCCGGTAAACGACAGTTTCCGGACAATGGGATTGCTCGTTAGCTCATTGCCAATATCTGACGAACTGCCGACCACAACGTTTAACACACCAGCAGGAATACCCGCACGCTTAGAGAGTTCCGCAAGGGCAAGCGCGGAAAGAGGGGTTTCACTAGCGGGTTTGATCACGATAGAACAGCCCGCAGCCAGAGCAGGCGCTGCTTTGCGAGTAATCATCGCATTAGGAAAATTCCACGGGGTGATTGCCGCGCAAACCCCAACGGGCTGCTTTAAGCAAATGATGCGCTTATCCGGCGAGGGGCTGGGGATAATATCGCCATCGATTCGTTTCGCCTGCTCAGCAAACCATTCGATATACGACGCCCCATAGGCCACCTCACCTCGGCTCTCGGCGATTACCTTACCCTGCTCCAGGGTCATGATGCGGGCGAGATCTTCCTGATTCGCCATGATTAGATTGAACCATTCACGCAAAATATTCGCACGTGCTTTGGCTGGTAGCTCGCGCCATTTCTGCATAGCGTCCGACGCCGCTTGAATCGCTGCCGCCGTCTCAGCTGCGCCGACTTTAGCAACACTTGCGATAACCTCGCCTGTCGCCGGATTGGTGACATCCAGCGTTGCGCCATCACTTGCACCAACCCAATCGCCGTTAATGAAAGACTGTGTCTGCAACAGTCCTGGATCTGAAAGTTGTTCTTTCACGTGAATACCCCCCGGGATACAGCGACCTTTCGGTCAGTGCGTTTCGTCAGCCTGTAAGTTTTGCAAGTATCGCATCATCGAGGCCCAATGCCCCCAACACTTCAGCAGTATTAGCACCGGGTACCGGTACAACACCCGCAGAACCCGGTGTTCCGCTCAACTTAGGTGCGGGACTTGGCTGGGCAATCCCGTCGCGTGTAAAGAATGTCTCGCGTGCAACGTTATGCGGATGTTCCAATGCCTCTGAAAAGTTCAGCACTGGGGCAAAACAAACGTCCGTTCCTTCGAACTGATCGCACCACTCCTGTCGTGTCTTCGCGGCAAATATTTCCCGGAATTTTTCCTTTCCAGCCTGCCACTGCTCTTTGTCCCACTGATTTGCAAAAATGGGGTCATCCGTCAATTCCAAGCCCTGAATCAGCAGCGCATAAAATTGAGGTTCAAGCGCACAGACTGTGACGTACTCACCGTCAGAGCATTGGTAAGTGTCGTGCCAGGGAGAGCCGAAGTCCGCCCAACCGGAGCCAGGCTCATCAGTCATCTGTCCGGAATTGTGCATGCCCCACAAAAGGGTCGAGATATAGGCGGCACCGTCGGTAATAGCGGCGTCTACAACCTGCCCTTCACCTGTTGTTTTAGCGTGGATAATCGCGCTCAAAATGCCGAAGACCAGCATCATGGTGCCACCGCCCAAGTCGCCGATCAGCGTCAATGGCGCGGTGGGACGATGCTCATGACTTCCGCCGGCCCAAAGGGCTCCGGTCAGAGCGATGTAATTAGGATCATGACCCGCCGCGTGCGAGAGTGGACCTGTTTGTCCCCAGCCCGTCATTCGACCGTAAACAAGCTTGGGATTGCGCTCGCAGCACACCTCAGGGCCTAGCCCCAAACGCTCCATGACGCCGGGGCGAAAACCCTCGATGAGGACATCTGCGCCATCGATAATCTTCAGGAGCGCATCTACCGCATCAGAATCTTTCAGATTGAGGGCAACTGACTTCTTACCACGATTAAAAATAGTGTACTTGGCAAAGGCAGCGGCAGTCTCAGGATCCGGAACGGGGCGATCAATCACGGTGACTTCGGCACCCATATCAGCGAGCATCATCCCCGCACAGGGCCCAGGACCAATGCCTGCGATCTCTACAACTTTGATTCCGTTAAGTGCCCCTGCTGTCATGGTATTCCCCCTTGTTAGATGGCTGAGATGCTCGCACCAACGGTGGCGTGATGCAATCTGTGTTGGCCATCCAAACGTGAGAAACTAAGTGAGGGGAACACGCAGTAAATCTGCCACACCAACCCCTAATTGTGGCTGGACAAGTGGAAATTGAAAGGTATGTTGTTATCAGGCCTCTTAACGAGCACCCGGCCGAGCTTGGACGCAACCAACAATAACAACTGCCAACAAAAAGGACTGAAAAATGGGAAGCAAATTACTTACTTTTATGAAGACACTTATACCCGCTGTCACGCTTCTATCTGCTGCGACAGTGTCGGCAGAGAGCTGCACGCACGGCGCTTGGGGGGCAGATGATCAAATAGGTGCGGCAAATCGCGTCAATCCAGCAAGGACGGCCGCAGCAGCCAAACTCGTTAAGAAAGGCGAGAGTCATCCATTAGGCATTGTTATCGAACCTGGGATGCCGGCTTACCCTCCACGCTATACCCAGCTGCAGGTAGTACAACCAAACCAACAATTTAACGCCGACCTTGGTGTGGGCTGGGAGGCGAGCTCGAACGACGACGTCCTGCAAATGTGGCTTGGCACCGGACCGCAACTCGATGGCCTGGGACACATGGGTGAAGCGGGTGAATTCTACAACTGCAATCAAGGAAGAGATTTCTCGCTCATTACTGGACTTACGAAACTCGATATCAGTGGCATACCGCCAATCGTTGGCCGAGGCGTCATGATCGATATAGCGAAGCAAATGGGTGTTGACTACCTGGATGCAGGTAAGCCCATCACATCCGACGATATTAAAGCCGCGATGAAGGCACAGAATGTAAGCGTTAACGAGGGCGATATTGTCCTACTTCACACGGGATATACGGATGCGAAGCTAAAGTCCGAGCCCGAGCTCTGGGCGGGCAGCATCCCCGGAATCACCAATGAGGCAGCCGTATTTCTCGCCGGGTTAAAACCGACCGCTGTTGGCGCAGACACATGGGGACTTGGTGCTGTGCCTCCACGCCCGGGTGACAAAATTTTCTACGATCACGTCGTACTGCTGAAACAAAACGGCATCTACATACTCGAAACCATGAATACAGGACGCTTGGCCGACGAGAGCGTTAATGAATTTATGTTTGTTTTGGGACAGGCACGGCTCAAAGGCGCGGTTCAAATGATCATCAATCCCGTGGCTATGTGGTAGCACTGTGCGATTGGGGTAGATAGAGACAAAAAAAGGCAGCCTTGGCTGCCTTTTTTTATTTGCGATGCGAGAAATTAATCAGAGAGCAAGTCACGACCAATAATAAGCTTCATAACCTCACTCGTACCGCCGTAGATACGCTGGATTCGTGCGTCAGCGTAAGCGCGTGTCACTGGGTATTCCCACATGTAGCCATAGCCGCCGTGCAACTGCACGCATTGGTCAGTAACGCGTCCCTGCAATTCCGTCGCCAGCAACTTCGTTTTAGAAGCATCGACCGTGGTCAATTCTTTTTTCAACAAAAGCTCTGCACATCGATCAATAAAGATACGCATCGCTGTGACCTCAGCCTCGAGCTGCGCGAGAGTGAACTGCGTGTTCTGAAATTCAGCAATGCTTTTACCGAACGCTTTGCGCTCCTTCACATAATTAACCGTCTGTTCCATTACTGACTCGCAGCTCGCCACAGCGGAAACCGCAATGCTCAAACGCTCCTGAGGCAACTCACGCATGAGGTAGATAAAGCCCATCCCCTCCTCACCTAACAGGTTTTCCTTGGGCACTTTTACGTCATTGAAGAACAACTCTGACGTGTCTTGCGCCTTCTGGCCCATTTTGTCGAGATTACGGCCACGCTCGAATCCGGGCATATCCCGCTCGACAATTAAAATACTGAAGGCCTTTGCGCCGGCTTTGGGGTCAGGGTCGGTGCGGCAGACGACCAAAACGATATCGGCTTGCTGTCCGCAGGTAATAAACGTTTTAGAGCCATTAAGGATGTAGTGGTCACCCATGTCCACAGCTGATGTCTTGATACCCTGTAGGTCTGAACCTGTGCCGGGTTCCGTCATAGCAATCGCAACAATGCAATCACCGGAGATACACCTTGGAAGATACTTTTGTTTCTGTGCCTCGTTTGCCACGTTGGTGAGATAAGGCGTAGTTACATCGTTATGTAGGGAGAAACCAATTCCCGTAAGACCTAGGCGGGAAACTTCTTCTGAAACCACCATGTTGTATCGAAAATCCGCGCCGACACCGCCGTACTCCTCGGGTGCGCCCGGACACAGCATTCCCTGCTCGCCCGCTTTGTACCAAAAATTGCGATCGATCTGGCCGTCCTTTTCCCACTGCGCGTGCTGCTCGTAGGCTTCTTCCATCAGGAATTTGCGGACCGTGTCTCTAAAAACTTCGTGCTCAGAGTCGAAGATATGACGTGGAATCATGTGTTAAATCCTTATCACTGTTTTTCTTGTTAATACGAACGGCGAGTGGAAACCCAATTTCAAACACCGAAATGGCGTTTCAAATTTGTTTGTTCAGACTCGGGCGGCGTTGTGTCAATTCACTCACACCGGCAAGCGAGATTCTAAACGCTATGCTGCCTGCCCACCACTCGCATTTATCCGCCCGTACAGCGAATTAAGCCGCTACGTCTCGGGCAAAGGTGGAGGTCATATTGGTGACCAAGCGCTAATAGAGCGCCGGAAGCGTGCGGATAGAATTCCAATAACGTTCCTCATGGCCGCGAACAAAGACTCCAAAAGCACTCCGATGAGGCCTTACCGGACGCCGTTGTATGTAGCTGCACGAGTGCGCCATAAGATCCAAAAAAGTGACGCACTATGCCACTGTGGGTTACTTAACTGAATGACGCCGAGCATAGAGAGGAATGGCTATCAAGTAAGTGACACTTAATGCCGTGAGCGTCTCCCAAGGGTAGATAAGCAAACTTGCGATCAGCATTGTAAACAGTGGCACCACCAAAAAACGGTAAGCCGGCGAAACCTTTAGCGACTTCAACGAAAAAGTCGGCACGTGAGATACCGCCAAACAGGCGCAGCCGATCAAATATAGTGATATCAGAGCCGGCCAGCGCCCGATAAATTCCAGCTCTAACAAATGGAGATACACGGGCATGAGTGTGAGCAATGCGAGTACGGGTGCAGGAACTCCCTCAAAGGGCTGTTCAGATTCTGTGTACTCGCTCGCGTTGAAACGCGCTAACCGATAGGCACAACACGCCGCCACTAACATAATGGCCACCCAAGTGAAATCGACCTTGGTAGACTCGGTGAACAAGGCTAAGTGCAAAATCAATCCCGGCGCGATGCCAAAATTAAAAAAGTCTGCCAGCGAGTCGAGCTCCTTGCCGATCTGGGAGGTTGAATTCAACGCCCGGGCGAGTCGACCATCCAAACCGTCCATGACCATAGCAACGACTAGAGCTATAACTGCCAAGTCGATCTTACCGTCGAGAGCAAATCGCACAGCAGTAAGACCGACGCAAACCGCTCCCAAGGTCATCATATTGGGGATAAGGTGAGCTAGCCGATCACGCCCTCGAGCCTGGCCATCGTTCTGCTGAAGATTCGTTGTCACTTTGCCACGCCGTTACGCGCAGTCAAAGAACCGAGCTCCGCGAGTACAGTTTCCCCCGCAACCATGGTTTGCTCCAAACACACAGAGGGTGCCGCATTTGCAGGCAAGTAGATATCGAGACGGCTACCAAAGCGTATGAGACCGAATCGATCACCCGCCGCTAGTGTATCGCCCTCTTCAACAAAGCAAACGATTCTTCGCGCGACCAAACCCGCAATCTGTGTAATACCAATGGCAGTCCCATCCTCGCGGGTAATGGTGATCGAGTTGCGCTCGTTATGTTCCGAGGCTTTATCAAGCGATGCGTTCAAAAACTTTCCATGGTGGTACGTCACGTTCGTAACCGTGCCGTCGATGCATGCTCGGTTCACGTGGCAGTTGAAGACGTTCATAAAAACAGAGACTCGTGTCAGTGGCGCGTCGCCTAACCCCATCTCCGCGGGGGGCGAAACTTCTTTAATGAGTGATACGACACCGTCAGCAGGACAGATAACCAAGTTATCTCCTTGCGGCACAATACGAACGGGGTTGCGGAAAAAGTAATAACACCAAACGGTAAGGCCAACGCCCACCCAGAAAAGCACGTCCGAAAACAATCCGAGGCATAGAGTAATTGCAGCAAAGATCGCCACAAATTTGCGGCCCTCGGGGTGCATTGGGACGATGACTGCATCCATCATATTCATAATTTGCTTTACCTCACGCGCCTAGCGCGTTTCGCTGATTCCACCACCGCCGCAAGTATAAGAGGTCTGATAGTAGTGTCGAGGTTACTTTTGCAGTAGTAGGCGCTGTAATCGCACGAGAAAATTAGCTGTTTCCGGAAAACGGGCGACAAACAGCTCAGACAAAGCACGTTGTAAAAAACGTCTTTTTCGAAATGGTCAGAGCGCTCCAAGGCTCTCTGACAGCTCAGAAAGCGCCTGCAAACGTCTCGGACGATAGCGCTCGAGCAAACTAATCAACCTTGCTGAGGTTTCGGCATCAAAGCGCCCCGAGTAGTTACCGGGTCGAAAATGCATCTGAAAAGCCCTTACCGCAAGCTGGGATTGCTCGTCCTCAACGCCCGTAACTTCAACATCGTAACCATACGCCGCGAGCAGTTGCTGCTGTAGCGTGATGGAGAGTGGTCGTTGGTTGATGAGGAGCGCAATCTGAGCCGCACGCTCGTTGTCAAACCAGGCGCCGATGCCTGCCTTATAGAGTTGCTCCCAGGGGAATAGGGGTCCTGGGTCAACCTTTCGGCTTGGTGTGATGTCCGCATGCCCAACAATCGACTCAGGTGGTATGTCCGGGTAATTCTCAAGCACAGAGTGTAACAGGCGTATCAAAAGCGAAATCTGCTCCTCTGGGAAAGGATCAAATGAGCACGCAACTACAAACTTGGGACCGTTACCCAGCTTACTGATGTCTTCCGCACAGCCGGCTAAATTAACAATCTCGACACCCACCGACTGGTCATTCAAATCTCTCTTACCTGCCCAGAAAGATCGGCCCGCATGCCAGGCGCGTTGCTCGGTAGGCACTAAAGAATAGACTTTCAGCTTGGCTTGCCCATAACTTTCGTCAGATGGACTTGGAATGAGATAGTGCGAACTTACCTTACGGTCCGTTCGTCCCGTGAGTATCGCAAGTGACTCCTGAAAGTTCTCAGAAGTAAAATGAAGGACTAGGTGATTTACCCGGGAGTTAGCATTTTCCGTGGGAATTGTAACGACTGGCAAGGTGCTACATGCACCCATGCAAGCTGGCAAAAGGGTGACTAGCGTCATTGACGCACGTACTCGGGCAAAGCGATAGACGTGTTGTGCTGTGTGCTGACTAACCCTTTGCATATTGTCAAAGCACTCCATCATTGCTCCTCATGAGATGGACCCTCATGAAATTGTTCCTCATGAAATTGCCCCTCATGAATGGATACTCGCTTCGCTAACACTCTCTTGTAACTGGTAAAGCCCCAAGAAATTAAATTCAGATAACGAACTTCATGATCACAGATCCACTCAAAAACTGTGTTTTTTTCCATGAGTCACCAGATTATCAAGCGAAAGCGCTGGTATCAAAAGAACCTGGAGCCAGTGGGGATGAAGAAATCCTGGTCGGCGGAAATTAGCTTTACGGGCCGGATAGTCTGTAGCAGTTTGACTCTTCTGAGCGTCATTCGTCTAAGGAGTTCGGCGTGGATCTAAGAAAATACAGTAAATAAACGCCAGTCAATGGCTCGCGAATTCGCCCGAGAGGCATTCTGGCAGTCCTGACCCAATCCCGCTATCTGCGCGCAACGGCGGCCCAGCCTGTTGACCGTTGAACTCACACACCATACCGTTGGTACGACACTTATCCAGAGTCACAATCATGGCCTCAGCCCCTTACGCACTCTCACTCGCACTTGACGATTTTAGACAACAGACCGTCTTTGACATTTGTCCGACAGAGCTGTCAGACATTGCTGAGGGAGAGGTGCTATTTCGCGTGGACAAGCTCGCGCTGACCGCGAATTCGATCAGCTATGGTTTCGCAGGGAAGTCCGGCCTGATCCGCTACCTTGATATCTACCCTGCAAATGAGGGTTACGCCAACCTACCCTGCTGGGGCTACGCCAATGTAGTCGAGTCTAAACACCCATCATTAAAGGCGGGAGACAGGGTGTATGGCTTTCTCCCCATCGCATCTCATGTTGTTATGCAACCTGGAAAAGTAAGCCCGGGCGGGTTCACAGATATACGAGCCTGTCGCGCTGTCGTCCCTGCTTTCTACAACGAGTACGCGCTGACGCACAGCGAGCCCGGATATTCGGCAGAGTCCGAAGAGGCAATCATGCTATTTCGGCCGTTATTTGGCACCTCTTTCCTAATGCAAAGTTACTGCGAAGACCATGCTTTTCACGATGCAAAACGCATCATTGTGACCTCTGCGTCAGCAAAAACTGCCATGGGCTTTGGTTACTTAATGCATAAAAACTATCGCGGTGTCATCGAGACCATTGGCTTAACGTCCTCGAAGAATCTTAGCTTTGTGAAGGGTCTGAACTGTTATGATCGTGTTTTGACGTACGATCAGCTCGACCAACTTGACGTAGGCCTAAAAACAACCATCTTCGATGTAGCCGGTAATAGCGACGTGGTTGAAGCACTTCATCATCGCTTTGGAGACACCATCTCCTACTCAGGGTCTGTGGGCAAAACCCACTGGGATGCTGGCGCGTTTGGCGCCTCGACAAAATTACCAGGCGCAAAGCCTGTGTTTTGGTCCGCACCTGATCAGATTGCGGTATTACGCGAGCGCATTGGATCTGGCGAAATGATGCGCCAGATGGGCGCCGCAATGGGGGATTTCCTGTTCGCAACAAAGGCCTGGATTCAAATATCGGAGGCCGTAGGGCCCGAAGAAATAACCGAAAAAATTGTCGCTCTGTTGGATGGGTCGGTCAGCGCCCAAGACGGTATCATTCTCCGACCTTGATCACACTTCACTCCGCTAAGAGAGTCAGACATCGATGTTAAGGCTTCTGAAGTACAGCATTCTCATAGTAGCGAGCCTAGTTCTGAGCTTGTTTTGGGTGGCCTACTTGGCACCGAGGCCCTCGCTTACCATCGACCCAGAAACA
>CBFHHL010000162.1:0-12341 GCA_965655685.1 Luminiphilus sp.
GAATGTACCTCGTCAGTGAAAATGTGCTGATCAACGAATCATCCTTAACAAAGTTTGGCTTGCCGGTTGGTGGTATTCTTCTGACCATCATTCGGCATCCAGAGGTATCGGTTGAGTGTCCAGTCGGTTAATTTCCCAATTATTAGGTTACGCAGGACTCATTCCGTTTTTCGGATTTTGTCTGGGCTTTAGCTCGCTAGAGGACTGGCCTCGATCGCTTTCTATTCAGGGTTTTGTCATTTACTCGCTCGCTATTTTTGCCTTTTTAGCCGGTGCTCTGTGGGGTCAGGTGCAAGCGGTGAGAGAAGTAGACGGTGAGAGCGCTGTCAGTACCCTGATAATCAGTAATGGTCTCGTGCTTTTTGGTGTTGCCGCAATCTTGACGGCGCAGGCGATGATGGCTGCTGTTTTCCTTATGCTGGGGTACATCGCCTTACTTTGGTACGAGACACGGGTCTCGTCGCTTGAAGCCTGGTACCGAAAAATGCGGCGTCGCTTAACCCTCGGGGTTGTCTTTGCCCATATTATTTTTGTCGTATTGCACATTACTGGTGCTTAAAACTGCCTATTAATCACTGCTAATTGCCAGCCTTTGTGCGACTATGCGCGCCATGAAGGAGCTGCCTGAAATCCCCACAATTCTAGCTTTAGATACGTCGACAAATCTTTGTTCTGTCGCTGTGGTCTCGAGTGAGAATGTGTTCGAGTTACAGCGGGATCTTCCAAGGGCGCACAACCAGCACATTCTTGCGATGGTGGATGAGGCCTTGGGCGGTAGATCATTAGATAGCATCGATCTAATCGCTTGCGGCGTAGGCCCCGGCTCATTCACCGGCATTCGTGTCGCTGTTGGCGTGGCCCAGGGCTTGGGTTGGTCCCTAGACATTCCAGTTCTGCCGGTTTGCTCACTCGCCTCGCAGGCCCAATCCCTACCACTTCCGGTGGGTACCCGTATTTTAAGCGTTATGGACGCCCAAATCGGTCAGGTCTATTGGGCCTGGTTTGAAGTGACAACAGCTGGGTTGATTGAATTGGGAGCTCCGTCAGTGTCTTCGCCCGCTCAGGTATTGGGGCCGAACGGCGAGTCTCTTGAGCAGATGCCGTCGGGCGTTATGCTCATAGGTGACGGCAGTGATCTCGTATCTGGTGCACACAATAAACTACTCGTCGCAGAGTCAGTTGTCGAGGCGCGTCCAAGACCATCGCAAACCGCGCTGGCTTTCCTCGATCATATAGATCAGTCACTGCTCCTCGAAGCGAATCAGCTAGAACCGAGGTATGTGCAGAAAGAGATCGGCTGGAAGAAACTCTCAGAGCAGGGCAAACCAGCTACTGGGATCGCAGAGCAGAGGAAGGGGGGCTAGTGGATACACTGCAGATTATCACGCTGGCCTTGATTCAGGGACTTACGGAGTTTTTACCTGTATCGAGTTCGGCTCATCTGATCTTGCCTTCGCAGCTTTTTGGATGGTCTGATCAAGGGCTGCTCTTTGATGTTGCTGTGCATGCTGGAACGCTCATTGCAGTGCTCGTGTATTACCGAGATACCTTGAGGACACTGCTGTCAGGGGCTTTCGGTCGACGCGAGGGAGCCTGTTTCCCGCTTACTGAAGGCGAGGATGTTGATCGGGCAGATGATCCGTTGGAATCGGATACCGCGGCTACGAATAAAGACATTATCTCTATGCGAAACGCATGGCGTGAGATCGCCTGCTTGGTGGTGGCGACGATCCCGGTCATGCTCATTGGACTGTTGTTTGCAGATGTGATCGATCTCTATTTCCGAGGGCTCAACACTATCGCCTATGCAACGCTTGGCTTTGGGTTGTTATTGGGTGTTGCGTACCGATTTCGCGGCTCGGACGGTGATGAGCAGCCTATGACGCGCTTGGATCATGCGCTGATAATTGGCTTGGCTCAGGCACTCGCACTTATTCCCGGAACCTCTCGATCGGGGGTCACAATCACAGCAGCCTCGTTCTTGGGCTACAACATCGCGACGTCGGCGCGATTTTCTTTCTTATTGTCGATCCCTGTAATCGCCGGCGCTCTGGCGCTCATGTTGTTTACGCAGAGCGATGCACTGGCGGGTGGTGCCATCTTCGAGATTACTGTTGCAATGTTGATAGCGGGTTTAAGTGCCTATGTGACCATTGCGTTCTTTGTGGGTTTGGTGAAACGCGTGGGCATGATGCCATTTGTTATCTATCGCGTTCTGCTTGCGGCGCTGCTATTTGTCATCATTTAAGTGGTGTAGCCACAGTTTCACAGTGTTCACCCAAAATACTGCAGGGCTCACCCACAATGCCGCAGGGCTCAGTCAGATTCCCATGGGCTCAGAATGACTGGTAGAAATCAGCGCTGGCTCTTACAATCGCGCCACACAGAGCGCAATCAACTTCGTCTTATCATGTGTACTTATGCGCTGAGCACGCAGCGGTATCGGGGAACATTTAAATGGCACGTCATCGTCTATTAACAGGTATTACGACCACGGGCACACCACATTTGGGCAACTATGTTGGTGCTATTCGCCCTGCGATTGCCTCTGCTCAGAGGGAGGACGTGGATGCGTATCTTTTCCTCGCGGACTATCACGCACTGATCAAATCACAGGACCCGGATCTGGTTGCTCAGTCGAGTCGTGAGATTGCAGCGACTTGGCTTGCTTTAGGGCTCGACCACGAAAAATCACATTTTTATCGCCAGTCAGATATTCCAGAAATTACTGAGCTCTCGTGGATCCTTACCTGCAATGCCGCGAAGGGCTTGATGAACCGCGCGCATGCGTACAAAGCGTCAGTGCAGGCGAATGAGGAAGCGGGCGAGGATCCTGATTACGCGATTACTATGGGTCTTTTTTCATACCCGATCTTGATGGCGGCGGACATTTTGATTTTCAACGCGAACGATGTTCCTGTCGGCCGTGATCAAATCCAGCACGTTGAGATGGCGCGTGACATCGCTGCGCGATTCAATCACCACTATGGTGAGACGTTTGTGTTACCCAAGGCTGTGGTTGGTGACGATGTCGCTGTCTTGCAAGGGCTCGATGGGCGCAAGATGAGTAAGAGCTACGGCAACACCATTCCCCTTTTTGACACGCCTAAAAAACTCCAGAAGGGTATCAACAAAATAAAGACCAACCTGCTTGAGCCGGGTGAACCGAAAGACCCCGATACCTCTGCGGTATTCCAGATCTGGTGCGCGTTTGCTAGTGAGGCTGAGCGACAGGAGATGCGCGAAGCCTTTGAGGCAGGACTTGCCTGGGGTGAGGCGAAGAAACGCCTGTTTGAACGTGTCAACGACGAGATTGCCCCAGCGCGCGATGAGTACGATCGGTTAATGGCCAATCCGAAGGAAGTGGAGGCAATCTTGCGCGCCGGTGCCGAGCGTCTGCGTCCACAAAGCGCTGAGCTTTTGGACAAGGTGCGCCGCGCTGTTGGTCTTCGGTCGTTTGCCTAGCAGCGTCTTTTTGCCTGTCCCCCGGAATGGGCTTGACCCTCAATTGTTCAATTGCAACCAGCGCATTGCGCGCATTACGGTTACCGATGCCGGTCCCTATGAGCGCCTGTTACTGACGCTCTTCGACGTCGATTTCAACTTCGACTGCTGCGTCCGCAGTACCCTTGCCAAGGGTCTCGTTAACGATAGCTTTGAGTTCCTCGGGGCTCAGTGATCGTCCTTCTTCGCGAGCCTGCTCGACGAGCGCTTTTACCTTATCCCCCAAATCATCCGTGGCCGCACCGTCGACTTTCACCTTGATCATGGTGATGCCCTCAGCCATGTCAGCATCTTCCGCCAGCACTGAGATCTGCATCTTTTCAGCGGTGCCATCTTCGGCGCTCTTGTGAATCCAAATCTTAGATTCGCCGTCGCCATCGGGTGCCATATGGAACTCGTGAATTTCTTCAGCGACCAACGGCATTTCACCCATTTCAATCGCTTTCACCATCACAGGCGGCTTCGCTGGGTGTGGTCTTATGAATTCATCCAGAAGAATGGCACCGCCGATAAGGACACCGACAACGATAGCTGGACCGTACTGATTCATGCGTAGTGCTCTCTTGTTGTTAGAGCGTGAAATATACACCAAAAACCGCGCTGCGGGGCTCCCCTACAAAGTACCGATAGTTGCCAAAACCAAAATCGGCGCGCTCTGCGTAGCCTGTATCGAGCAGGTTGGTAATGGTCAGAGTGGTGCGAATGTTTTGACTGAGCGCCCATTCACCCCGCGCGTTTAGCAATTCGTGACCCGGGTAGCGGTGCTCGTTATTGGGGTCGACAAAGTACTTATCGACCCAGATTGCCTCGAGTTCCACGTTCGCTGGACGATCGTTCAGCGTTAATTGTTTTGTTAGGCGCGCGCTGCCGAAATGGCGAGGCGCTGTATCGATGACGTTACCCTTGATTGAGCCGCGGCTACCCAAGATCTGGATGTCACTGTCATAGGTGTGATCAGCAAACGAGGCGTTTAAGGACAGGGTTAGCGTGTCGCTCAATGTCCAAGCGAGATCCATATCAATACCACGATGTTTTGTGGCAGCTCCACTCACGCTTTGCCGGTTACGATCGAGGAAGATGACGTCGTCTTTGTCAATCGCGTACACAGACACGTCTGTTGATACGTATTCGTTGCTATAGCGCCAGCCAATATCGAGAGATGTCGCTTCCTCCGAGTCAATGTCCGCAACCTGTTGGCCTGACTGTAGACGATAGAGTTCAGTTGATTGTGGGGCCCTGAAGCCTCGTGCGCTCCTCAGGTAGAGGGTGTGTGCATCTCCTGTCCAGACCACCGCGAGGTTGGATGAGAGGTTGGAGAAGTCGTCAGAGCGATCTTCGGGTCGAAAGAATCGACAGGCGCTCGCTTGGGGAGCACACACAGAACCTGCCGGTGCGCTCGTTGTGTAGTCGTAGTCGGTGCGCTCTGACCTTACGCCGCCTTGCAGCAATACGTTGTCGCTTAGCTTCACCTCGACCTGCCCGAACACGGCAATATTCATGGCGTCTACCTGATAATCGTAATGGACACCTGCCGGCTGGTTGGGGCTAAAGGGCTGCGCTTGGTCTTCGACTAAACGCCCGTCGGTCGAGTCGACTTCGATACCTGTAATGTAGTCCCCCCAGTCGCTGGCGCCTGAAAAATGCGCTTGCAAACCCAGGCTGTTGTGCTCGTTTGACTCCCGCGACTTCCAAGGTAGGAAATGTTGAAGAAATACCATTTCATTCGAACGAAGGTAGGGCGTTAGGCTGAGCGTATTGTCGCCGAGAGCCCGCTCAAAACGTAGGTGTGCACGCAGCGATCGAGCGTCGCGATAGGCCTCGGGGTTTTCGTTGACTCGTCGCGCGGCATTGCTGCGATACGCTCCTTTGCCGTCTTGTATGTAGCCCGCAGTTTCTTGATTCAGGTTCGACGCAGATACTACGCCTGAGAGTTGCCAGGTACCAAGATCGCCGTCAAAGCGAAGGTTTGCTTTCTGCTGGTCATACCCAGACTCCGCTTGGTAGCCCCCGTAGGTCGTCGCATTAGCGTTTAAGGCAAGTCCACCATTCGTCAGCGCCAATTGAGCACGGCCGAAATCCCGGCTACCCGCCTGAATACCAATCGCGTCCTGTGTTTGCTCCGCGCTCTTGGTGATGACATTGATGACACCATTGACCGCGTTCGATCCGTAGGTTGCGTTGGCGGGGCCTTTTACGATCTCGAGGCCACCGGCTTGTAGCAGATTTGCATCAAAAAGCTGGTTGACATTGCAAAACCCTGGGGCTCGTAGGTTGATGCCGTCTTCCGCGGTAAAAAAGGCGCCACAGGCACCTGCGCCTGTGAGCACCGGAGACCTCAGAGAGATGAGCGATTCCTGGCCGTTGCCACGGCTTACCCACGCACCCGAGACGCGATTAAACACCTGGTTACTGTGTTGTAGATCAACCGTCGCTATCTGCTCGGCGGACAAAGCGGTCCATGCCTGCCCCAGCGTTGCACCCTCGTCGGCCGCTCGATTCGCGGTGACAATGACAGTTTCCATTCTCTCAATTGGGATCTCTGCAGCCCAAGACATTGGGGTCGAGGCGATTATCAAAAAACAGGCGAGTGGACGTAACTGCATAAGGAACCCTAGGCGTCGTATTTTGGAATGAATGTACGGTCCTGTAACCATTTTTTGGCAGGCAGAAGGATAGCGTCATTGAGTTGCTGGTCAAACATTACCGGATATCAGACAATGCGGACACTCGAATGTGTTGTTCGTCTCAGCAAGGGCTTACCGCGTGCGCGTTCTCGCTCAAAACAATGATTTACCCATTAGGACTGACCAGCCCGTACATTCGGGGAAAGTGCGGTCCGTCTATTGGTTGACCCGCGAGGACGGCGCAAGGTTGATCCGCGAACGCCACTACGACGCACACCCCGACGCTGAGCTCGCGATTATGGTGATCAGTGATCGCTTGTCTGCCTTCGAGTGCATGTGGCGAGCAGAAGAGGGCCTCGACGGTGTGCCCGGCAAAGGCGCGGCGCTGAACGCGATTTCAGGGCATTGGTTTCAGCGGTTTCAAGAGGCGGGCCTAGCGAGAAGCCATATATTGGAAACCCCGCATCCCTTAGTTTGGGTCGTACAACGTGCCAAGCCCATCATGATCGAAGCCATTGCCCGACAGTACATTACCGGTTCAATGTGGCGTGCTTACGAGCGAGGAGAGCGAGAGTTCTGCGGTATTCGGTTACCCGATGACTTGAAGCGAGATCAACGCCTGGATGAACTGTTGATTACCCCGTCGACCAAAGGGGTTATGACCGGGATTCCCGGTGTTCCGGAAGTGGATGATGTCAATGTTAGTCAGGAGACCCTGCGCGCCCATTGGGAAGCCTTTAAATTTCAAGGTGCGGCAGACGTAGACCACTATGCCCGTTTATTGGCATCAGGCTTCGAGCTGATCTCTCAGGAACTCCAGAGCCTTGGGCAGATATTTGTCGATACAAAATTTGAGTTTGGCTACGCCACCAACGGAGATGGTGTCGAGGAACTTATTTACATGGATGAAGTTGGCACACCCGACTCGTCGCGTATTTGGGATGCCGCAACCTATGCTCAGGGACAGGTGCTCGAAAACAGTAAAGAAGGCTTCCGGCAGGCGTTGCTGTCGTATGCGGATGACCCCGACATCCTCATCAATAAAGACAGAATGGACGAGCGGTTAGATTTTGCTGAACGCACCCTTCTTCCGCGCGCTATGATGATGGAGGTCTCAGCGATCTACACTGAGATTGCTCAGCGCATTACCGGACGTCCTATCACGATCTCAGAGACCCCTCGAGATGATATCGTCAGGGTGCTGCGCGAGCAGCTCGGTATCATCGATCAACATCACGGAGAATAGAAGCGATGCCAACATTAATCGAACTTACCGATACGCTGTCGATTACCGGTCAAGTACAACCAGCGGAAGTGGCTGAGCTCGCGGCAGCAGGCTACGGCGTTATTATTTGTAACAGGCCTGATGACGAAGAGCCGCAGCAACCTTCTATGGACAATATTGAGGCGGCCTGCGACGAGGCGGGTGTCGCGTTTATTCGTTATCCCGTGAATGCAATGACGTTTCCAGGAACGGATCTCGCGGCCATGGACGATGCGATGAACAGCGACGTTAAAACGCTGGCCTATTGCCGTTCGGGTGCTCGGTCGACCAACCTATGGGTGGCCACACTTGCAGGTTCAGAGCGCCAGGCGGCAGCGGATAAGGCGCAACAGCTCGGTATTCCTCTCAGTTTTGTTGCGCAGTTGGGCTAGCGGACTCACTTTTCAAGGAGAATTGCTCAAGGTGTTCTAGCACGCGTTGAGCGGCCTTTCGGAGTTCGGGCGCTTCAGAAATTTCCTCATGAACCGGAGGGAAGTGCTCGGGGTGATAAGCCTCGGCGATCACCGCATAGGGAATCGCGCGCGGCTGTTCAGTATCGGTGGCTACTGACTGAGCGAAAAGTGCATACACTTTTGTGTACAGCGCGGTTCCAGTTGGAACCGTTCCCTTAGAGAGTGCAACAAAGGCAGCGTTGGCTGGCACTTCCGTTTTTATCAAGAGCTTCTTGTTGATGTCGAATCCCGCCTTGCGCAGCGTCGCGCCAATGCTCCCACCGGCAATAATTTGCTGGTGACTCTTCAGTAGCGCCTCGTTAGTGGGTAGTACAAATTCGGTGACCGCAAGCGTCCGGCAGATGGCTTCGCCGGCCTCGATGCTGAAGAGATTTGCAGCCCGCGTGGTTTCTTCTTGTTCGATTACCTCTACACCGTAGCTGCCGAATCGTTCTCTAATCGCGTCGCTGTTCAATCTGGGCGTCACCTCTGCCAAGGCCGCTGTCCCAAATAGGGGCGCTATGGGGGACGTGCAAAGGAGTAGGATGAAGGTTAACGCACGCCGATGTAAATACATAAAAGCCTCAATGTGGGGTCAATGTGTACGCATTCTGTAAATGAATGGTAAGTTTGGCGCAGACTCACCGTCAAAGAACTCACAAAATAACAGGATCATCGCCTTTATGAAGACCAGAACATCGCTTATTTCACTGTCCTTTGCCGCTATTACAGCCCTGATGAGCCAAGTCACGAGCGCTGCAACGCTTGCCGAAGACGTACAGTCGCTCTACGACACTAAGCTCAAAGACCTGTTCATTCATTTCCACGAAAACCCTGAACTCTCGTTCAAGGAAGATAAAACAGCCGCACGCTTGGGTGATGAGCTCGAGGCGCTGGGCTATACCGTTCATCGTGGGATTGGTGGCACAGGCCTGATCGCCATGCTCGAAAATGGGCCGGGTCCAACTGTCATGTTTCGGGCTGACATGGACGGCCTACCTGTGCAAGAAAAGTCGGGTCTGGCCTACGCGTCTAAGGCCAAGCAGCTCGATTGGGACGGTAACGAAGTCTTTGTAATGCATGCTTGTGGCCATGACGTGCACATCACAAGTCTAGTCGGTACGGCAAAATTGATGGCTGAGCGAAGAGACCAGTGGTTGGGTACGCTCATGTTGCTGGGCCAGCCTGCTGAGGAGCGTGTCGCGGGTGCTCGGGTGATGATGGAGGATGGTCTGTGGGATCGCGTCGTGAAACCCGATTTCGCAATGGCTTTTCACGTCACGAGTTCATTGCCGACGGGGCAGCTGTCAGCACCCGAGACGTCAGCCTACTCGGGCGCGGATACGGTAGATATTCTTATTAAAGGCGTTGGCGCCCACGGAGCCAGTCCCCACACCGGGGTTGATCCCATCGTGCTTGGGTCGCAAATTGTTATGGGTCTACAGACGGTGGTGAGCAGAAATCTTGCACCTCGACGACCCGGTGTTATCACCGTCGGGTCGTTCCACAGCGGTACGAAGCACAACATCATCTCCGACGCTGCAAAGCTTCAAATCACTGTTCGCAGTGAAAACCCCGAAGACCGAGAGGTATTACTGGATGGCATCAAGCGGGTCGCAGTCAATATGGGGCGTGTGGCGGGCCTGCCCGACGAGCTGCTGCCCGAGGTGATTGTCTACGAAGGGGAGGGCGTCCCACCGACCATTAACGACGCCGCGTTTACTCGCGAAGTCCGATCCGGGTGGAACGAGTACTTCGGTCAGCAGATTTTTAATGACGGTGAGCGGTTGGGTATGGGTGCCGAGGACTTTGGTTTCTTTACCACCGATCCCTACATTCCCAGTCTCTATTTTGCCGTTGGTGGCACACCAGCAGCGGCCTTTGAAGCCGCCGCAAACGGTGGGCCAGCAGTACCTTCGCACCACTCACCCCTCTTCAAAATTGAGCCTGAGGGTTCAATTACACTGGGTGTCGAAGCGTCGGTCAGTGCGCTATTGAACGTCATGGCCCCCTAATAATGGCCTATCCAGTCTGGGACTTCCCTACCCGGTTTATTCACTGGTGTTTCCCAATAGGCGTTGCCTTGATGTGGTGGACCGGGGAGACCGGGCGGATGGAATGGCACAGCTATGTTGGGTACATACTCGTCGTGCTCGTCACTACTCGACTGGTTTGGGGGGTTGTCGGGAGCTTCCACAGCCGCTTTGTAAACTTTGTTCGCGGCCCGAGTGCCGTGCTCAAGTATATTCAGGGGGCAGAGACTAAAACACGCGAGGCTACAGCTAAGGGCGACCATAACGGCGAGCGCGATAGAGGGAGCCTTGTGGTGGGCCACAACCCTCTGGGCGCTTACTCAACGTTAGCATTACTCTCTGTGCTGTTACTGCAAGGCATTTCAGGCATGTTCAGTATCGATGACCTGGCCTTTGATGGCCCATTGGCCTATTACCTTGACGGTGAGTTCATCGATTTTGTATCGCAATGGCACGAGACAGGGTGGTCTGTCCTCCAAGCGCTGATCGCACTGCATCTGATAGCTATCGCTTGGTATCAATTGAAAAAGCGCCAGCCCCTCGTGCAGACGATGTGGTTTGGGCGCCACCCTAGTCGCGAGGCAATGCATCGCCCGATTGGCATCGCCCGAGCCATTCTTGTCGTCGCTATCGTGGTGACACTGCTGACGATCGCCATCAATTTAGCGCCTGAGCCGCCAAGCTACTACTAGCGGCAAGCCAAACCTTATCCAGCATTAGCGGTCCGAAATCCCTCAAGTCTTCAGATCTTTGAAAATTTAGGCCACCGAGCCAACACGTCGGCTCAGTGACGTTGATAAGCACCGTGAGAAGGCAGAACTGGGTCTCGATAGCAAACCGGCTAGTGGGACCTAAACGGCGTTAATCGAGACTATGGCACGTTAGTAACGCTGAGATCTGCTGCATAAAACTTATTAAAGAGCTTAGTACAGATAGTTACGCGCTTTGTACTCATCATGACAGGCCTTACAGGCGCCACCCGTATTCTTGAACTGAGCGATAGCCGCCTCTTTGTCCCCACTTTTCGCTGCTACAGCGAGCGCCGATGCCTCGGTGCGAAACGCTGCGAGTTTCTCAGCAAAGTCATCGGGGTTCTCCCAGATAGCCGGCTTTGCGCGGGTTTTGCCTTTATCGCTGCCCGGTGCGAAACCGCGCTCGACACTGACGCTTGAAATCGCGGCTAAATCGTTTGCCCACGCCGCGAACTGATCGCCATTCCATTCGATCTTTCCCTTGACCATGTCCCCCATTGGGCCAAAGGTCATTCCAACAAGCGCAAAGTAGGACTGGCGTAAGGACTGGAGGGGCTCTGATCGCTCAATATGCGCCAGTGCAGGCAAAGCAATGGCTACTGACAAAGCAGCTGTGAGAACTGTTTTCAATCGCGTATTTTTCATGGGCTTATCTCCTGGCATTTGTGATCGCAACGCATGGCGCCTGCGTGGTTGGTTGGATAGAGTACGTGTGGAGCGGTACTGCAGATCGCCTAGTCAGTATCTCAAGGTTTTCACTGGAAAATCGAGCGTTACGAAGTAATCTGCTTTATCCGGAAGACGGCGTGTCTATATCGCTGAAAAATGGGCACTTAATAACGGCACTGAAAAACGACATTAAAGAATTTTATGCAGATAGATTTTGATTTAAACGCTTATTGGATGCCCTACACGGGTAACCGTCAGTTTAAGCAATCGCCGCGCATTATCACTGGTGCTGAGGGAGTGTGGTTTATCGATAGTGACGGTCGTAAGGTTCTGGATGGTCATTCTGGGCTATGGACCTCGGGCTTAGGGCACGGGCGTCGTGAGATCACCCAGGCGGTGAGTGAGCAGGTCGCACATCTCGACTTTTGCCCGCCGTTCCAGTTTGGTCACCCGAAAGCCTTTGAGCTGGCCACGAAAATAGCATCGCTCATGCCGGGTGACTTGAACCACGTGTTTTTCACCAATTCGGGCTCAGAGTCGGCAGACACGTCGTTAAAAATGGCGCGTGCCTACTGGCAGTTGAAAGGGGAGAAACACAAGACGCGATTTATTGGACGGCACAAGGGCTATCATGGGGTTAACTTCGGTGGCGTGGCCGTAGGGGGTATTCCGGCAAACAAGCAGCTCTTTGGTGCGACACTCGAAGCGGATCACTTGTCTCATACCATGCTCCCCGAGAATGCTTTCTCCCGCGGTATGCCTGAGCAAGGGGCGCATTTGGCTGACGAGCTCGAGGCCTTCGTCACAAAGTATGGTGCAGACACGATCGCAGCCGTGATTGTCGAGCCCATGGGAGGCTCTGCAGGTGTGTTACCGCCTCCAGTGGGGTACCTGAGGCGATTACGTGAGCTCTGCGACCAGCACCAGATATTGCTGATTTTTGATGAAGTCATTACAGGCTTCGGCCGGTGTGGTGCTATGACGGGGGCTGACGCCTTTGGTGTGGTACCGGACATTTTGAACGTGGCCAAGCAACTTACCAA
>CBFHHL010000163.1:0-7873 GCA_965655685.1 Luminiphilus sp.
CTTCTGGCCGTTAACGCTGTTAAAGGTCGCCATAACGGTGTCTACGCCCGCTTCTAAGGCGCCGGTATAACCTGAGCCGTGCTGCGCAAGGAGTTCATCAGTGGGAAGGGCAGTGTTACCTTGATCTCTTCCTGCTGTGGTGCCGCCGTCACCAATGAAATGTTTGGCTGTTGCGGCGATACCTTCTTGTTCTATGCCTTCCACCATCGCTCTGCCGTAGGCTTCCACGATCGCTGGGTCGTCTGAATAGCTTTCATAGGTGCGGCCCCAGCGATAGTCTTTTGCCTGAGCTACTGTGGGCGAGAACGTCCAGTCAATACCCGTTGCGCCCACCTCGCGCGCTGTCGCGACCGCGATTTCTTTGATTAGCTCTGGGTCATTGATGGCCCCAAGCCCAATGTTGTGTGGGAAAATGGTGGCGCCCCTTAGATTGTTGTGTCCGTGGACTGCGTCTGTCCCCCAGATAATAGGAACGCCCAGACTGTTTGCAGAGGTTTCCATTGAGGCTGATCGGAGGGCACGAGCAAAGGCCAGCCACTCACTTGCGGATGCTGCTCGGTTGCCGTTGGGGTGACTTCCACCCCCGTTGAGCACGCTACCTATGCCGAACTGTGTTATCTCCTGCAACGATATATGGGCAATCTCTGGTTGAATCATCTGCCCAACCTTTTGTTCAAGAGTCATCTCTTCAACGATTTGACTCGCAGTTGCGGTAAAGAGATCGAAGTCGTTACCAATGACGTTGATGGTGCGACTAACTTGACTGTTATTGCCGCCAGCGTCAGTAGCGCTATAGGTGAGCGTATAGCTACCGGGACTGGTTCCTACGCTACCGGTAACAGTTACCTCCAAAGCACCGTCGACGTCGTCCGTGGCTGATGCGCCCGGGTCGTTGAATACGGTTCCCTCCGTGATCTCGACCGTCTCTTCACCTACCAGCGTAATAACCGGGGGCGTTGTGTCTCTGGCCACCACAGTGACCTCACGGGTCACTTGACTCTCGTTCCCTGCCGAATCTGATGCTGTGTAAGTAAGCACGTAGGTTCGTGGAGTGGAGTCCACGTTGCCTTGAACAGTCACCGCGACAGTGCCGTCCACATCATCGGTAGCAGCGGCACCGGGGTCTGAAAAAATCTCACCCTCGGTGATTTCAATCTCCGCACTTCCGTTGAGGGTGATGACGGGGGCTGATGTATCAATGACTGGCGGTGAGGGTATACCCGGTGAGGTTGAAGATCCGCCTCCGCCGCCACAGCTCTGCAGTGTTGTGATGGAGATTGCTAAGGCGATCAATCGCATCGAATACAATAAGGTGTCGGGCACGGTACAGAGCTCAAATTTCCGGATGCCACACAATGCCGCTCTCTGGTCGCATAAACAACAAATTAGTCGACGAGCGGGGTTGTAATTACGACGTAGTCCAAGACTAAGTTCGTCCAATCATCCCACTGCCACACGTTTGATCTAATACGTTTCACCTAACTCTAATACGTTTCACCCAAAATAGGTGCTTTTCTGAAGGTGGACCGGGGTGACGTATGAGAGGGCTGGTAGCATTGTTAACGCCCAAGCTCCATGGCCGGACATCTCGGGAACCTCAGTGGGTGCGCATTCAGGGTGTGATCCCACGACTTGCCGCGCTTCCAAGGTTGTCCCCGGTTTGTAGCTTAGTGGCGAAGCACCTTGGTGTGAGATTCCCTGAGTAAGGAGGTACACTCCTAGCGCCTGTGCTTAGTACTTGCGACAGTGCTCGCTTACACTTTAGCCGGAGCAGACAGCCACGCTTTGTTGCGACGCGCGGTGGGCATTATGCTACCCACCAAAGTAAAAACGGGAATGCCACTAGGCATTGCCCACAAAGAATAACGACTCAGACAAAACAAAAGAGAGATACCAAATGACAAATTCTACTTCTGATGCCCAGGTCGCTGCCTATATTCAGCAAGCTGCAAAGGCAGCATGGAACATTGATGGGATCTCTGACGCTCTGCCGCGCCGAAGGGTTGAGCGCGTCGGTATTATTGGTGCAGGCACCATGGGTGGCGGTATCTCAATGAATTTTGCGTCTGCTGGTATACCTGTGACGATCGTCGAGACGAAGCAGGAAGCGTTGGATCGGGGGCTTGGCGTTATTCAGAAAAACTATCAACGTAGCGCCGATCGTGGACGCTTCCCGCAAGAAGAAGTTGAAATATGCATGAATCGGTATACGCCGTCGCTGGATTTAGGGGCGTTGGCCGAGTGTGACCTCATCATAGAAGCCGTATTTGAAGACATGGAAATCAAAAAATCCGTCTTTAGTCAGCTCGATAAAATCGCGAAGTCGGGCGCTATATTGGCGACCAATACATCTGCCTTGGATATCGACGAAATCGCTTCAGTTACCTCTCGCCCAGAGGACGTCATCGGTCTGCACTTTTTCTCGCCCGCAAATGTGATGCGTCTCCTCGAAATCGTTCGTGCTCAGAAAACGGCGGACGATGTTGTCGCTACCTCGGTCGACCTTGCAAGAACCATCGGCAAGGTAGCGGCTCTGGTGGGTGTATGTCCGGGCTTTGTGGGAAACCGCATTTTGTTCGCACGTCAGTATCAAGCTAACGCTCTCGTCTACAAGGGCATCATGCCTTGGGATATCGATGCTGCTTTTAATGAGTTTGGCTTCAAAATGGGTCCGTTTCAGATGTCTGACCTCGCCGGGCTCGATATTGGCTGGAAAAAAGGCGCGACGACGAGTAATCCGATAAGAGATGCGCTTTGCGAGTTGGACCGACGCGGTCAAAAGACGGGCGCCGGTTACTACGACTACGATGAAAACCGAAAAAATATTCCCTCGGATGTGACCGCAGGGATTATTCGTGAGATCACAGGCGCTGAAGACACATCGATGTCGAGTGAGGCAATCCTTGATCGGTGTGTTATCCCAATGATTAACGAAGCGCTAGCGATTTTGGAGGAGAACAAAGCACAACGACCGTCAGATATCGATGTTGTATGGCTTAATGGCTACGGTTGGCCGTTGGATAAAGGTGGATTGATTTACTACGCAGACACGTTGGGCGCTGATAAGGTTCTTCAAGTAATGACGGAGCTTGCAGCTAATGACGCTGCCATTACTGTGTCGCCACTGCTTGAGCAGCTGGTCGCTAGCGGTGGAAAATTTGTGGACATCGATACGGGTGGTCTTAAGGTGTAGCGAATACGTTTATTTGCTCTCGGATAAATTCTCCGGAACGAAGATGAGTGCCCGAAGGTTTTCTTCATCACATTACGCGGCGTTACACACGAGTGCTGGTAAAGGCGTATCAATAAAAACGGTGTGCACAGTAGGGATAGCTTGAACCAAATGACTTCAGGGCTTGGCCCATTCACACGATTTTTCTCTCAGACGGTTAGCGATTCCGACCGTCTGTTCTGGCTGTTGAACGCGGGCGGCTGGCTAGGTTTGTCTGTGGTGACGTATGTGAGCCTATCGCTTCCCTATAATCAGCTACAGTTCGCGTATATTGCTCACAATATTCTGCAGTCATTGCTTGGATTCCTACTGAGTATCCCTTTACGTCAGGCGTTTAAGTCGACATGGAAATGGGGTGCTGCGACGCGTCTGGCAATCGCTATCTCGCTGGTCCTCATCGTGGCGACGGTATGGGCCATCATGCGACTGCAACTACTGATGGTTATTGCCGATGAGGCTGGTCTTTGGGATGACTTCGGTGGGTTCTTATTTCCTTCGCTCTTTGTGTTTCTGGCTTGGGTAGCGCTTTACCACCTCGTCAAGTATGCCCAACTCTTGCAAAGTGAACGCGAGTCTCTCCTGGTCTTGGAGGCTGGAAGGCGTCAGGAGGCCTTCAAGTTAGTGTCTGCAGAGTCCGCTGCTCGCGAGGCGCAGTTGAAGTTATTGCGATACCAACTTAACCCACATTTCCTATTCAATACACTCAACTCGATTGCGTCGCTGGTTAGTGCTCAACGTAGCGATGACGCGCAGAGTATGATTGGGGAGCTCTCCACCTTCCTTCGCTTCTCTCTTGAGTCGGATCGAAATATAACGGTGCCATTGAGAGATGAGATTGAGGCTCTCGATCTTTATCTTCGGATAGAGCAGGTGCGATTCTCCGATCGCTTGGTGGTTGAACAAAAGATTGATCCGCGAGCACTGCCAGAACAGGTCCCAAGCCTGCTTTTGCAGCCGTTGGTAGAGAATGCCATTAAGCATGCGATTGGTAGGGCAGAGGCCGGTGGTAAGATTGTAGTAACGGCAAAATTGGGTCACCAAGAGCTTGCTCTGAGTGTTGAAGACAGTGGATCGGGTCAAGATGGTGGGAAAGTCGAGTTTGATGACTTATTTGAGTCGCCGGGGTTCGGCCTGAGAAGTACGGTAGAGCGGCTTGAGAATTTGTACGGAGATGCCTTTAGTTTTAACGCTGCGCCCTCTACGTTGGGTGGTTTGAAACTTGCGCTACACTTGCCGACGAGGGGAGGGCGACGGACATGACTGAGCCATTGAGAGTGCTCATCGTTGATGATGAGCCGCTGGCACTCGAGTATATGGAACGCCTGCTAAACGCAGTTGATGGGATAAAAATTGTTGGGCGCTGCCGAAGTGGAAGGGAAGCCTTGCTGGAACTTCAAAAGCAGCCCGTCGACCTGATGTTTTTGGATATTCAAATGCCTGGACTGAACGGTCTCGACGTCGTGAAGCGTTGTCAGAGTGATGTGATGCCCGCGGTGGTATTTGCAACGGCTTACGATGAGTATGCGGTTCGCGCTTTTGATGCAAACGCGGTTGATTATCTGCTCAAACCGTTCGAGGGAGAGCGCGTCTTGGAGGCCGTTGCCAGAGCCAAAGATCGCCTGTTGTCAGTTGCATTACAGAGCGGCAAAGAGGCCGCTGTTGCAGCTATCGCGGGCCTACAGGGTGGTGCTGAGCTATTAGGGAGTGAAATTCAAGAGCGGCCCACTCGGCTTCCCATTAAAGACGGCGCCCACACCCACTTGGTGGAGCTAGAGAGCATAGAGTGGATCGATGCGGCGGGCGATTACATGTGTGTTCACGCAGGGAATGAGACCTACATTTTGCGTTCAACCATGAAAGAGTTGGAAAAAAAGCTGTCGAGTGAATTTGTTAGGATCCACCGGTCCACCATAGTTAACCTGCACAAGGTGCGATCTGTAGATGCGATACCAAAGGGAGAGTGTCTCCTGCATCTCGACAATGAGGTGAGTTTGAAGGTAAGCCGCAACTATCGTTCGGCGGTTCAAGAACTCATGGGATAGGTGAATCGGCCCCTTTCCCACTTGTCTCGCCCAAAGTCCCTATCGTCGCGTTTTTATTAAGCGGGCCGCGTCGTTGTGGGATAAAGCACACTGCTAAAACTAACTATATTCACTGAATTGGGGTTACTCATGTTTGATCGTTTGCATCGTCATGGCCGTCTGATAGGCATCGGCTTAGCGGCAGCACTACTGAACGCCTGTGGCGGGGGAGGTGCTTCGTCACCTGAGACTGAGCCGTTCTACATTCAAGAAGAGGAAGAATGGAGGCTGGTCTGGTCTGATGAATTTGATGGCGAAAGCGTCGATTCAAGTAATTGGACATTCCAAATCGGGGACGGTAGTGACAACGGCTTACCTGGATGGGGTAACTACGAGCTCCAGTACTATCAGGCTGAAAACGCTTCAATCCAGGAGGTGGATGGAACGTCCGCGCTAGTCATCGAGGCACGCGAGGAGAATGCGGGTAGTAGCAGCTATACATCATCTCGCATGCGGTCTAAGAACAAATTTGACTTCCAATACGGCCGTGTTGACATCCGCGCGAAAGCTGCGCCTGGGGATGGCATGTGGTCTGCTGTCTGGATGCTCCCTACAAACTCACCCTACGGTGTGTGGGCCGCCAGCGGTGAAGTCGACATCATGGAGGTCGTTAATGCTGGCACGGAAAACCAAGGGGTTTTCATGGCTGCGCACCATGGCTTCGAGTGGCCACTGAATCAGATTACGTCTGAAGGGGCCGATGTTGACGATGCAAGCGACTGGCATACGTACTCGCTTGAGTGGTCCGGTGACTACCTGCGTTGGTTCGTTGACGGTGAGCACCTGAGAACGGTCAACAAAGACGTTTATTACAGCTACTACTTCAAAGACAACACAGATGGTTATCAGCTGGCATCAGATCCTGCGGCGCCCTTTGATCGCGATTTTCACCTATTAGTCAACTTGGCTGTCGGTGGGGTGGGGCCGGGTGTTGAACTCGATCCTGCTGCTGTTCCTGGTGAGATGGTAGTTGACTACATTCGTGTCTACGAGTGCACATACGCGACAGGTAACGGTACAGGCTGTAACAGCCTTGCTGACCGGTCGATAGAATCACCGGCGCCGCAGAGTCCTGAAGTGGTAACCACCGAGATCTACACCGATTCGGTGGGTCCGTTGACTTGGAATTTCGTTACGGGAGATGTAACGCGAGACTTGCAAGCTCAAGTTGGATATGACAACGACGGCGCGATCGGCATTACAGTTTCTGAGGTTGCGGTTGAAGGTCGCGGTAACGTGCTCGATGTTATGAGCGATGGTGGTGGTAACGTTGTTATCAACGCCACAGACGGCAAGATCATCGATGTGTATGGTCATCGGGGCGGTGGTGAGCTGAAGTTCGATATGTATATCGATAGCTCAATGACGGCTCCAGGTAGCACGATCTCAGTCAAGATGGATAGTGGCTACCCCGCATTGGGTTTTGTGACACTCAATGTTGCTGATATGCCGAAGAACGAGTGGTTCTCCTACAGTGCATCGATCAATCAACTATTGGCAAATCCTGGTGAGCGCACTCTTGCGCTTGGCGCTGTTAAAAACCTAATCGTAGTCGAGCCAAGCGCTGCGGCGCACGTTCAACTCGATAACATTCGTCTAGTTTGCGGTACGCCCAACGGGAATTGTGGCGTATCTCCGCCTGCTCAATCGACTGACGATATTGTGATAACCGTACTTGATGAGAACGGGCAAGCGGGGTCTGCCTGGTCTCCCGGTATTTGTGCGGTCTCTGCAGAGAACGAGTTCTCTGCTGACTATTGCGATGGCAACACGTCGAACCAGGTAACTTGGTCTGTTGTGCCAACGGGTGACAACGATATCGGTCCAAACGCGGTTCAGGTGAACTTTGGTGATGGTGTTGGTGGCGCATGGTTTATCAAGGACGACCAGGGGCTCGATCTGAGCGACTCTGCGGGTGGCACGCTGAAGTTCGATATTCAGCTGCCTGCTGAGACGGTTGCGGACGGCATTATTTACAAAGTTGAGAATGACTATCCTCAGGGCACAGGGCCTATCGAGCTCGACTTGGCTGGTTACATACCGGGCACGTGGAAGAGCTTTGAAGTCCCAATTGCTGACCTGTTGACCTCGACCAACGCGGAATTGAATAACCCACCGGGCGGTCGCTTGAACCTTGGCGCAGTCAAGGCTTTTCTGGTCCTTTCACCTAACGGGGAGCAAGGTGGTAAGTCATTGAAGGTAGCGAACATACGCCTCGAGCGACTCGCAGGTGAGGAAGTCGAGGATACAGGGATTCTAGGCACGTGGCGTCTCAAGCCAGTCGCCGAGGCTCTTTGGGTCGGTCCTGTGGACGATTCTGGTACCTGGTGGGCAAATGACGAGAGTGCTCTCACAGTTCGTGACTGTTTGTTTGATGATGAGTACACGTTCGCACGGGATGGCTCTTTCTCTGTAGATTATGGAGACGCCACCTGGCTAGAGAGTTGGCAGGGTGTTGCTGAAGAGCAGTGTGGAGTGCCTTTGGCGCCTCACGATGGCAGTATTCCTGCTACTTACGAGTACGACGAAGATCAGCAGATGCTGACCTTGAATGGGCAGG
>CBFHHL010000164.1:0-4543 GCA_965655685.1 Luminiphilus sp.
TACCCGGCGTATTTTATGGTGCTTACGTAAGAGACGCAGAGGGTAACAAGTTGTGCTTCTGCCACTTCACGATGTAAGCGACTCCGGATGTAATGCGCTACTTGCAAAGCCGTCGAGTGGCCCACCTCGGCGCTTCTCTCTATTGGGCTAGACCCTGTTGTACTGGAATCTACTAGACTAGAGTAAGCGCCATTCGAAACACTCAGTGCTCTCAATTAATTGGTCAATCGCTCCGCCAATGCAGTTTGGTTCGACCATGTGTGCGGCATACCAAGTGTGAAGACAGCGAATTCTGTCGGGCTCTTGAATACCGCCTATGCCTCTGTTTGACAACGCGGACATCATGCCTCGCGAGGTGAGTATTGCGATCTCTGCCTTTGTCAAAAACACGTCCCGCAGCCTGTTATGCGCGATGTGTGCTAGCTCCATCTCATTCCTTATCGCTTCGCTCTCGTTAACATCCTGCTGAAGTTTGGCGATCCAGCCTGCTGCTTCAAGCCGGTCTATTTTCAGCGAAATGCCCTCATCAATGAGCCAGAAGAGGGTTGGGAAAGGCTTTTCATCAACGACTGAACTCACCCTTATAACGGCGGGTAAACCCTCATCATTGAAAGCCGAGACGTCGCGAAAACCACGAGGTTCTCGACCTAGACGCTCGGCGACGAAATCATGCCACTGCGCAACACGCGCCCTGCTTTGATCAATCATTTGCTCAGATATTTGCTCGGAAAAATGCATGCGCGAACCCTAGCACACAATTCAATTGACTCAGACAGATCAGGAGCGTAGTGTCCGCGCGTTAGGTGCCTACAGGTGGAAACACCCGGGTAGGTTAAAAGGGAAGTCTGGATAAACCAGCGCTGCCCCCGCAACGGTAAGTGCGTATCACGTGCAAAGCCCGATACCTGCCTGATAACAAAACCCGATGGCGCGGTGGGCTCCAGCAGGGAGTTCGCTTCGTGCTGTTTACGCTGCTGGCCTCACTGCCTGCCTTCCGCTCCTATTATGATAAAGGGAGCCAACATGGCCACGCTCAAAAACGCCCTACCCTTTTTGATAACGCTGGTGTTAGTGCATCCATCGGCGTCTGCGGATCAGATTGACGAAACCGTTGTCGTTGCCGACCGAGTCGACACGGCAGTCGAGTCACTCGCAGTCTCGGTCAATGTTATGGATCGCGAGCTCATCTCAGCCTTGGGCTCAGCCACTCTCCCGCAATTACTGCGCTCACAAGTCGGTATCTCAACCACGCAGACAGGTGGTATCGGTGCTGTGAGTGGCATACGAATCCGTGGGCAAGACGCCTTTAGAACACGCGTGTTAATTGATGGCATCGATATCAGTGACCCCTCCTCACCCCAAATCGCACCGCGAATGGAGCACATCGTAGCGGGATCCCTCGAACGTGTTGAGGTACTAAGAGGTACGCAGGGGCTACTGTGGGGCGCCGATGCCGGCGGTGTCATTTCACTCACCAGTCGGCGAGGAAGCACTCAGTCCAGCGCCAACATTACTGCAGAGCGAGGCGGCTACGGCTTTGAGGCAGAATCTCTCGTGGTGAACACGGGCACCTTGAATTTTGGTGAAGTGACCGCAGTTCTAAACCATATCGAAACGGATGGTTTCAACGCATTTAAAAGCGATACTCAACTGGCAGACCACGATGGTTACGATAACGACAGTATCCAGCTGAGCTACACAACACCCGAGTGGGACGGGTGGTCCGCTACCTTGAGCGCACGAGAGGTAGAGGCGAGCACTGACTACGATGGCTGCGGTCGGTTTGATGAAAACTTTAGCTTCATCTCGAGTAACAATTGCGGCGACAACTACAAAAACAGAACTCAAGGTATCGTTTTGCGCCACAGAGGCGAGGGGCATTCAACCCAGCTCAGTGCCAGCGAGAGCGAAAGTGACCGAGCTTACTTCACCGATGGTGTTTTTCAGTTCGCACTACTGGGAACGAACGAGCAAATGTCGCTGTCACACAATCGCGTGCTCACGGAAAGTGTAGACATTACCCTTGGCGCAGACCTCGACCAGCAAAGCTATGACGACGGTTTTGGCACGGCAAGACGCCGTGACAACGATGCGCTTTTTATGAACGTACGGCGGGCGGGCGAGGCTGTGACCCTTTCAGCAGCAGTGAGAAATGATAGCAACGAAGATTTTGGCAGCTATACGTCTTGGCGTCTCACGGCGCTGACCGATACAGGATTGGCAGGAGTTGCTATCAAAGCAGCTTATGGAACGGGATTCAGAGCACCTTCCCCCTACGAGGTTGGCTCTAATCAGTCGCCCTTTGCACTACCCGAGGCGAGAGAGAATGCACTCGATGAGGAGCAGAGCAAAGGCTGGGAAATTGGCCTACGAGGAAATCAAGGCAGCATCGCCTGGGAATTGACCTATTTCGATCAGGAAGTCAGTGATTCCATTATCTACAGCTACAACCCAGCCTTGTTTGCGGGTGGATATATTCAAGTCCCCGGCACCAGCCAGTTCAGTGGTATTGAGGCAATCGCTTCTTGGGATGTTGGTGAGGGTGTTACGCTCGAGAGTTTTGTCAGCGACCTGACCGCGGAGGATGCGTCAGGTAACAAACTCCCGTATAGACCAGAAAAAATGGCACAGCTTTCAGCACGATTCAGCGGTGAGAAAATCAGCTGGTTATTGCTTGCACGCTACACTGGCGATCGCAGCGACGGGTTTGGGACAACGCTCAACGAATACACCGTCATGGATAGCTCCTTCAGTTACGCAGTTACTGAGGACCTGAAGATATCGGTTCGCGCGGAGAATCTCACCAACGAGGGTTACTCTGATATCGTCGGCTACCGCAGTGCCGGTAGAACCCTCTACCTCGCTCTTAACCTATCTATCTAGGCAAGTAATATGACTAAAGACGCCAAACACAAAGCTTCTATGGAGAAGCAAAAGACAAACGTCGACGCCTCCATTGCAGCAGCAGATACCGAAAAAAGTCTCGTCCTGTTGCTGACAGGCAATGGCAAAGGCAAGACGAGCTCCGCTTTCGGTATGGTTATGCGTGCCATGGGGTATGGGCATCGAGTCGGAATCGTACAATTTATTAAAGGTCAGCAACTTTCGGGCGAGGAATTATTCGCGAGAGCGAATCTTCCCGAGTCTGATTTCTACCAAATGGGAACTGGCTTCACCTGGGATACGCAGGACCGTCAATCCGATATTCAAGCAGCCGAGCGCACTTGGAAGGAGGCTCAGCGTATGCTGACTGACCCCAACTACGACCTCGTTATTCTCGACGAGCTAACCTATATGTTGTCGTTCAACTACCTAGACGAGGGCTGTGTGCTAGACGCCATTCGACAGCGACCCGACCAGCAAAGCGTAGTTGTTACTGGTCGTGGTGGTGGTTCAGCCTTACAGGAACTCGCGGATACGGTCTCTGAGGTGAAAGAGGTCAAGCATGCATTTAGGGCTGGCATCAAAGCACGAAAAGGTGTGGATTTCTGAGTGTCTGAGGTGACCCACCCCGCGCTGAGACTCAAGCCCTTCATAGGCTACAAAGCGGCGAATGCATTTTTTCAAGGTGTCTGGGGCACGGCCTATGTAGGATTGATGTCACCTCTACCACCCGAGGCCTTTTCCGCGGGAGGCATCGGTTTCAGTTTGGGAACTTGGTTGGTCGCACTGGGATACTCGAAATTATTCAATCTCACTGCGTTCTTCCGCATCTCACTGGGTGTCGAGCTCATAGCACTAATCAGTGTCCTCGCGATTCTGATCTATCCAGAAGGATTCACTCTCGCCGTTGGAATTTATCTAGGATTTCAGTTCGCGCTGATCTTTGGTAGCTATCTGGGAAGACTGGAGACGCTTGTTGTCGCCAGAGAAAAGTTAAAACACCTCGACATTGGTAAATCGATTGGTGCGTTATTGGGCCTTGCTTTCGCCGCCGGGTTCTACCAGCTTGCACGTACTTGGCTGAATACCGATGACTCCACGAGTCTTGTACAGTTCATTCACTACCCATTGCTGCTTGTTCAAGCTGTCAATGTAGGCTTGCTACTCATTTCTTTTGATCGCACACGGCTCAACGAGAGGCTATGAGTCAGAGCGCATTCATTGTCAGTGCATACGCTCTTGGGACCAAGCCTTATGACTTAACCGGGGAAAACGCCAGCCTCACAGCAAACGCACGGCGATGGTGAGCTTCACGGATCGCAAGAAACTAAACCTGAAAGTGAGAAAGGTCCGTTATTCCAATAGCTCGGGTTGCTCGCTCAAAATCACATCAAACAAGGGTTGCCCGCTAAACCAGCCCGAGAGTGTGCTCCCAACCTGTTTTTGCGTATGGACAGCCATCTCGTGTGGAATGGGCTGGGTTTCACCCGCTGACTCCGCAAGTAGCTGTGCCTGGCAGGACCGTTCCATAGTGACGTACCACCAAGTCGCTTCCTCCACTGACTGACCGACAGTGAGATGTCCATGATTTTTGAGAATAATCGCTTTTTTGTCACCCAACGTTGCCGCTAGCCGCTCACCCTCAGTCATATCAACCACA